>JAAXID010000130.1 GCA_012270545.1 Anaerolineae bacterium | reverse complement strand
GCGCGCTTCAAAGACCGCTGGCGCTGGGATGATGATGTGCACGAAGAATGGACTGACAGCATCATAGACGACTGGCCCGCCGTCTGGGAAGTCATCACGGCGGCGCGGGCCGCTTATGGCGATGATATGGGCGCCTTCCTCTGCTGGCTAGGCGTGCGCTTGATGGAGATGCGGCGGGTCTTGCGGGTAGATGGGAGTATTTATTTGCATTGCGATCAAACAGCCAGTCATTACCTTAAAATGATGATGGATGCCATTTTTGGTTGGGATAACTTTCGAAATGAGATCGTTTGGAAACGTTACGTTTCAACTGGTAAAGGCAGTCAACATTCCGCTCAATCTTGGGGGGTTATGACCGATTCCATCCTCTACTATTCAAAATCTAAATATGCCACGCTTTGTCCATACCGTGAACTCACTGACTCTGAAGCACTCGAAAAATTTCCGAAAGTTGATGAACAAGGTCGGCGATATAATACTGGGACCCCTCTTTTCCGCTCCAAAAGCATGGGACCTCGCCCAAATCTTTGTTATGAATGGCGCGGCTACAAGAATCCGTATCCGACGGGATGGCGTTTGAAGAAAGAGCGCCTTGAGGAAGAATATCAAAAAGGTAATGTGATCATCTATCCTGACGGGAAATTGGAGCGACGTAAATATCAAAAAGATTATCGCGGTAAACCACTGGGGACATTGTGGGCAGAGCATGAGTTGTCCTTATCGAGCAACTCCAAAGAACGCACTGGCTACCCCACACAAAAGCCTCTCGCCCTCTATCGCCGCATCATCGAGTCTAGTAGTAACGAAGGCGATATCGTGCTCGATCCTTTCTGCGGCTGCGCCACCACGCCTGTTGCCGCCGAGCAATTAAAGCGCCAATGGGTAGGCATTGACATTTGGGACGAGGCGCATGATACCGTGTTAGAACGTCTGCAAGGGGAGTGGCTGTTCACGCCTGGAACAAGCAAAAAAGTGATGTTTCCGCACGAAGTCCATTACAAGACCGAGCCGCCCACGCGCACCGACGACAAATTGATGGCTGCGGCCAACTTGCGCCTCATGATCCAACGGCCGGAAGCGCCTTGGCAAAATATTACCCACCGCGGCATGACCAACATTCTGGCTGCGGCTCAAGCATCCAGTGGCGGCGTCATCTGCGCTGGCTGTGGGCGCGTCCTTGAGCGCGAGTTCATGCAGCTTGACCACAAGCTGCCCAAGTCGGATGGCGGCGAGAACCATATTTTGAATCGCGTTCTGCTCTGCGGTCCCTGCAATCGGCGCAAACGAAACTACCTGACCCTTAGCGGTTTGGTGCGGGAAAATAGCAAGAAAGCGGTCAGCTGGATGAAGGATAAGGGCATGGCGAAAATGGCGCAGGATGCCGCCCGCGAAAAGGCAGAGTGGGTGCGGGATCATTTCCACACGCGTGTATGCCAGGATTTGATACAAGGCAGAGAATCAACCTTAACGATATAACGAGCGACATAAACAAAGAATGAAAGCCCCTCCTTCTTTATGGGGGAGGGGTTTGGGGTGGGGGTATCCAGCGCGCCACATCGACGGACTGCGCCGCCGCCAGCGCGGCCGGGTCGCCGATGGGCAGCCAGAAGGGCGAATCCACCACCGCCACCGCATGATCGCGCGCCGCCCCCGAAACATAGTCGGTGATCTCAAACTCGCCGCGGGCGGACTTCGCGGGCTGGTAGCCGAATACGGCGGAGGTGAGCTTGTATGCGCCGCTGTTGCAGGGAGCGGGAGCGGCATAAGCGCCCGCCGGTGGCTTCTCATCAATGCGCAGGAATTCGCCCGCCTTATTTCGCAGGACCACGCCGTATCGTTCATAATCGTCGCGCCGGCTTGACAGAATGCCAAAAGCATGTTGGCTCAGCTCGCGCAGGGCGGCGGCCGGATAGAGATCGTCGCCGTTGATGACCAGGAAGTCGGCGCTGGCGAGATGATCGCGACAGCAGAGCAAGGCGTGACCGGTGCCCAGCGGTTCGGGCCGCTGCTCGACCAGCGTGTAGTCGGCGATGATATCCTGCGCGGCCATGTACGCGGCGATCTGTTCCTTCAGGTAATGGACGACGACCAGGACACGATCGACGATGCCGCTCAGGCTCATTAGCGACCAGGCGAGAATCGGTCTGTCTTGCAGCTCTAGCAGGGGCTTCGGCTTTTTCAGCGTCAGGGGGCGCATGCGCGTGCCGGCGCCGCCAGCGAGAATTACGCCATCCATCGCCGCGGGCGGTCAGCGCAGTTCATTGTAATAATCGGTATCGCCGTCTTCTTCTTCAGCGAATTCGCCTTCGCGGAAGGAGGGGATGATCGTGTCGTCATCGCCGTAGAGATCGTGGTAGCTGTCGATGTCTTCGTCGTCCAGGTCGTAGCCTTCGTCATCGAGCGCGTCATCGTCAAGATCGATATCGATGTAGTCGTCGATCAAGGTCTCCACGTCTTCCAGCAACTCTTCGACCTCTTCCAGGTCCTCACCGTTCGCTTCCGCCTCGTCGACATCGTCCAGCGTCTCGAGCGAAACTACTTCCGGCTCTTCGGCCTCGGCCAGTAAGGCGAGCGCCGGCTGCAAGTCAATGGCGGCCTCCGACGGCCTCTCGATTTCAGGCAGGTCGTCGCGGTCGTCGATCGCGGCCAGTTCGGCCGCTGTCGGTTCTTCAATGTCGTCCAGTTTGGCTTGGGCGCCAGACATCATCATATTGATGAACGACGAGATTTTGCTGTCTTCGGCGTCTTTGCCGGGACCCGCATCGCCGAGGCTCGGCGAATTGCCTGACATGCTCTTCCACTCCCTTCGGAGGCTCAAGCCAGCGTCTCTTTTACTATATCGCAAAAAACTGAATGTAGGCGCAAATCGTCGGTTAATTCGGGATGGAAGGCGGTCGCCAGCAGGCGCCCTTGCCGGACGGCGACGATTCGCCCGTCGTCCAGCCGAGCCAGCACATCCACCTCGGGCTCAACCGCGGTGACGACCGGCGCGCGGATGAAGACCGCGTGGAATGGCGCGCCCGCCAGCCCGGCGATTTCGAGGTCGGTTTCGAAGCTGTCGATCTGCCGGCCGAAGGCGTTGCGGTCGACGGTGATATCCATCGCGCCCAAAATCGGCTGCTCATCAATGCCGATGTCTTTCGCCAGAAAAATCATGCCGGCGCAGGTGCCCCAGGTCGGCGTCGATTGGGCGAAGCGGCGCAAGGGCGCGATCAAGCCATAGGCGGTCGCCAGCTTGCCGATGGTCGTGCTCTCGCCGCCGGGGATGATCAGCCCGTCCAGCTGGTCGAGTTGGTGTGGCAGGCGCACTTCGACCGCGTCTACGCCGAGCCGCCGCAGCATCTTGATATGCTCGATGAAGGCGCCTTGCAGCGCGAGCACCCCGATTTTCATAGCAATCGCTGAAGCCGCTAGTTTTCTGTTCTCACAATAATCATTATGCGCGTGTTGCCGTCAAATCTGTAGGGGCGTCCTATGAGGTCGCCCGAAAAATAACAAACTCGCAGGCGGGCGACTCACTGAGCCGCCCCTACACATTCTCACTAATGTGAGTTCATCATTGTGTCTGAGTTGGGTTCAGACCCACCAAGCACTGTGGCGTAAACTATTCTAGCACTTCCGCCCGGATCAGCTGCGCCAGACTGTTGCCGATGATGCGGAATTCCCGCCCCAGCTTGAGCTGCATGGGTCCGTCAAATGGCGCGACATGGATGACCTCGCAGATCTGATCGGGAACGAGCCCAAGCGCCTCGATATACTGCAAACGGTCAGATTCGCGCGTGATCAGGCGGCTGATGCGGATCTTGTTGCCGGCGCCGATTTGCGAAAGCGAGACGTCATTCGCCGGCGGTAGGCTGCCCTGCGCGTCCGGTATCGGTTCGCCGTGCGGGCAGGTCGCGGGTTCGCCCGTCATCTCATACATGCGTTGAATGACCGCCTCGCTCAGCCCGTCGCTCAGGCGCAGCGCCTCTTCGTGCACGGTCAGCCAGTTGATGTCCATCACTTGCACGAGGAAGGCTTCGGCGATGCGCTGGCGGCGGATATGCTTCAGCGCTTCCGCGCGTCCCTCATCGGTTATGGTGATGCCTTGATAAGGCTGATGCACGAGCAAGCCAAGCTCGCTCAGCCGGTTGACCATGCGGTTGACGGCTGGCGGGCTGACGAAGAGCCAATCGGCCAACTGCGAACTGGTGACGTTTTCTGATTTGTTCGGCTGCCGGTCGACAAGCCGATAAATCTCCGCCATGTAGGCGCGCATCTTGCTACTGAGTTCGCTAGACATCGGCTTCTCTACACTGGTTGCAGCGGCGATTTACAAGCCGTGTTCGAGACGCGTAATGAGCCGTTCCGGCAGGTTGAAATCGAGCATGCGGCGCTGCACCGCCTTGATGTCGTAGGGGATGCGCCGGTGCTCAAAGACGCCGCTGGTCATATCGAGGAGGCCGTAGGCGGCGTCCGGATTCTGATCGCGCGGCTGACCGATGCTGCCGGGATTGATGATCTGCCGCTGGCCATTCAGCGTGCGCGGCTCGTTGTAGTGGGGCAGGGCTGAGGCCGCGTCGCCGCTTTCATCGGCGATGGTAAAGATCACCGGCTGGTGCGTATGCCCGACGAAGCAGTAGGGCGTCTCAAAATGCGGGAAGTTCAGCGCGGCGATGCTCGGCTCGAGGATGTACTCCCAAATCGGTTCGCGCGGGCTGGCATGCACGAGCGTATATTCGCCGATGACGAAGGTGACCGGCAGCGCCTCGAGCCAGCGCGTATTTTCGTCGGTAAGCGCCGCCTGCGTCCATTCGACGGCGCGCCGTGCATCGGGATTGAAGCTGCGGACATCCAGCCGATTCAGCGCCGCCCAATCATGGTTGCCGGCCAGGCACAACTGCGGCAGCTCCTTCAGACGGTCGACGCATTCATTGGGATCCGGTCCATAGCCGACGACATCGCCCAAACACCAGACGAAATCCCACTCGCCCTCGCAATGCGCGAGCACGGCTTCAAAGGCGGTGTAATTAGCGTGAATGTCTGAGATGATCAGAATGCGCATGGACACCCTTTTCGCTTCAAACTACAGTCTGCATCTTACCATGCTTTAGCGGGGGATGCACCTGACTGCTTGACGCCGTTTGGGCTTCGCCAGCCCCACTGTCGCGCGATGCGAAGCTGCTTGACGTAGCCGAGACGAGTACCTTAATTGCCGCCGATTATCCGCCTCAATGACAAGCCTTGTAGGGGCGACTGACCCGCTGTGTCTACGCGCGGCTGTGGTCGCCCGAAACGCACAATATATTGCCTACGGGCGACTTGTGCCGCTCTTACATTTTCATCGATCATGTGCAGGGCAAACTTATCTAGTGTGCGTGCGGGTGAGCTGATGGCTCGCCCCTACATTCGCGTATTGCGGGTCGGAACGTGTTATGATGGTCTCATTCAACTGAACGAAGGAGCCGGACGATGTTTTTTGAATTGCGCGTTTATCCGATGCAGCCAGGCAAGGGACCGGAATTTGTCAAGTACATGGACGAAGAAATCATCCCCTATCAGCTGTCCAAGGGCATGACGATTTTGGGGTCATTCCTTAACGACGCCGAGGACACCTATGTTTGGATTCGCCGGTTCGCCGACGAGGCGGAAAAAGACGCGCTCTATGATGCGGTATACAACAACGACTACTGGCGGGACGAAGTCAGTCCCAAGCTCCCTGACCTGATGGACGGTTCGCGCATGGAAGTCACCATCCTCAAGGCGACGCCGCGCTCATTCATGCGGTAAACGCACGCGAGGAGAAAGCGGATGACCGAGCATTATCTTGACGACAGCGTCATTCAACCCTTCTGGGACAATTCGATCGAACCGCGCCTGGAGATCGACAGCGGCGACACGGTCGTCTTCGATTGCCTGGAAGCGAATGGGCAGATCGAGCCGGATTGGACCGTCGCTGAATATGAAAACGTGGACCGCAGCAAGATCCACGCGCTCAATGGATCCGTCTGGGTCAAGGGCGCGCAGCCGGGCGATGCCCTGGAGATTGACATCCTCGATATGCGTCACAAGGGCTGGGGCTGGTCGGCGCATCGACCGGGCATGGGCCTGCTGCCGGAGGATTTTGATTTCACCTATTTTCATCAGTGGCGCGTTGATGGCGATACCTGCTTTTCAACCGAGCTCGATCATATCAGCCTGCCCTTCGAGCCGCATACCGGCGTAGTGGGCGTGGCGCCGCGCGAGAAGGGACGCTTCAGCACCTTTCCGCCGCGGGAAAACGGCGGCAACCTCGATGTGCGCGACATGGTCATCGGTTCGACGGTGTGGCTACCTGTGCTGGTGGAGGGCGCCCTCTTCGCCACCGGCGATTGCCACGCGGCGCAAGGGCAGGGCGAGGTCTGCGTCACCGGGATTGAAGCGCCCATGATCGTCACGATGCGCTTCAAGCTACTCAAGGGCGTCGACCTGCCGGAGGTGCAGCTGCGCCGTCCCAGCCCGATGAGCAAGCTGGATACACAGGGTTATCACATCACGACCGCGCACGGACCCGACCTGATGGTTAATGCCAAGAAGGCCCTCCGCTATATGATCGACTGGCTGGAAGCGAACCACCGCATGAGCCGCAGCCAGGCCTACATCCTCTGCAGCGTCGCCGGTGATCTGAAGATCAGCGAGATTGTCGACGCGCCGAACTGGGTGGTGTCCTTCCACATGCCGCTGGCGCTGTTTCGGGCTTAGTTGGATCGATTGGGGTCTGTGCGAAACATATTCACATTGGAATGTGTAGCGGGACTCCATCAGGGCGCCCCTACAATTATCCTTTTGCTTTGCGGGTTACATTCCTCCTTGGCGACGGCGGGTAGCGTGTAGGCGACGCTACCGATTCTTCAGCCACATCAGCCAGTAGACCGGCCGGCTCAGCAGCCACAGCAGCAGCATCTTCGCCAGCCCGTGATGCTTGCGGCAGTAGACCAGCATATCGCGGAAGAAGATGCTGGTGGCGAACCAAGCGCGCGTCGAAGACTTTTCATGGTGCTTGATCCGCGCCGCCGCCAGAAAACGCATTGGTTGCCGATGGCGCTGCGCCAATGCCTCTTCGGGGAAGTAGAGCAGCAAATCATCATCCAGCCAAATGTCCCCGCGCCGCATCATCGTGCAGGAACCGGGGATGGCAGCCACATCGCGATCGCTGCGCCGATCCCAATCACCGTAGGTAACATCTTTGTGAAGCGCGCGTTTGAGTGTCGGCAGCAGATATCCGAGGGCGCTGTAAGCCAATAGCAAGTGGCGGAAGTCCGGTATCCGCGCGCAGCTGCGCTGGATCTCGCCATTGGGGTAATAGAGCTGGGCGGTCACGCCGACATAACCGGGATTCTCAAGCAAGAAGCGGTACATCAGCGCCAGGGCGGGGGGCGCGACTTCGGTATCGGGGTTGAGCAGCAGCACAGTATCGGCGCTGGCCGCCTCGATGCCGATATTGTTGCCGCCGCAATACCAGGCGTTCAGCGTCTGCGCCAGCAGATTCACCTCGGGGAACTCGGCGCGCGTCATATCCGCGCTGCCATCGGAAGAGGCGTTATCGACCACGATGATTTCCAGATTAAGCCCGACGCTCTCCCGCAGCGCCAGCAGGCAGTTCCGCAGCAAATCGCGCGTATTGTAACTGACGATGACGACGGATAGATCGGGCATGCGCCGAGGTCCCTGTTGGCTCTTTCGGACAAGTTAGCACAAACCGCGCTGGATGCAAGTCAGCCTGCGGCGTCGCAACCCTGTTGAATTCTGGCGGGTCGCCCATTGCCGTCCCAGAATCCAGCCATTCGCCTCGTCTGGTTTTATCGCCTTATCTCCGTTAGCATTCATCATGACATTGCCAAGGATTCTGGGAGATCAATCATGAAGTTCGGAGTTGTATTCCCGCAAACGCAGATCGGCGCTGATCCAGTTACACTGCGCGATTTTGCGCAAGCGGCCGAGGGCATGGGCTACCATCATATTCTGGCTTATGACCACGTGCTGGGCGCCAATCCTGACCGACCGGGCTGGGACACCGGCCGGCCCTATACCTACGCCGATATGTTCCACGAGCCCTTCACGCTCTTCTCCTGGATGGCGGGTTTCACTGAGACGATCGGCTTCATGACTGGCGTCTTGATCCTGCCACAGCGGCAGACGGCGCTGGTGGCGAAACAGGCGACGCAGGTCGATTTGCTCTCCGGCGGACGCTTCCGCATGGGCATCGGCGTCGGCTGGAACGCGGTCGAATACAACTCGCTCGGCTACGATTTCAGCACGCGCGGCGCCCGCTGCGAAGAGCAGATCGCCATTCTGCGCGAACTCTGGACGCGTGAACTGGTCGATATCGACGGGCGCTTCGAGACGATTGACGATGCCGGCATCAATCCCACGCCCAAGCAGCCGATATCAATCTGGATCGGCGGCAGCGCCGATGTTGTCTTGGGGCGGGCCGCGTGCCTCAGCGATGGCTACGTAGCACAGTCCGGCGCGCCGGAACAAGCCAAACCATTCTGCGACAAATACTGGGCATACGCTTACGACTGCGGCCGCACCGACTCGGTCGGTTTGCATACACGCCTGAGCACCGAGAGCGTTCCCGAAAGCGAATGGGAGTCTTATGTTGCCGGCTGGGAATCGCTCGGCGCGACCGAGCTGGCGGTTTATCCTCACGGAGAGGTACTTGACGATTATCTCGCCCGCCTTCAGCGCTTCAAAGATATGTTCGGCGTCTAGCGCGGGACCTTACTTGCGCAAGTGCGCGCATTCTCAAGAGTGCGCTTGCAGGCGCGACCCGGCGGATCTCCCGTTTTTCGCGCCGATGTCAACCTCAGGGGCAGGGTAGCATAGGATGCCCTCAATCATACTCCGCTTGGCCTTGCGCTACATCAGCCGCCGCCTGTTCCAGAGCGGGATGTTCGTAATCGGCGTCGCGCTGGGGGTGGCGGTGGTCGTCTCCATCGAGATCGCCAACGCGTCGGCGAGCCGCGCCTTCACGCTCAGCAGCGAGAGCCTCGTCGGGCGCGCCACCCACCAGATCATCGGCGGACCCAACGGCTTGGACTCGGGCTTGTATACGCGCCTGCGGCTGGAATTGGGTTTCAAGGTCAGCGCGCCGGTCGTGACCGAGTTTGCGCGCGTCGCCGGTGAGGACCGGGCATTGCGCCTGCTCGGCGTCGATCCTTTGGCGGAGCCGCCCTTCCGCTCCTATCTGGCGGACGAAGCCGAAGAAGTCGATTTCGGCGCGCTCAGCCGCCTCATCGCCGAGCCGGGCGCGGTCGTCATCAGCGAGGCGCTGGTTGAGCGGCTGGGAGTGAAATTGGAAGACGAGCTGCGGATAAGCGCCGCTGGACGCTTCAGCCCGGTGCGCGTGGTCGGGTTCTTGCAGCCGGCGGACAATGCCAGCCGACAGGCGCTCGATGATCTCATCATCTGCGATATCGCCAGCGCGCAAGAGATCGTCGGCATGAGCGGGCGCCTCAGCCGCATCGATCTCATCCTCGAAGAAGACGAGGTTGAAGCGTTGCACGCTGCGCTGCCCGCCGGCATCCAACTGGTGGATGTCAAGGAAGAGAACGCGCTTGATCAGATGATCGCCGCATTTGAATTCAACCTGCAGGCGATGAGCAGCCTGGCGCTCATTGTCGGCCTGTTCCTCATCTACAACACGGTGACCTTCAGCGTGGTGCAGCGGCGCGGTGCGCTCGGCATCATGCGCTCGCTGGGCACTACTCGGGTGCAGATCTTCCGCTTCATCTTGCTGGAAGCATTCATACTGGGCGTCATCGGCACGGTTCTTGGTTTGGCGCTGGGCATCATTTTTGGGCGAGGGGCGGTCGCGCTCGTCTCGCAGACGATCAGCGATCTCTATTTCAGCGTGGACGTGCAGCGCATCTCTGTGCCGCCGCCGACGCTGTTGAAAGGCGCCGCGATCGGCCTGGGCGCGAGCCTGGTCGCGGCCGCCATCCCGTCCTGGGATGCCACGCGCAGTCCGCCTGCGGGCTTGATGCGTCGCTCGGACGAAGAAGCGCAGACGCGCCGCCTGCTGCCCCTGATCACGGCCGGGGCGGTCTTGCTGAACCTGCTCGGATTGCTCCTGATGGTCGCGCCGGGCGGGCTGGCGCTGAGCTTCGCCGC
>JAAXID010000077.1 GCA_012270545.1 Anaerolineae bacterium | reverse complement strand
CACCGCGGCTATCGCTTCAGCACCTACGCGACCTGGTGGATCAGGCAGACGATCACTCGCGCGATCGCCGATCAAGGCCGCACGATTCGTGTGCCGGTACACATGACCGACCGCATCCGGCAACTTTATCGGGTGGCGCGCGACCTGGAGCAGGAAACCGGCTGCAAGCCCTCGGTGGAGGAAATCGCCGAGGTGATGGAGTGCGACCCACGCAAGGTGCAATGGATGCTGAAGGTCTCTTGGCGGCCCCTGAGCCTGGAACATCCGATTGGCAAAGATGATGACAGCGAACTGGGCAGCTTCATCGAAAACGATCGCGAGCCGAACCCATCCGACAGCGCCTACAACAAGCTGCTTAAAGAAAAGATTGAAGAACTCCTCAATACGCTGACGCCGCGCGAAGCGAGGATTCTGCGCCTGCGTTTCGGCCTGCAAAACGGTCATTGCTACACCTTGGAAGAAGTCGGGCAGAAGTTTGGCTTGACCCGTGAGCGGATACGGCAGATTGAGGGACGAGCGCTGCGGCGCTTGCGGCATCCTCGCCGCAGTCGCAAATTGCGCGATTATCTCGATTAACAGAAACGCGGCCCAGTCGCGCCCCTAGGAATTAAAATCCTCAAGCAACGTCGTTTCCAGCTCGGTCGATAAGTCGGCCGGTTTTGGGGCGTCCTCTGGCAAAGTACGCGCCCATTCGTAGGTATCGCGAATGGTATGCGCCAGCGGGCGAAACCTCAGCCCGGCGGCGAGCGCCCGGTCAACATTGAAGGTCATGAAGCTTTCCGCCGATGCTCGCTTGAGCCAGAGCGGCAATCCCATGAATTCATCGACGCCGCGCCGCCGTAAGTAATCATCGCTGGCGTGATGGAAGTGGACATCGCTGCCTAGCGCTTTTTTCGCGAGTGGCAGGAATTCGCCGAATGTCATGCGGGCAGCGGGACCGGTCACATTGTAAACTCCCGAGATCCGCGTCTCCATCCCTTGTAGAACGAAGTTGGCCAGGTCACGCGCGTCAATGAACTGAAGCGGCTGATCGGCCGGCGGCGCGATGGCAGCGCCTCCCCGGGCGGCGCGCGTCACCCAATAGGTGAAACGATTGCTCGGGTCGTAAGGACCGACGATCAAGCCGGCGCGGATGACAAAAGCGTTTCGGGGAAACGCTTCCAGAAGGGCCGCCTCACAGCCGGCCTTCAGCGGTCCGTAGGTTTCTCCCGTAACTTCTTCGCTGTAGTCGCCTTCCAAAGTCAGAACAGGCGCTGACTCATCGCGATTCGGCTGACCGGCTACTGGGTATACCGAGAGCGTCGAGACGAAGGTGTAGTGATCAACCGCTTGACGCAGCGCCGCGGTTGACAGCTGAAGCTGCCGCGGTAGATAACCGCATGTATCAATCACCGCGTCCCAACCTCGTCTGCGCAATCGATCGAGATCCGTTTCTCGGTCGCCACGAATTGTTTCGAGATCGGGATAGGCCGCGGGGTTGCTGATGCCGCGGTTGAAGAGGGTGACGCGGTGGCCGCGCCGCAGCGCCGCATCCACCAGGGCGCGCCCTAGAAAAATTGTCCCGCCGATGATTAAAACCCGCATGTTATCGCTCCGGCAAAGGCGCCATCAAGTGTACAGACAATGCCAATGAGGCAGCGAAACTCGGCTTTGGCATTGGCGACCTTTGGCAATTGCGTACGATACCATACAACTATTGTACGGCTTCTGGATGCACAGTCTACAGACAGCCTGCCCTCGCCGAACTATGCTAGAATCGCCTTTATGGACAGGACTGCCAGCCATCGAAAAACCGCCCTCATCTTGACCGGATTCATGCTGCTGCTGATTTCCTGCAACCTGGGAACCAGCGACAACGCCCCACCGACATTGGCGCCTCTGGCAAGGCCTAGTCCGCAAGCTACCTTGGGTTATGCTGACTCGCGGTCCGCCGTCCTGCCCGAAGTCGGCGCGACGCCAATTCCGCCCAGCGACGACGCCATGCGGCAGCTGCTTGACCAGATCGAGTCCGACCGGCTGATGGCGCATATCCGCAGCCTGCAGGCTGTGCGCACCCGGCACATCAGCTCGACGCAAGCGTCGACCAGCGAAGGGATTGGCGCGGCGCGGCGGTACATCAATGATCAGTTCGAGATTTTCCGGGCGGCTTCCGCTGGCAAGTTCTACACCTTTGAAGTTGGGTTCTACGCCTACACGACGCCGGATGAACGAAGCACGCAATACAATATTGTCGGCGCGATCAGCGGCACAGAGCTGGACGCCGGCACCATCATCGTCGGCGCGCACTATGACAGCATCGGCACACCGCGCGATTCCGGCACAGCTTACGCGCCCGGCGCCAACGACAATGGCTCCGGTGTGGCGGCGGTCTTGGAGTTGGCGCGCGTCATGAGCGCCTCGCAGTACAAGGCGACGGTCATGTTCGTTCTGTTTTCCGCCGAAGAAGTCCAGCGGCAAGGCAGCATCGCTTTTGCCAAGTGGATCGCCGATGACAATGTTGATGTGATCGGAATGATCAACCTCGATACGATCGGCAACATTCACGACTTCTATGGCAATCGCGAAGACCGGTATTTGCGCGTATTCTCGGAAGGACCCAACGACACATCGGTTTCGCGGCGGCTCGCGCGGGAAGCCAACTTTCTAAGCCACAACTACAACCTCGCTATCGACTTGCGTGTGATGGATGCGGTCGATCGGGAAAATCGCTACGGCGATCATCAGTCCTTCAGCGATTTGGGCTACCCGGCCATACGCTTCATCAATGCCTTCGAAGAGAAACGCAACGCCGACCCGACGGATACGATCGAATTCATCGAGCCGGATTACTTGCGCCGCTCCACGCAAGCGGCCCTGGCGCTGGTCGCCACCCTGGCAGACGGACCCAGGCCGCCGGCCAACATCGCCTTGCGCCAGCGCGATGGCGGGAAGAATGAACTGGTCTGGGAACCGGTGGCAGACGCCGCCAGTTATATCATCGCGCTGCGCCCGGCCGGTTCGCTAATCTACGCTGATCAACTGCCCATCAATGAGACCAAGGTGATATGGGCCGGCTTTTCTGACTACGCCGGGATCGCGATCGCCGCCCGTGACGCCCGTGGGCTGGTAGGTCCCCTGTCCCACGAGATCGTCCCGCGCTAGCTGCAATTGTGGTCGCCTGCGCTAGCGCCTGTCTGGGCGCTCTGATAAAGTGAAACTGCCCCAGCCGACAGTTTTCGCGCGTGATCGAGGGACAATGCGCATCGCTCATATCGTCAAAGTCACTCGCATAAGCGGCGCCGAGCGGCACCTGCTCTTCCTGCTGGAAGGCTTGCGAACGCGCGGCGTCGATGCCCGCTTGATCATCCTCGTTGAGCGCGCCCGACCGATGGATGAGATGGTGGCGGCGGCGGAACAGCGCGACATCCCGCTCACGAGACTGCCGATCGGCCGCGACTATGATTTGCCGCTGCTTTGGCGGTTGCGGCGCACGCTGCGCCAAAGCAAGCCCGATATCGTCCATACGCATTTGATTCACGCCGATCTCTTTGGCTACTTTGCGGCCAAGTTAGCGGGCGTCTCCGCCGTCGTCAGCAGCCGGCATCTCGACGATGCTTTCCGCTATCGTTCTCGCTGGCGGCGGATCAATCGCAGGATGTGGCGCATGATCGACGCCGGCATCGCCATCTCGGCCGCGATGAAGCAGTTCGCGCTGGAGATTGAGGAGGCGCCTGCCGAGAAAATCAGCGTTGTGCTATACGGCATGGAATACAAATGGCTCAACGATGAAGACATTGACGCCGCCCGAAAACGGCTACGAGCTGAACTGAACCTGCCGACCGATGCGCAGCTGCTGGGCATGGCC
>JAAXID010000002.1 GCA_012270545.1 Anaerolineae bacterium | reverse complement strand
CGCGAACACTGGCCCAATCCACCGCTGCGGACGCTCATCGTCCGCTACGCGATTGAAGAATTCGTTAATAGCGTTCGAACTGGCGAGCAGCCCGAAAGCGATGCCGACGCCGGCCTGACGGCGCTGGCGCTTGCGATGGCGGTGAACGAGTCGGTGGCGACGGGCGAACCAGTCAATCTTCGCGGATGATTCTTCCGGCGATGCCAATCTGTTATGCGGCCGGCTGTCGGCCTCCGCTTCTCCTGCCGGCAATTTATTTCGCATTACCGCCCCCATCTGTCTCACCGCCAGCAGCCGCCCGATATTTGACATGCCTTCGCATCGTGACTAGAATCCCTTTGTCAGCCCAATCCATGGCTGTATGTTTACAAGGTTCGTCTCGCGAAATCGGGCAAGCGAATCAGTCGTCCACCGCACAATCTCTGTTTCAAAATAGGTCGCGCAGATAGAGACAATGAAGAAATACATCTTGCGCCGAGTGATCTTGATGATTCCGCTCGTGTTTGGCGTGACGACGGCCACCTTCGCGCTTATTCATCTGATCCCCGGTGACCCCGTCGAACTGATGATGAGCAATGCGCGCCAGCTGACCTCGGAAGAGATTGACCGAATCCGCGACAAGCTCGGTCTGAACGACCCGTTGCCAATTCAATACGTTCGCTATGTGACAAACCTGCTCAAGGGAGATATGGGCAAATCGGTCAGGTCGCGCTCCGACGTCAGTTATGAGATCGCGCAACGACTGCCCGATACCATCATACTCACTGTGACATCGATCGTCCTTGTGCTCGTCTTCGCCTTGCCCATCGGCATCCTCTCCGCCTTGAAGCGCGGCACCTGGATCGACACGGCGGCAATGACCTTCGCCTTGTTCGGCGTATCCATACCAGCCTTCTGGTTCGGCATCATGCTGATGCTGATTTTCGGGCTTCACCTCGATTGGCTACCCACCGTGGGTCAAGGCAAAACCCCGATCGAATTTGCCCGCTCGTTGGTGCTGCCGTCAGTAACACTGAGCCTCATTCTACTGGGTCTGGTAACGCGGGTGGCGCGCTCAAGTATGTTGGAAGTGCTGAGCCTTGATTATGTTCGCACAGCGCGGGCAAAGGGTTTGGGCATTCGCCGCGTCAATTTCCGCCATGCGCTTCCAAATGCGCTAATCCCAATCCTTACAGTCATATCTGGATACTTCGCGAGCTTGCTTGGCGGCGCGGTCGTCATCGAGAAAGTCTTCGGCTGGCCCGGCATCGGCCGGCTGGCAGTTGATGCCATCTTCGCCCGAGACTACCTCGTCGTCACCAACACGGTGCTGGTGTTTTCGATCATGGTCATACTCGTCAATCTCGCCAACGACATCTTGTATTCATACATTGATCCCCGTATTCGGCTGCATTGAGGCGACCTATGGCTGAGCATATTGTCGAACTGGCGGCGGACGCAGCATTCATTGAGCTAACTGAGCCCAAGTCCTTTCTTTATAAGGCTTTCCGGCAGATCTTAAGGAATAAGCAAGCAATCCTGGGTTTCGCCGTTTTGCTCGTGCTCGTGCTATCAGCGGTTTTCGCCGAGCAAATTGCGCCCTACGACCCTTACAAGACCAATTATTCCAACGTCAAACAGCCGCCCAGCGCGGAACACTTTATCGGCACGGACGAATTGGGACGCGATGGTTTCAGCCGGCTGATATACGGGGCGCGCATCTCTTTGATGGTTGGCATTATCGTCTCAGGCATATCAACCACAATCGGCGTCGCACTAGGCGCGATCGCCGGCTACTTTGGCGGTATTGCGGACATGATTATTATGCGCGTCGTCGATCTGATGATGGCCTTTCCTTTTCTCGTCCTCGCCATCGCTCTGGTCGCGGTCTTTGGTCCCAGCCTGCTCAACATGATGTTGGCGCTTATCGTGGTGTACTGGATCTGGTTTGCCCGGGTTGTGCGCGGTATGGTCTTGACCCTTCGCGAGACCGAGTTCATTGTCGGCGCCAAAGCGGCGGGCGCCTCGGATATCTCAATCATCTTCCGACACATTCTGCCTAACGTATTCCCGGTGGTAATCGTGCAAGGCTCCTTCAGCGTCGCCGAAGCGATCCTCATTGCCGCGACATTGAGCTATCTCGGCCTGGGCGCGCAGCCACCGACCGCCGAGTGGGGATCAATGCTGAGCAACGCTAAGGAGTTAATGCGAATCTTGCCTGTACTGTCCATCGCGCCGGGTGTCGCCATCATGATCACGGTGCTGGCCATCAATTTTATCGGCGACGCCTTGCGTGACGCGCTCGATCCAACTTTGAGACAATAGTTTGCCTTTTCAGTGAAATCTGCGCTAACATCTGCGGAACGCGTCTTTTCACCTATCCCCGAATTGCTACAAGCCGGGAGACGATAGCAGCGGGCAAGCGTCTGGTTACCGCGTTTCTGCCCCGTTCGAGCGAATTGCACTCACCGGCAAAGTAAGGAGGCGATTATTGGAATACTTGTGAGCAAGAAAACTGTCCGCTTTTTTCTCGCCCAATCGAGCTTGCATAAGGAGAGCTTACTCGTGAAACTCAAAAGTGCATTGATTTTTGCGGCACTGATCTTCGTCTTGGCCCTGTCACTCGCGCCCGCCGCTGCCGACGGCCACTGTCCGCAAGAAGGCGGCACCTTCACCATCGGCGTCGATACCTTCCTGCCGATGGATCCAAATACCGCAGCGCATGACTGGACATTCTACGCCATCACCAACATCAACAGCATGCTATTCCGCATTGAATCGGGCCAGCCGGTCGGCGACCTGGCGGAATCCTGGGATATCAGCGAAGACGGCACCGTCTACACCTGGCATATACGTCCCGGCATGATGTGGCATGATGGCAATGAGATATTCGCCGAAGGCGAAAGCCGCGAAGT
>JAAXID010000267.1:3272-6798 GCA_012270545.1 Anaerolineae bacterium | reverse complement strand
GGTAGGCGATCGTCAACTGCGGGAGCCGCTTCTGATCCTTGATCTGCATTTCTACGGGCAGCGTCCGTTCCAGCGGCGTCTGATAATAGCCGCCCGGCGCATAGCTCTCCGGCCCTCCAATCACGACCAGGCCGCCGCCGATATCGCTGACGTATTGATCGAGCAGGCTCATCTGCGCCCCGCTCAGATCGGTCGCCGGCACATTCGCCAGGATCACGCACTTGTAATGCGCCAGGCCAGCCATATTCACCGGCAGCTCCCCAGGTGCGGCCACATCCACGATGATGCCCGCCTGCTCCAGCGCCGGCAGCAAATGCTCAGTCTCCGATTGATCGGCGCGAATCAAGAGCGCGCGCGCCGGACCGACAACCTGACTAAAAGCGCCCAGTTGATTATTCTGGTTAAAATTGTCATTCTCGCCGGGCACGACGACCTGCGCCGAGAAATCCAGGAATCCGCTGTTTTCGCTCGTCTGCGTCAAGCTGAAGCGCGTATCGCCCGCTTGCAGATTAAGCGATTCCTCGTGAATCAGACTCCCGCCGGAGAATATCAGCAGGTCGGCTGGGGTCGCCTTTTCCGCGTGGATCCCCACGGAAATATCGAAACTTTGCTTCTCAGAAACGCGCCCCGGCGCATCCAATGCCGTTATCCGCACATCGGGCTCCGCCTCGCGAAAGAAGGGCACATAGCTGATCTCAACGCCGGAAACAGCCGCCCGCTGCGCCCGCGCGATAGCATCACCCCCCGTCGCCTGGCCGTCGCTCAGCAGGACCATGCGGCGCGACGCATCCGGCGGGAACATCGACAACCCCGTCTGGATCGCATTGGCGATATCGGTCCCGGTGGTCAGCGGAATCGAGGAGAATCCCTCGATCTCCCGCGCCATACTGAAGTCGGTTTCGGGCACGGCGTTATCGCCGAAGAGCACCGCCGCCCACGCATCGTCCGGCTGCTTCGCGCTGATCGCCTCACGGATGAATTCCAGCTGCAGATCTTCGCTCCCGCTGCCCATGCTGTCAGAGGCGTCAACGAGGAAGACCACCGCCAGCCGATCGACCGCCTGCACATTCTGCAAGCCCGCCAGTGCCAGTATAAGTAAAACGACAATCAATGTGCGCAGAAACAAACTGCTGATGTCGCGCCGGCGCCGGAAGGCGTGTCGCGGAAAACCTATAGCCCAGAGGACCGGCAAAAGCAGGAGAAGTAAGAGCGCGACATGCGGAGCGGTGAGCTGCATTGCCTATCCATGGTAGTTGTCAAGTTGCGCCGAATCGAATCAGCGTCAGTATCGATTGTAGCGAGAAGACCAGCGACTTGACAGGGTAAGCGGTCGCCAAGCGGGCCAGCCCAAGAAATTTCAGGCGACGCCCTTGATAACATTGAATACTGTCCAAATGGTAGACATATCCCTGATAAAGATGTAAAATCATGTTAATGGGCTAAATGTTGTTCAAGGAACTCTTTCTTCATAAAAGGGGGATCAATGTCCGAATACGATAGCCAAATGTCCCCTATTGACTCCTACGCGGATGGCGAGGATGCGTTCGCGGAGGACGGACCGGATATTATCAAGGTATCAGCCCGTTCGCGCTCGACCGCGGTCGCCGGCGCGATTGCTGGTGTGATGCGGCAGCACCACAGCGCGGAAGTTCAAGCGATTGGCGCCGGCGCCGTCAATCAGGCGGTGAAGGCTCTGGCAATTGCGCGTGGATACCTCGAACGCGATGAAATCGATATCGTGACGACGCCGTACTTCACCGAAGTTGATATCGACGGACAAGAAAGAACTGCTGTACGTTTTCGCGTCGAGCCGCGACCGGAATAAGACAATCACAAAGAACCTTCGGGTTTGTAAGAAATAACAAAATGTTAAGAACCAAATTCTTCGCAGCGATGATTGTCGCGTTTGCCTCTTGCATTGTGATAGCGGCGCAGGGGGCCTACGTCATTAGAACCAATTTCATCACCAATTTGCGGTCCGCGCCAAGTTTGGATAGCGCTGTCGTCGCAAAAGCGAAAGCGGGAGAATCCCTAATTGTCATCGGCGAGTCCGACGGCTGGCTGCAAATCGCGTTCGACAAGGAGGGCGCGTGGATGGCGAGCTGGGTAGACCACACTGTAATAACGAAAGACGGTCCTTTTGAAGTTACATCGCGCTTCGCTGATATGACTTGCGAGAGAGGCTTGGAATGGAGACGAGATGCGGACGGCGTGGTTGTTTATTTTACCGACACGGGATGCACGCTGACCCTGCACCCACATGAGAGCGTATTGCCAGCGCACATGAGAGAGATTTCGGTTGAAGGTACAAAGACCGCTGTATTCAAGGTGAACTTGGCGCTAAAGGCGCTAAAGGACAGGGCACCGGAGTGGTATGCCTATGTGGCCAATGCAGTTGACAAGATCATAGGCTACAACTTAGGCTCAAACCTCGATGTTGTCTCAGGCATGGCATACGTATACCCACATTCAGCGACGGTTTACATAAGCAACCATGCCGCCGGGGTCATTCCTAAGTTAATCGGTGTGATTGTTCATGAAGCCTGCCACATCTACGAATACAGAGGGGGGCTGAATAATTTGTCTAATACCGATAGTGAAATCTTGTGCCATACCATTGAGCTATACGCGCTTGAGGCGTTAGGCTTCAATACCGGTGGCACTGAAGGCTTGATCCAGCACTTTCTTTTCCAATGAAACCAGCCGACGGCAGGATACATAATTGGGCGTAATTCATCATTGAACTGCATCCCGCCGCCACCGTGTAGCGCAGATACAGTCCGAGACTCTTTTCCTGTTCATCTTTGGTGTGACGCTATCTATATATAATCCCCTGAGATTTCACCAGCTTCCATGCACCCCTACTCACCAGTTCCAAGCAATCAATTTCCTTTCGTCCCCATCCTTGGCGCAGCCCACCGACGCAATTGGCGGTGATCGTTTCACCGGTACTCGTAACCAGCCATATCAAGCGAAAAGCCAACGTTGTCTCTGCAGGCAAACAATTTGCCGCAACCCCGTTTTTACATGGCTGACCTTTCCGCAGCGAGGCAGCCGCTGCTATAATGCCCTTCTTAAAACATCGCAGAACATACAGGAGTGATCTGGTGTCCGATTTGACCGAACTCGCCATCAATACCATCCGCACGCTGTCGATGGATGCGGTGCAAAAGGCAAACAGCGGGCACCCCGGTTTGCCCATGGGGGCGGCGCCAATGGCCTACAGCCTGTGGATGAACCACATGCGTTACAACCCGCGCAACCCCGGCTGGCCGAACCGCGATCGCTTCGTACTCAGCGCCGGGCACGGGTCCATGCTCCTGTATTCGCTGTTGCACCTGACCGGCTATGATGTCACGCTGGATGATATCAAGAACTTCCGTCAATGGGGGAGCAACACGCCGGGGCATCCGGAACATGGCGACACCGCCGGCGTCGAGACGACCACCGGACCGCTGGGGCAAGGCGCCGCCACCGCGGTCGGCATGGCACTCGCTGAGGCTTACCTGGCAAAATACTTCAATCG
>JAAXID010000267.1:0-3225 GCA_012270545.1 Anaerolineae bacterium | reverse complement strand
AATTGATCTTCCTCTATGACGACAACCAAATCACGCTCGATGGCGCCGCCGACATGACCTTCTCGGAAGATGTCGCCGGTCGCTTCCGCGCGATGGGCTGGCATGCCAGTTGCGTCGCCGACGGAAACGATCTCGCAGCGATCAGCGATGCGCTGGATGCTGCAAAGTCCGCCGCCGACAAACCCAGCCTGATCGCCATCCGCACCATCATCGGCTATGGCAGCCCCAACAAACAGGGCACCAGCAGCGCGCACGGCAGCCCCCTGGGCGATGACGAAGTCGCGCTGGCGAAGCAAACCTTGGGCTGGCGCGCGACCGACCGTTTCCATATTCCTGGCGCCGCGCTGGAGCACTTCCGCAGCGCCGTCGATGCAGGCGCCGCCGCCGAATCGGAATGGCAAAATCGGTTCAGCGCCTGGCGCGCCATCCACCCCGATCTGGCGCAAGAGTGGGATCGAGCGATGGCCGGTGAATTTGCGCCCGGCTGGCGCGACGCCCTGCCAAGTTACGAAGCCGGCGCGTCGATAGCCACCCGCAGCGCCGGCGGTGAAGCGCTGAATGCGCTCGCCCAGTTTGCGCCAACGATGATCGGCGGCGATGCCGACCTGGCTGGCAGCACGCGGACGCTGATCAAAGGCGCGGATAACACCGGTCCTAACCGTGCGGCCGAGCGCAACTTGCGCTTCGGCGTTCGCGAACACGCCATGGGCGCCATCGTCAACGGCTTGGCATTACACGGCGGCATCGTCAAGCCCTACAGCGCCACCTTCTTTACCTTCAGCGATTATATGCGGCCCGCGATTCGCCTCGGCGCTCTGATGAACATCCCGACCGTTTACGTCTTCACTCACGACAGCATCGGCTTGGGTGAGGACGGACCGACGCATCAGCCGATTGAACATCTGATGTCCCTGCGCGCTATGCCCAATCTCCACGTCTTTCGACCCGCCGACGCCACCGAGACGGCCGGCGCCTGGGCCGCTATCGCCGAGCTCGCTCATCCGGCCGCCATCGTTCTCAGCCGTCAAAATCTGCCCGTGCTCGCGGGCAACGACGAGGGCATCCATGAGGGAGTCGCCCGTGGCGCCTACGTCCTCTCCGAGCACGAATCCGGCGATATCGACGCCATCATCATGGCGACCGGCAGCGAGGTCTCGATTGCGCTGGATGCCGCGGGCCTGTTGGAAGAGGCCGATATCCGCGCGCGCGTCGTCTCCATGCCCTGCTGGGAGCGGTTCGAGGCGCAAGATGATGACTACAAAGAAAGCGTCTTGCCGGCCGCGGTGACCTGCCGCGTCAGTATCGAAGCCGGCGCCACCTTGGGTTGGACGCGCTACATCGGCGACAGCGGCATCGCCATCGGCGTCGATCGCTTCGGCGCCAGCGCCCCCTACAACCGAATTTACGAAGAATACGGTCTCAGTCCCGGACACCTGGCCGAAGCGGTCACTTCGCTGCTCGACGATTGACGAGTTTCGAGGCACCCATGTCCATATCGCCTCCAAAGGTGATTGTCGTTCTGCCCACGTACAACGAGCGCGAGAATATCACGCGGATCGTGCCGGCGCTATTCGCCCTGAATATCCCCAACTTTCATCTGCTGGTCGCCGACGACAACTCGCCCGATGGCACGGGGCAAATCGTTGAAGACCTCAGAAAAGAAGCGGCATACAAAGGCAAGCTGCATGTTCTGCACCGCGCCGAGAAGCAAGGGTTGGGACCCGCCTACATCCAGGGCTTCAAACACGCGCTGGCGCTCGACGCGGACTTGGTCATACAGATGGATGCCGACCTTTCCCACCAGCCAAAATACATTCCGCAGCTGCTGGAGAAAGTGAGCGGGTTCGACATTGTCATCGGCTCACGCTACGCTGACGGGGGCAGCGTCGACGAGGGTTGGGGACCCCTGCGCAAGCTGCTCAGCTGGTGGGCGAACAGCGTCTACACGCCTGCTATCCTGGGCATCCCAATTCACGACGCCACCGGCGGATTCCGCGTTTATCAGCGGGATTGCCTTATCGGCCTGGATTTGGACAACATAAAAGCGAATGGCTACGTCTTCCAGGTCGAATTGGCATTTGTGGCGCACCGCCTCGGTTACCGAATCGGCGAGATACCCATCCACTTTCCCGACCGGCAGCATGGCGACTCCAAGATGTCCAGCGCGATCGCCTTTGAAGCGGCTCTGCGCGTCTGGCAGATCAAGTTGCGCCACCGCAGGCTGAAGCCATCCGACCGCCGCTCAGCCGATTACGACCAGTAGCGTCTCGCTAAAGGCTGTCCGCCGCCCACAGCAGCCCGCGCCGCACGATTTCACGCGCTTCCGGCACGTCAAAGTCGCCGATCACGTGACCAAGCGAGCTATAGAAAATCTTGCCCTTGCCGTAGTGTCGCGTCCAAACTACCGGCATTACGCATCCATCTATCCAGGGCGCGTGGTCGCCACTGAATGTCGTGGTCGCCAGCACCTCATTAGACGGGTCGGTGTGCATATAGTATTGCTCCGAGTGCATAGCGAAATCAGGGATGCCCGCGGTGATCGGGTGCTCCTGGTCATTGACGTTCACGCGATAATCAATGATGTTGCCGGGGTGCGCGACCCACTGCCCGCCAACCATGAACTGATACTCGGTATTGTTGCGAAAGGCGTCGGCCATGCCGCCGTGCCAGCCGCCGACATTAACGCCGCGCTCCCGCACCGCATCCAAAAGCCCCGCTTCCTGCTCATTCGTGATGCTGCTCATCGTATTGATCGGCGTCACCATATCCACCGAAGCCATCAATTCTTCGTCGAGGAAACTATCCAGCGTCTCCGACAAGGTGACATCGATGCCCGCCTCTTCCAGCAGCCCAGCGAACAAATGCGTGGTCTCCTTCGGGTCATGCCCGGGCCAGCCACCGTAAACCATCAGAACCTTCTTACTCATGCGCATCCTGCCTTTTGAAATATCTGTTTCGCGTAGCGTAAATATACCTACAGATTCGCTTCCTTCACAGTCGCGACTTTAGTCCCGCAATATAAGCAATGGGAGTGTCTAATTTCGAGGAGGTGAAGTAAAGATGGCACTAGCGCAAACCCGCTAGAGAACTCCCTTCTCCAATGCTTGGGATGCTCGCCATAGAGATGGCGAGAAGGGCCGGGGATGGGGTTGGAAAAGCAGAGTCCAGCCATTAGACACTCCCCGCTCCCAGGTATTTTGCCCTGCGGGGGCTCTCCCGTTATAC
>JAAXID010000148.1 GCA_012270545.1 Anaerolineae bacterium | reverse complement strand
GGACATATCCGAGGCGACCAGATAAGTCCACAGACCATCCGGCACGCGCTCGATATGCTTGACGACGCGCAGCGCTGACGTCGTGCCGATGGTCAAGGCGATGCGGCTCTCATCAACCGCGCCCGAGCCGACATTTGCGGCCGCCCCATCACCGAGCGCGAGGAAGAAAGGACAATCGCGCAAGCGGCACCAGCGGGCAGCATAGTCGCCAGTTAGGCCGACTTGCACGGCGTCGAAGTCAGCAAGGAGCGGCAGTTTCGAGAGCAGTTTGTCGCCGACCAGAAGGCGAGCGTAATCCCAATGCCAGTCGTGGCGGACGCTATCGAGCAATCCAGACCAGCTCGCTACCGACAGGCTCATCGGCATGTCGCGCCCGAACCAGCGCCCATAGAGGTAGCCGCCGATATCGGCGATGCGCCGGGTCCGCCTTTCGGCCGCCACTTCCGCCTCACTAAAGTAAGCGTACTGCGGCGGCAGGTAGGCGGGGTGCAGCAGACAGCCGGTCGCCTGATGATAGGGCTCGGCATCGCCGGAGAGCTTTTCGAGAAGCGCGGGAATCTGACTGCGCCCCCGCGTATCGGCGTAGGTGAATAGTGGTGTACAGGCTTCGCCGCGCTCATCCAGGCCGAGCCAATTGCCGACGAAGGTCGCCATGCCGACGGCGCGGATCGACTTCGCCGCCGGCTGCTTCAGCGATTCGTCAATGCAGGTTTCGACCAGCCTCCGCAGTTGCGGCGCATCGGCAATCGCGAGGCCCGTGCTGTCGGTTTTGAAGTCGTGCCGGCGGCTGCGCACCGAGCCGTCAATCAACCGAGCGTCGTCATCGAATAGCAGCGTCCGCACTGAAGAGCTGCCGATATCAATGATGAGCAGGGTCATCGCGCGACAGCCACGAACACATCTAACTTACGCGTTAAGTATCGCCTCGATGCGCGCCAGCTCGTCATCGCCCAATTCGAGATTGTCCAAGGCGGCCACCGCGTCATCGATTTGCTCGGGCTTGCTGGCGCCGATTAGCGCCGAGGTCATTTCGGGATGTCGCAGGTTCCAGGCGATTGCCAACTGCGCCATGTTTTGGCCCCGTTCTCGCGCAATAACATTGAGTTTGCTTACCTTAGCCAGCTTGTCTTGCGCCAGGCGGTCGCCCCATTCCTGCTTCGCCGCCCGCGAATCCCCAGGAACCTCGCCGATATACTTGTTGGTCAGGATGCCCTGATCGAGCGGTGAGAAGCTGATGCAGCCGATTCCCTCAGCGCCAAGCACGTCGAGCAAGCCCCAGTCTTCGATCCGGCGGTCGAACATGTTGTAGCGCGGCTGATGAATCAGGCAGGGGCTGCCCAGCTCTTTGAGGATGCGCGAGGCTTCGCGCGTTTGCTCCGACGTATAGCTAGAGATGCCAATGTAGAGAGCGCGTCCGCTGCGGACGATCGTGTCAAGCGCGCCCATCGTCTCTTCCAGCGGCGTATCAGGATCGGGCCGGTGGCTGTAGAAGATGTCGAAATAATCCAGTCCACAGCGCTTCAGACTTTGATCGCAGCTGGCAATGAGATACTTGCGCGAACCCCACTCGCCGTAGGGACCGGGCCACATGAGGTAGCCGGCTTTGTTGGAGACGATCAGCTCATCGCGATAGGACGCCAGATCCGTCCGGAACACCTGGCCGAAGGTCTCCTCAGCCGAGCCCGGCGGCGGACCGTAATTGTTGGCGATGTCGATGTGGGTGACGCCGAGATCGAAGGCTCTCCGCAGCATGGCGCGCGAATTTTCCAGCTTGTCGACGCCGCCGAAATTCCACCAGATGCCCAGCGAGATCGCCGGCAGCAGCAATCCGCTGCGTCCCGAGCGCCTGTATTTCATCGTGTCGTAACGCGCTTCCGCCGCCTGATAAACCATATTCCGCTCCTTCGTGACTGGGTCGTCGGATTAGCAGCGAATACTATAGCGCAACGATGTCGAGTTCCCAAGTGGGCGGGCCCCGCTGGGAGTGGTGAAAATCGCGGATACGCCAACATCATAAGGTAATGTAGGGCTTGTCGCTACTGGGTCGTGCTACCTTGCTTTTTCTACCCCATCCCCCGGCCCCTTCCCGAAGGTCTATGTCTACGTGACCCAGCGAGCTAGAGAAGGGGAGCTATTCTTGGCGCATTCTGTAGAATCTGTTGCTTTTTGCAAAGATTGCCCCACTTTATATAAATGTTTTGTAACTATTTCAGCTGTCTCTGCGTAAGATTTGCAGTATCGGACAAGCCTTACAACCGAAGTCTGTGAGGATTTGAACGGGTGAACCAGACGCTTCAAATGAAGCCCACAGATGACATGGCGGAGCGGCATGATACAATTAGCAGCGACTTCGGCTCTTGATTTGGGACTTGTTATGGCTCGGCGGTTGGCGCGTCTCATCGTCATCACCTCTGCCCTGCTCCTGCTGGCGCAATGGCCGCGCGCAGTGGCGCAGGACAATTTCCGCGATGTCATCGAAATGGCCGTCGAAGTCGGCTTCGATTCATTTTTCCGCCCGCAGGAATGGACGCCCGTTCGCATCGAATTGAAGAACAACGGCGAATCGGTGACGGGCAAGCTGGTGGTCCGCCCCGAGACATCGGGCACGGTGGTTGGCAATGCCTTCAGCACGCCGATTGATCTGCCGACCGGCGCCGCGAAATCAACGCTGCTGAATATTCAGGCGCGTACGTTCCCGGATCAAATTCGCGTCGAGCTGCTCGATGATGATGGCATCGTGCGGGCAGCGCGCGAAGCCGGCTTGATCGATCTGAGCCGACAGAATCAACTGTACGCTGTCGTGACCGGACCAAATACGGCGCCTCCCAATCTTTCCGGCGTTCATATCGGCGGCTTCAAGGCGGAGCAGGCGCTCTGGGCTCGGCATGATATCCCCGAGAATGGCCTGTCGCTGGGCTCGCTCGATATGATGATGCTGGTCAATATCGATGGCGAGAGCCTTTCCAGCGGGCAGCGGCGCGCGCTAAGTCACTGGGTGGAAGGCGGCGGACACCTGATCGTCAGTGGCGGTCCGTCCGCGCTCAGCACGTCCGGCGCCTTGACCGATCTTCTGCCGCTCGCGCCGGAGGGCAGCCAGTCTATAGACGATCTGAGCGCGCTGGCCGGATTCGCCGGTGACAAATCCAGCTTGTCGCAGCGCACGATCATCGCGGTCGGCAGGCCGCATGAAGATGCCAAGATCTTGGTTGAGCAGGACGGAATCCCATTGCTGCTCCGCCGCGAGATCGGCGCCGGTCTAGTCGATTTTCTGGCGGCTGATCCAACACTGGAGCCGCTGGCGAGCTGGGAGGGACTGAACGATCTGTGGCTGAAACTGCTGGCGACGCGGGCACCGCACCCAACCTGGCGTGAGGGCTTCACCCGGCCGAAATGGGGCGCGGATGCGGTCGCCAATCTGCCGGGTGTGGACCTGCTGCCGCCGATGCAAACGCTCTGCCTCTTTCTCGCGTCTTATATCATCCTGATTGGCCCGCTGAATTATCTGGCGCTTTCCCGGCTGCGGCGCAACGGCTGGGGCTGGTTCACCATACCTATCGTCATCATCTGCTTCACCGGCATCGCCTGGACGGTCGGTTTCAGTCTGCGCGGCGCCGAGATCATCGTCAGCCGCACGACGGTGGTGCAGTCCTTCGCCGACCGCGATGAAGCGCGGGTCGAGCAATTCGTCGGCTTGCTATCGCCGCGGCGCGCCACCTATTCGCTTGCGCTGCCGGAAGGGCGCTTCCTGGCGGTTGCCGGCGCAACGGCGCCGAGCAGCATCTTCGCCAGCAATACGATCCAGACGTCGACCGAGATTTCGCAGGGTGCCGTTTTCAGCGCACGCGACTTCACGATTGATGGCGGCATCTTCGCCAACTTCAGCGTGAGCGGGCGCATCCCGCGGCCTGCTATCGGCGGCGCCTTCACACTCAGCTTTGATATCCTCGAGAGCGGCCGGATGAGCGGCGCTTATCAGGGCGTCATCAGCAACGAGAGCGAGACGGCATTGCGCAATGCGGTCATTCTGGGTCCCGGCTTGGTGCATCGCTTGGAGGGAGATTTCGCGCCGGGCGATATTGTGACGCTGGACCGCGAGACGCTGCGCAGCGATGTCGCCGATCCGCCGCCCCAGCCCAACCCGCTTGAGCTGCACGTCTCGTCGCTCATGCAGGAACAATCCCCCTTCTCCGGCAGCGGGCGCAATATCACGATCAAAAATGTCCAGGGCGAGCGCTATCTGCGGACGCGGGCTTTCCTGCGCGCGGAATCGGCGGCGGAACGGCAGGCGGTGCGCGAACAATCTTTCCTGGCCAGCTTCATGGTCGATCAGTTCAATTCCGATGCCCGCGGCACCGGGCTCTATCTGCTCGGCTGGAGCGACGAGTGGGCGCGCGATCTGGAGATAAGCGGCGCCGGCTGGAGCGCGATCGACTCGACCCTTTATGTGATCGAGCTGGATGTCGATATCAACCTGCCGAGCCGGAGCGCAACCTTGACATCGGAATATTTCAGTTGGCTGACGCTCGATCGGATGGGGCTGACCGACAACGGCACCGACAACTTCAGCTTGTATGAAGAGCAAGGCGCCGAGTTTCTGTTTCATCCGCTGCCGGGTTTGGCGATGGATGAGGTGTCGCGCCTCTATGTCGAGGTGGATCGCGGCGGCGGCTACGGTCAGTCACTGGATATCCAGCTCTACAACTGGAGCAGCGATGAGTATGACGTCTTCGGCTATCGCGATGGCGAAGAGCTGAATTTCGTCAATCCGTGGGCTTATTTGGGACCGGGCAAGGCCGTACGAATACGCTTGCAATTCGACGACGGCGTGGGCACAGCGCGCGTTCGGAAGATTCGCGTCGAACAGACGGGGCGCTACAACTAGCCGCTGGGCGACAGCGATAAGGGCATCGGCGGTTAGCAGAAATTCGACTTTGTCCTGAACGCGAAACCGTCAGCGGCGGAAACAAGGAAGAGGCGATGGACTTGATTATCCAGACGCAGGATCTGCACAAATCGTTCGGCGGTTTTGCGGCATTGCGCGGCATCTCCCTGGAAGTGCCGAGCGGTTCCATCTATGGCTTCGTGGGACCAAACGGCGCCGGCAAGACGACCACGATGCGGATCCTGACCACGTTAACCCGGCCTTCACAGGGGCGAGCTTGGGTGGCGGGGCATTCGGTCCTGGACGATCGGCGGGCGGTGCGGCGCGCGATCGGCTATATGCCCGATGAATTCGGCGTCTATGAAGATCTGCGCGTCTGGGAATATCTCGACTTTTTCGCCGCCTGTTACGACATTCCTGAGAATCAGCGCAAACCGCTGGTGGCGGATCTGCTCGAGCTGGTCGATCTGCAGCACCGGCGCGAAGAATTGGTGGACAAGCTCAGCCGCGGCATGAAGCAACGCCTGTCCCTGGCGCGGACGCTGGCGCATGACCCGCAGGTGCTCATCCTCGACGAACCGGCCTCCGGGCTCGATCCGCGCGCGCGGGTGGAAATCCGTGAACTGCTGGGCGAGCTGGCCAACATGGGCAAGACGATTTTCTTCTCCTCGCATATCCTGGCCGATGTGGAAGATGTCTGCTCCCATATCGGCATACTGGAAGCGGGTGAGATGATCATGCAGGGCAGCATCGACGAACTGAAACTGGAGCTGATGGCGCATCGCGAAATCATCATCACAGTGATGGACCATGATGCCGCTGAGGCGGTGACGAGCCTGGTGAGCGGCAACGGGCATGTTGTCGCCGCCGAGATCATCACACCCAAGAATGGACGGGCGCGCATTCGGGTCGATTTCGCCGGCAATGATGAAGACCTGAGCGCCTTGAGCCGTCAGCTTTTCGAGGGCGAAATACTGCTTCTGGGCTTCAATGAAGAAGAGAAAGACCTGGAGCACATGTTCATGCGTGTCACGCGTGGGCTGGTTACTTAATCGAAGAGGTCGGCCATGGCAAGCTTCACAGCCGAGACATTGCATATCCCCGCTGAAGACACAGGCCGAGCGGGCGCCTTCGCCGCGCTGGATGCCAAACGCGCCGGTTGGGACACGCTGAACTTCGCCGCCGTGCGCCTGGGCAAGAGCCGCACCTTCGAGATCGCCATCGACGCTTTTGAGTATGTCGCCGTGGTCTTGAGCGGCCGCTGCACTATCCGAACGAATCGCGGCGACTTCGAAAACGTCGGGCGGCGCGACAACGTCTTCAGCGGCATGCCCCACGCGCTCTATCTGCCGCCGCAGACCGAGTTCGAGATCGAAGCCATCACCGATGACTTTGAATTCGCGTCCTGCTGGGCGCCAACGGAGAAAGAACATCCGCCCAAGCTGATCAGGCCCAATGACGTCGAACTGCTGCTGCTGGGCGGCGGCAACTGCTCGCGGCAAATGAGCCGGCTGATCGGTAGTGATTTCCCGGCCGATCGGCTGCTGGTCTACGAGCTGTATACGCCGGGCGGAAACTGGTCGAGCTATCCGCCACACAAACACGATACGCACAAGACCGACGACAAAGGAAATGTGCTCGAAGCGCAGCTCAATCGCTTCAGCTTCTACAAGTTCGACCGGCCGACCGGTTACGCCTACCAGCGCGTATATAGCGGAGACAAGCGATCGGACCTAACGATGATGGCGCGGCAGCACGATATCATCCTGATGCCAGAAGGCTACTACACGATGGTGAGCGCGCCGGGCACGACGACTTACACGCTGAACTTTCTGGCCGGCTCAACGCGAGAATTCGCCCATAGCGATGACCCGGATTACGCCTGGGCGCGCCACACGCTGACGGGCATCGATCCGCGCCTGCCGCTGGTCGACCCGGGCATGGATGTCGGCTATTAGCCTCGTCTCCTCATTCTATTAACGCAAATTCACAGAGACATCCTGGGAATCGAGCGAGTCAGAATGCGCGTGCAGGCTTCAGCGTGTTTCTCCGACTCATGCTAGACTGGATTTTCGAATTGGCAATTCAATAGCAGACCAGGTAGGTAAGGAGCGAAGATGCGCCGTCTAATCGTATTACTTTTGACTACAATCGTTGTACTTTCGCTGGGTTCAGCCGCTGTCATGGCGCAGCAGGTCCATATCGTGCAGCGGGGAGAAAACCTGTTCAGCATTGCGCGGCAGTATAGCCGAACGCTGGAAGAAGTCGCGCGGGCAAATGGCATCGCCCCACCCTATATCATCCACACGGGCAACCAGATTATCATTCCAGCGCCGGGTGGCGGCACGCAAGCGCCGGCCCCCGCAGCGCCAGCCGCGCCACAGCCAACTGGCACGAGCACCTACACCGTACAGCGGGGCGAGTCCCTGGCGATCATCGCCGCCAAGTTCAACACCACCTATATCGAATTGGCGCGGCTCAA
>JAAXID010000063.1 GCA_012270545.1 Anaerolineae bacterium | reverse complement strand
AGCGAACCGGGCATGGTATTGATTTCGTTCAGATAAAGCTCATCCCGCTCCGGCCGGACAAGATAGTCGATCCGAGCGATGCCGCGGCCGTCCACCGCTTTGAAAGCGGCAATGCTCGTTTCCTTGATTCGCGCTGTCAGCTCGGCGCTGATTGGCGCGGGAACAAGTCGTTCGGCGCTTTTCATGCCTTCGCCGCCCCGCAAGTATTTGTCTTCGTAGGACAGAAATTCAGCCCAGGAGACAGGCTGTTCCAGCGTCGACGCGTCATAATGGTCGCCGAATCCCATGACTGAGCAATTGATCTCGATGCCGTCCGTCACCGCGGGCTCAATCAGGATTCGGCGGTCGAAGTTAGCGGCGATATCGATGCTGGCTCGCAGCAGCGCCTCCGTGTCCGCCCGTCCGATGCCGATGCTTGATCCCAATGTCGCCGGCTTGACGTAGAGTGGAAGCTCGAATCTGGCAAGCAGCGCCTCGAGGACCCCATCAGGTTGGTCGAGCCAAAGATCACGGGTAAGCCAGAAGTCATCCAGCACGGGAATCCCCGTTTGTCGCAGGACCGTTTTGGTCATGATCTTGTCGTTGGTCAAGGCGGAACCGAGTGTGGCGTATCCAACATAAGGAATATCGGCCAATTCAAACAGCCCTTGGATACTGCCGTCCTCTCCATGTGAGCCGTGAAGCGCGGGAAAGGCGACGTCAATGCGTTTCACCGCGCTCTTGCTGAAGCGGCCGGCGAGCGGATCGACAATCAGACCATGATGCCGCGTATCGGGTGACAATAGGCAAGCTCGCAGTCCATCACGGTTGAGAACGGCGTCGTCTTTGAAGCTGTCGAGCGCGGCGAGCGCTTCGCCGGTGAACCAACGTCCATCGCGCGAGATGTAGACGGGTACGACTTCGTAGCGTTCGGCGGGAAAAGCCTTCATGATCTGATGCCCGGTGACGATAGAGACATCATGCTCTACGCTGCGCCCGCCGAAGATGACGGCCACGGTTGTGAGGCGTCGACTGCTCATTCTGCGATCCTCATCGACAAATCATGTTCAATACGTATCGGGCAGGTCATTGAGAAAAAGTACGGTATCGCCCGACTTCAGATTGTGCTGATACCAGTCCACTGATTCCTTGAGCGTCTCGACCACACGCAGACGCGACCGGTCAAACGAGGTGGATTGAATGGCTTCAAGGATCGGCTGGGTCTGCGATTTGCCAATAAGAATGATATCGGTGGCATGCTGCGCCGCCAGCAGTCCCAGCTTGCGGTTTTCGTCATCTTGAAGTTGGCCCAGTTCAATCATGCCAGGCGTTATCAAGAGTCGGGCGCCCGTCTCGTGCATTCCCAAGACTTTCAAGGCGCTGACGACTCCTTTCGGATTGGCGCTGTAGGCGTCATTGATGATCGTGATCCCGGCCGCGGTCGTCTGAAGCGCGAGTCGGCTTTCAGCTGGCTGCAGGCTGCGGACGCGCATGGCGATATCGCGCAAGGGAATGCCCTCGTGATGAGCGACGGCGATGCACAGGAGCAGGTTGGTCACGTTGTGGTCACCGACCACGCGCGTCCTAACATGCTTCGTCTCGCCTGATTCAACGTGGGCGACGGTGAATGACAGTCCTTCGAGCGTCTCGTGAACATCGCAGGCAATCCAGCTGACGCCTTGTTCTTGCGCCGTCTGTCGCGTCAGTTCGCGGCTGACTGTCAAGATGGTCTTCGGATAGCCCGCCTCCGCCATCGCGCGCACATAGGGATTGTCCCAATTCAAGACGGCGACGCCATCGGCTGAGGTGTTCTTGACGATCTCGTATTTCGCCTTGCGCACGTTTTCCAGCGAGCCGAAACGCTCCAGGTGCTGCGGTCCCACTTCAGTGACGATGGCGATATCGGGTGGCGTTAGTTGGCAGATGCGATCGATTTCGCCTTCGACATAAGCGCCCATCTCGCTAATGAAATACTCGGTGCGGTAGTCGTCGGCGAGGTCGCGGTTAATCGCCAGCGAGATTCCCATCAAGGTGTTATAGCTTTTTGGCGTAGCATAGGCGTGAAAGCGGACGCTGAGAATATCGCGCAGGAAGTTCTTGGTCGTTGTCTTGCCGTAGCTGCCGGTTATCCCGATAACCTTCGGATTGATCTTGTCCAGTATTTTCGCCGCACCCCGCAGATAGCGCCGGCGCAACGCGCTTTCCACTGGCTGCATGATCACATTTCCCGCAACAAGCCATAGAGGCGCCAGTAAGAAAAGCGCCAAGCCATTCGTGCTGATCGCTATGACGTGGATGAGATTCATTTCAAGCAGCGGATTCCTGTTGACCGCGGCGAGTAGAGCCACAAAGAAAACTGCGCTAGCAAGCCAGGCGCCAACCAGCAGCCGCTTCATTCGTGGGGTCGCGGCGAACGGCTGCTTGACCTCATGTTGACGCAGCGGAACGACCGCGACCATAGCGGCGAAGATGGCGACTGCCGACGGCAGGAAGCTGTCAGGCGCTTCCCCTAGGAGCCCGCCGACCGCCAATCCGAGAATCCAGGCTCCAAGTGGCCGCGCCGGCAAAAGACGGGAGCGGTTGGCCAGAACCCAGCGCAGATAGCGCCCGCCCATATATTCTTCGATTTGATAGAAGCGCGCCTGCTGATAGATTCGCAACCAGGCGCCCAGCAGCCAGATCGCAGCCAATACGACAAGCAGAATTTCTGACATTCTTCAACCTGCTTCGTCAACGCTCAGTCATTATAGACTTTAACCGAATGGACGGAAAAGCGGGCGGCGGCAGGCTTGCAATTTCGAAGCCTAAGGACTTCGATAGAGCGCGTCCATGATGCGGGCGGTTTCGTCGGGGAAATCGAGATAGGCGTAGTGCCCGGCGCCCTCATGCAGGATCAGGGCAGCATCCGGAATGAAGGCCTCCAGCTTCTGTCCCATCCAAAGCGGCGTCTCCTGGTCTTCGTCACCCCAGATTAGTATGGTCGGGACGGAAACGCGTTTCGCGTAATCCAGCAGGTCCTGGTTGACAACGTTGATCAGGGTCTGTCGCATGACCGGCGAGGCTTTCTGGTAGTCGTCAGAGCCGAATCGCCGCCCATAAATATTGTGCAGACTGTCGGCCGCTGATTTCGCGCCAACAGTCTCGAGGCTGCGCCGTACAGATTTGTATGCGCTCAATCGTAATCGCGTATGGAGCGCCGCTTCAGTCTTGAGGCCAGCGCTGTTCGACAAAACCAGCTTGCCAATACGGTCGCTGTGATCTGAACCGAGAATCAAGCCGATACGTCCGCCGAGCGAGTGTCCGAAGAAATTAACACTGCTCATTTCACGGTGATCCAAATACGCGAGGCAAAAGGCCGCATAGTCAAATATGCTGAATGGCTCGCTCGGTTCATCGCTTTCGCCGAATCCGGGCAGGTCGAACAGGTGGCATTGATATCCGATGCGGCTTAAACGGAGCGCGAGAGGTTCGAGTAGCTCGATACTGGCGCCCCAGCCATGGACCATCAACACGGGCGCGCCATCGCCGACGATATTTTCTCTGATTCTGATGCCGTTGATTGTGACTTCGCCACTTTGGACCACAGTTCGCTAGCCGATTGCGCTTAAGGGAATGGCGGCTTGACGAGCGCGTTTTCGCTCGTGGATTGGCGTCACCGGCGGGCATTCCCAAGCCATCTCTTCGGTGGTGGAGCGTTCTTTGGCGAACTTGGGCAGGATCCCGCAAGCGAAGCATTTATCGCGACAATCGACCCGCGTTTCCCGCTTAATGCTCATCAAGTAATCTTCGCGCAGGAACTTCTTGTGTATCCCGACGTCGATGTGGTCCCAAGGGAAGATTTCATCCAGATCGCGCTCGCGGAAGTTGTAGAAGTCCGGATCGATGCCGGATTCTTCGAAGGCCCGCAGCCATATATTATGTCGGTGCTGATCCTGCCAGGCATCGAATTTGCAGCCCAGTTCCCAAGCGCGCCGAATCACGCGGCTCAGCCGGCGATCTCCCCGACTGAGCCAGCCTTCGAATTCGCTGTCTTCGTAGCTGTTCCAGCGCAAATGCATGCCGCCGCGACGCATCTGCCGCTTCAGCAGGCGCTGCTTGCGTTCGACGCTTTCGCGTGTATCTTGCGGCACCCATTGAAATGGCGTATGTGGCTTGGGGATGAAGGTGCTGACGCCCACGTTCAGCGTCGCCTTTTTGCCCAGAATACGGGTGCCTTCGCGCAGCGTCTTGATGCACAGGTCAATGATCGCCTGTACATCTTCGATGGTCTCTTCGGGATGGCCAATCATGAAATAAAACTTGATCGTGCGCCAGCCGCGGGAGTAGACATCCCTTGCCGTTTGCAGCACCTGTTCATCGGGCACATATTTGTTGATGAGATCGCGCATTTTTTCTGTGGCGGCTTCCGGCGCGAATGTGAAGCCGCTGCGGCGCGTGCCGCCAATCTTCTCCAGCAGATCAGCGCTGGCGCTCTCGATACGCAGGCTCGGCAGGCTGAGGCTGAGGCCCGCGTCTTTGTATACGCGATTAACTTCTTCCGCCAGCTCCTTCACCCAGACATAGTCCGACGACGACAAGCTGAGCAAACTGATCTCTTCAAAGCCGGTATGCTGGACGATTTCGGCGATGGCCGACATGATTTCTTGAACGGGCCGCTCGCGCACCGGGCGCGTCACCATGCCCGCATGGCAGAAGCGGCAGCCGCGCGTGCAGCCGCGCATGATCTCAATCGGGGCGCGGTTATGCACGGTGTCGATATTGGGCACGATGAACTTCGTGAATGGTTTGGGCAAAGTGATGACGATTCGTTTCAGAACGCGAGCGGGGATACCAGGCTCATTGGGCGCTATCGAGCGGACGGCGCCATCATCGTTGTATTCCACGTCATAGAAGCGCGGCACATACATGCCCTGAATTTTGGCGATTTCGCGCAATTGCTTATGTCGCGGCTTGCCCCGCAGCTTGCCAACGGCTCTAGCGATTTCGACGATGATCTCTTCACCCTCGCCGATGACAAAAGCATCGATGAAGTCGGCCATCGGTTCGGGATTGAAGCAGGCATGCCCGCCGGCGATGACCAGGGGATAGCGCTCGTTGCGGTCTCTGCTCAGCAGCGGCAGTCCGGCCAGGTCGAGCAGATTAACAGCGTTGGTATAGAGCTGCTCATAGGGCAGGCTGATGCCCAGCAGGTCAAATTCGCGCACGGGGTGCTTGGTCTCCAGCGAATAGAGCGGAATGCTCTGCTGGCGCATCACCGCTTCCATATCCCGCCAGGGCGAGAAGACGCGCTCCGCCAGCATGTCCGGCTCGAGGTTCAGCTGATTGTAGAGATTCATAATGCCCAGATTGGACATGCCCAGATCGTAGATATCCGGGAATGCCAGCGCGACCTTGATGTCAGTGCGATCCCAGTCCTTGACGACGCTGTTGTATTCGCCGCCGACATAACGACCGGGTTTCTCCACTTGCAGCAGGTGGCGTTCCAATTTACGCTCAATCGACTGCAGCTGCATGCTCTGCGCTTTCTGGTCCGCGGTTTTGATGATTGCCTTTAGGCGATTATAGCGCAGGCGCGAAGGCTTGTGTAGCGATGAGAACGGGAGCATGGCGATAGCGATTGTCCATTTGACAGAAGAAAAGGTTTGTTGCTAATGCTTGTAGCAACCATCAACTCTTTGGTTTCGTATCATTACGAGATGTACGACCGTGTCTGGGATTGCGTAATGGACTTGAGTCCAGAACAATTTGTCGCGGAGACAAATTATTCCTTCCGGTCGGTGCGCAATCATCTAGTTCATTGCCTGAATGTGGACGATCGCTGGCTCGCGCGCTTAATGCGGGAGGCGCCGCCAGCACGATTGAATCCGCTGGATTTTCACGACCAAGCTGCTGTTCGCCTGAAATGGGAAAGCATTCGTGAGCGCGTTCTCCAATATGCGAGGGGCCTGACAGAGGTGGCGCTGAACGAGTCGATTTGGGTAGACCTTCCAGGTCGTTTTCCAGCGCCGCGGCCTTTCAAGCGTTGGGAAATCTTGCTGCACATGGTTAACCACGGCACCGACCACCGGGCGCAAATCTTGGCGCGCTTGCATGAGCTAGGTGCGCAAACGATCGAACAAGATTTAATTCTACATTGGTGGCAAGATTAGGGATGCAAGCCTAACCTCGACTCACCGCCAGCGCGATTTCACCGGCGACGCGCGCGTTGTTGATGAGCAGCGCAATGTTCGCGGCCATCGAGGCGCCACTCGTCAGTTCGCTTACGCGGCTGAGCACAAACGGCGTGATGTCTTTTCCGCCAATGCCGGACTCTTCCGCATCACGCGTTGCCTGCGCGATGGCAGCTTCGGCCCGCTCAAGATCGAGCGCTTTGTCGGCGGGCACCGGCACTGCAACCAACATGCCGTTCTGCGCGCCTAGCTCTTCTGCGGCTTGTATAATCGCGGCCGCCTCCTTCGCCGACTCAACGCGCTGGTCGATGGGCAAATCGGTTCGCGCCGAATAGAAGGCCGGCAATACGTCGGTCTGATAGCCGAGTATTGGCACGCCGTTCGTTTCCAGCACCTCGAGCGTCAACGGCAAATCAAGAATCGACTTCGCCCCCGATGAGACGACCGTCACGGGTGTTCGTCCGAATTCGGTCAAATCCGCTGAGACATCATGTGGCTGCCCTCGATGCACGCCGCCAATTCCACCCGTCGCGAACACTTTTATTCCCGCCATGTTTGCCACGATCATCGTGCCGGCGACGGTGGTGGCGCCGTCCTGGCCTAGGGCGGTCGCGATTGCCAGGTCACGGCGGCTGCATTTTCGTACAGTTTCTGCTGGCATTTGCGCCAGCCCTCGAATGTCTTCGGCCGTGATACCAACCGTGATCGCTCCCCGAAGTATGGCGATGGTCGCCGGAACGGCTGTGGCATCACGGACGGCAGCTTCCATCGCCAAGGCCGTCTCGACATTGGTCGGGTAGGGCAGGCCGTGGGTGATCAGGGTCGATTCGAGGGCGACGACCGGTCTCCCGTTTTTAAGCGCAGCCGTCACTTCGTCATTGATTGTTAAGGGTTGTGGCATGTGGGTGTCTTTCTTTTGTGTTCTGGCTGGCGGACCCAAGAGTTGCCCCTACATTTTACGTTTCGGTAGGCGTGCTGGTAGATCGCGTGGACACTGACCGCCGGTCGCGCATACATTATTCATCAAGCATATGCAGCTTGAATCGATGGACACTGTGATGCGATTCGGACAAGCCAAGCTGCTCCATCAGTTGATCGGGCCGCAAGTTGCCGCGCTCGCCGACGGAAAGATGGGCGACCAGATCGTCATTGCTGTCGAGTTGCAGCCCCAATATCAGCGGACGAATGTCCATGACGCTTCGCTTTCGCCGCCTCACCCGGTCCACAATGATCGATTCTCGACCGAGCAAATCGTCAATCTTCCTCTGCAATTCCCGTCTGTCGATGCCATCCAGAAACTGAATGCGGTATTCCGCGCTGGTGACAAGCGAATGCAAAGTGGATGCGCGCGTATCAACTTCGACAATCGCGCCGATTGTCAAGCCGTAGGGCGACACCGCCAGCAAGCGTTCCCGCAACTCGCCTGGGCGGAATTCAATCCGCTCCCGCAGTGAAATCTCGAGTATCTCACATTCGCTTGAGATTCCGAGGGGCAGCGGCATCGCCAGCGATATGCGCGGACGCGTGTTGAATCCCTTCGTGTAAAGAATCGGCAGGTCAGCGCGCCGCAGTAGGCGTTCCCAGATTTTGGCCGTGTCGAGATTGCTCGTGTATTTCAACGGACCTGATTTGCCAAAGGTGACCCGCAGACGCTGCGCGACCGGCGAAATATGACTCATTTGTTCGATTGTCCGTTTGGAATCTCGCACCGAGCTACGCTACAATATTGTATGCGGCGGGCTTGATCGATGGAAGGTGAATGACTCGGCAAGGCGCGTTGGACGACGAATCGCTGAATCAGCGCCATCGTGAACTGAGGCGCGCTGAACGGCGTGGCCTTTGGCTCAGCGTCCTGTTGCCATTCATACTTGTGTTGGTCATCGTGGTCGTTATTATCGGGACAGTCCTGTCGCTGCGATCACCGGTTCAGGTGGCAGTGCTGTCGGATTCGATGCTGACCATACTTGTGCTGTGCCCGCTGGTGCTGTGCATGTTTCCACTCGTCATACTGAGCCTGGTCTTGGTTGCTTTGCTCAACCGCTGGCATCCGAAGTCGCGCTCGCCGCTGCGCCGTCTGGAGGCTTGGACGGCGATGATGGAGCAAAATGTTGAAGGATGGCTGGAAAACGTGGACGAACGCGTTCTGGATTGGGCGGTACGGCTGGCGCCGTTTCGCGAATTGTTGACCACCTTTGACCCGCCAGCAGTTGAGTCAAGTGATGAGGGAATCGAATGAGTGATACGGATAGCGATCAAACACAAAACAACATGCAGGAGCGCAAAGCTCGCATCATAGTCGCCGGCGCGGCTTTGGGCGCCATGCTCGGTTTGCTCTCAAGCTACCTTTACACGCGCGCGGCCGAAGAGAATGGCAACCCCGAGGCTGGCGCGCCCGGCTCCGTATCGACCGGGCAGGCGCTTACCGTGCTCTTGGCGATCCTCGGGCTCGTGCGGCAGATAGCCGAACTAGGCAAACCGAAAAAAGACGACAAGTCGGGGAAGAAATAGGATGTGCGCAGGGCTTTTACACGCTTTTGTCCTGCCGTGCCACTTATCTTATTTGCCAAGCGACACGATTTTGAGCATTTTCGCCTAAATTGGTGCAAAGATGACTCCAATTTAGTTTCCAATACGTTAGGCATTCGTTGTATTTGAGTTGAAATCTTAGTATCGGACAAGCCTTGTAGGGGCGACTCTTGAGTCGCCGCATTCATAGTCTATTGGTTCGGACGATCCAAGGGGCGCTTAGACACTGCCCACCGACATTAACCGTCGATCGCTCTTACAAACTTGGGACGGCCAAGGATTATATCCACGCAATCACCATTCCCAGCGGCGTCTCCTCTGAATCGTCATTAGGTCTGCGCAATCATTACTGCGATCAAGAAAGCTATTGAGGCCACAGCCAGCACGAGCAAAATCACAATAAGAACATTCGAAAATCGTGATGGGCTTGCAACCGGCTGTGAATGCTGATTCGTCGCTGGCGAGCTTGTTTGAATTGGCGTATTGCCGCTCACATGGTCATGAGGCGAGGACTTTGTCGCAGCGCTTTGCTCAGAATAACGACGGAAAGCTACCGTCTTTGCCGGCAGTGAGCGCAGACATAGATCCGCCAGGTAGTGAGCGACCGCAGTCGGAGTGGATGCAGCGTAATCGGCCACGTCGTCCGCCAGCGTGCTGTCTTTGTGGTGACCTATGCCGGTGACAATGAACGTATCGCAGCGAATGACCGCTTGGGCAATCTCGAATGTATCGAAGACGGCGAGATTCTCGGGACGACCGCCGCCCCGTATCACAGCGATCAAGTCGATATCCGGATCTTTGCCCAAGACAGTAATGGCGTCAACGATCGACTGAGCCGCGCGATCGCCTTCTAATGCGACGTATTTCCACGTAACTGGCGCCAGAACCCCGCGTTCACCTGCGCTCTGATAGGCGCTTTCAAAATCTCCGATCGCGCGGCTGCTCCGGCTTGTGATGATGCCGATTCGGCCAATGTTTGCAGGCGGCATTCTCTTATTCGGCGGATACAGCCCTTGGGCGCGCAACCGTTCGATAACGGGCTTTATATCGGCGGATTCGTCAGAAATGCGCAGGTCCATAACATTGATTTGCGTCTCGGCGCGTTCTTCGTAGAAGTGGATGTCTCCGTAGACTTCGATATCAAGGTGGTTGCGAAGGTCAAACGGGAAACGTCCTGCCCGTTCTTCGCGAAGAAAACATTTAATGCGCGACTTGTCATCAACAAGATCAAAGTAGACATGTCCCAAATCAGACTGGTAGAACCTGTCTATTCGGCCGCCGACCCAGAAGAAGTGCTCCAGCGTCTCGGCCTCAAGGATGCTGCGTAGCATGCGATTGACTTGGGCAATGGTGCGGTGGCGTTCTGGATCAGAAGTGGTCATCGTTTCCTTGACAGGGACAGTCTAAGAATGGGATTTCATATATCGTTTAAAGACGAATTTGACTGGGTCAACGCCAGGCGGAATGATGACTTTGCGGCTGCGTCCGCCGCCGAGCTCTTCGCCTACCACACTCAATTCTTCAAGCAGATCCATGATGCGCGCCGCACGCGGATAGCCAAGGCCGAGCCGCCGCTGAATCAGGGAAGCCGATGCCTCTCCGCTCTCCACCACTAGCCTGAGCACGTCTTCGAGCATCGGATCCGTATCGCTTATAAATTGACGGCGCTTGAGGTCTTGCTCCCAGGGTCCTGTTTCTCTGGTCGGCGCCAAGCCGGCGTCATGCAGCTGCGCCTGTTTTTCCCGCCAATGATCCACCACGACGCGGACATCTTCCTCGGAGACGAAGCAGCCCTGGATGCGCTGCGGGCCGGCCGCGTCCGCCGACAGGAAGAGCATATCACCGCTGCCGAGCAATTGTTCGGCGCCGATTCGGTCGATGATAACTCGTGAGTCCGCGCCGGAAGCGACTGAGAAGGCGATCCGTGAGGGAAAATTCGCCTTGATTAGACCGGTGATCACGTCGACGCTTGGACGCTGCGTGGCGACCACTAGATGCATGCCGACGGCGCGCGCCATTTGCGCCAGTCGGGTGAGGGCTCGTTCCGTCTCGTCGGGATTGCTGAGCATCAGGTCGCCAATCTCATCAATCAAAATGGCCATATAGGGCAGAGGCCGCGCCGCTCCACCCTTGGCCAGTTGCGCCTCGTTGTACATCTTGATGTTTCTGGCGCCGCTTTCTTCCAGCAGTTTGTAGCGCCGGTCCATTTCGCTTGTGCACCATCGCAGCACCCCGATGATGCGGGCGTGATCAAGCTCCACTGGACCGAGCAAATGCGGGATACCATCAAATCGCGAGAGTTCCACCATCTTGGGATCCAGCATCACCAACTGCAATTCGGCGGGCGAGCATTGCATAAGCAGCGCTGTGGCGATCGCGCCCATGCAGACCGATTTGCCTGCGCCAGTTGTGCCGGCAATTAGCAGATGCGGCATCTGCGCCAGGTCGACCGACACTGGCTCGCCCGTGACGTTCCTGCCTAGCGGAATAAGCAGCGACGCGCGTTTACTCGCTTTGTCCCGCTTGTATTCCTCGCTTTCCATGACGTTGCGTAGCGCCACAATGCCCGGTTCTTTATTGGGTACCTCGATACCCATGTAGTTGGTACCGGGGACCGGCGTCTCCATCCGCAGCCGTTTGGCGGCCAGCGCTAGCGAAAGGTCGCGCGCGTATGAGGCGATTCTGCTCATTCGTATGCGGTCACTGCCGTCTACCTTGTGCGGCTGCAAGGCGTAGCGCGTCACAATCGGGCCGACCTGCACATCAACCACGGTCGTCTCGAGATCGAATTCCAGCAGTGTATTCTGAATCAGCATCGCGTTGTGGTTGATCTCTTCTTCATCAGGCAAGATCATATCAGAGGCGGTCAAGCAATCGATGCTCGGCAATGAATCAAGCCATTCATGTCGACTGTCAGGTAACGTTGCTTCCGGCGCTGGTTGACTGTCCGCGCTTGAATCAACTGGATTTTTCTGATCACTCGAATGTGATCGCCCCGAGCGCACCCTTGCTACACCGTTTTCTATCTCAGTCGTGGGCTGACGGTCTGCGCGCGCTTGCTCGGGCGGGCTCTCAGGATTCGGCCGGATTCTCATGATTTGCGCCCGGTAGGCCGGTGATCCTGCAAGACGCTGGTATATTGTGCGCGATTCGTCGTCTTCTGGAAGAGGTGCAGGCGCTCTCGTCGAGATCTCGCTAAAGAGCTGCAGCTTCCCGCCAAACCTCGTCAACACGGATGAAACGTGGCGGCGGCGCAAACCAACTGTGACTACCGCGCAGGCACCAATCAGAATGGCGAAGAATACCAAGGCGGCCTGTCGTCCAAGTATCCAGAAAAATGGATAGCTCAAGCCCCAGCCGATTAAACCGCCACCTTGTCCCGCGCGCGCCAGGGCGCGTAGTTCACTGTCGCTGTTGCCCAAATGCAAGATGGCGAGGATCGAGAGAAAAATGATCTCCAATGCCAGCATTCGCGCAGAACTGAAACGAAAGCGGAAGCCGGCTTTTGGAAGCCAAAGCGCGATGCCAAAGGCGAATAGGGCGCCGGCAACAAAGATCGCGCCATCGCCGAACAGGGCAGTCAACATGTCCGCCCAGGTCACCGCTACAAGCGCGTCGGAAGCGATGTAAAGCGAGGTGAAAGACAATATGCCAAATACGATCAACGCAAAGCCAACCACCTCGTTTATCCAGGGTGGCATGCTTTCTTTGAGGTCTTCCCAGAAGTCGAAGTCTGGCGTCACGTCGTCCAGGGGCTTAATGACATCTCGCGCCGCCGGCATTTGCGGCTCAGTCTGGATGTCGGTTGAACTCTGCGCCCGTGGTTCGAGTATCTGATGTTCCACTATTGCTTCCGCCAACTTGCAACGTCAATTCTGACACCAGTATAGCCAGATTCAGGGAATGCAATGTCGGTTTTTCGGAGCAAAACGGCGAGACGCGAATGGGGGATGAAAGCGCGGATCCTACGCTGAATTCGCAGAATGATCTGGAGAATTAATCCAGAAGCGCCTGTTCCTGATTTAATATCAGATCAGTCACAGCCAAAATGGCGATTCGCTGCTTGCGATAAAGGTCGGCTTCACTCATGCTCAGGCGCCGCGCTACTTCGCGCACCTTCCTGTTTTCGAGAAATCGGAGCTGCAATATGTTGTACAAGGTCCATTCCGGACTCATCAATTTCCGTTCGCCCTCGGGCTTAAGGGATGTGATTGCCTCTTCGAGCAGCTTGCGCAGGGCGTTAACCGGCGTCTCTTCCCCGCTTTGTATGCGCCCTTGCACGGATCGCAGCATGATCATATTGCTCTGCGTGATGCCCGAACCGCCCCAATAGTGTCGCAACGCGGCGCGCACCTGTTCAAACAGCTCATCGCGATCCGGCAATGCGTTGATGCGAGGCGGAATGGCACCAGATTGTCTGTATTCGAGCTGCACCGCGCGCGAGCGGGTCATCTGAAACTGTGGAAGCAGCCCTTCAAGCAGGTTATACATTTCCGCTTGCAGATGCATATCGTCGAGGCTTGTTTCAACACGATTGACATATGCCTCCAGGTATCCGCCGGGCGCCGCCAATTCAGCGCGGATTTTGGATTCGTTGTTCAGCAAACCTAGTAGCCCGATTGTCAGCGCCTCCGCGCCATTGCCGCTCGCCCGACTGCTGCGCAAGGGGACCAAGGCGAAATCATCCCATTCCATATATGGCGGATCGCGCCGCACTGAACGCAGTTGCGAGACTTGCCGTATGAGTTCGCTGTCATTCACGAGGCTGCCTTCGTCAAGATCAAATGATCCGACCTTGCTTACCAGCTCCGGCTTGGCGCCTGCGAGACTGATCACAAAGGCCATATCAATGCGAAGGTAATCGCAGATGGATTCAGTCGTTGCCATGATAAGTTGCGATAGATCAGTGTGAGTCAGAACCCTGTCGCTGAGGGTCTGCAGTTTGGTGATCTGTTGATCATCCTCGTCGCGGTAGATGAAAAATTTCTCGAAGTAAGGCAGCGCGAGCGAAACGAACCATTGCCACAGCAAGACGGACCCGACGACGGCCGGCGGCGTAAACGCTTCGCCGGGCAAGCTCAGAATGCGGCTGGCTTGGGTAGTGAAGTTGACCACAGCCAAGGCGATCAAACCGGTCGCGGGACCGCGCAGCAGAAAATCGAGCAATTGCTTCTTGACCAGGCGATCAGGTCTATCCGAGCCAAAAAAGTAAAGCGGGTATGACAAGAAGAAGAGCATGAGGATGATGACTACGTTAGCCGTATTGATCACTAGCAGGCCGAATAATGAAAACTCATCGCCGGGCTTTAGCAATACCGAATAGGGAAATATCCCCAGCGCGGGCGTCAGGAATGCAATTTGCAGGTATGCCATGCGCCGGGCGCTCGCTTGCGTAAGGCAGCGCTTTCGCGCCCGCTGCACATTGAAAAAGGCGAGCCCATTAGCAAGCGAGAAGTAAACCAAGTAGCTGAGGAAGGCAGGGCCGGCCTGAATGCCCACCGATTCCTGGGCGGCTACTACAAGAATCAGCGAATCGGAAAAGGCGACGGAGAGCAAGAAAGCGGCTCCAATCAAATAGAGCAGGCGGATCACCCGCTTCCGCCGACCGCGAGAGGGCAAACCTGTCGTAGCAAGAAGCGCGTCAGATAGGTGATACATGGCCGCCGGGATGAAGGCGATGCCAATCCATTGCAGCCTTGAGGCGATCTCGTGCGCGGGGTTATCGGGCTCGAGCGAGATAAACGCGTCGGCCACATAGGCGACGGCCACACAGGCCAGAACGACCGCCGATGTCTTGGCTACGCGGTTATTCAAGTTTCGAGTTAGGTTAAACAGCAGAAGGGAAACCGCAATGATGGCGTTGCCCGCCGTCAAGGTCTCATTGACAGTCAGAAGCAAGGTCGTGAGAATACTCAACTCAAGTCCCTAAGCGCTGTAACTCTTGTACTTAGTTTAGCAAAAATCAGATTACGCGATGAGCCTAGACGGACAGGCTGAAGAAGAGCGCAATCTCGCGGTTGGCGAAATGATGGTCGTTGAAGCCGCAGAAGCTGAAACCCAGCGCCTTGGAGAAGAGGATGCAAGGATAATTGGTTGTGGGAATCTCAAACAGAATCTGTCTGAGATGGTATTCGCTCGCCCACACCCGCGCGACGTGAACCAGGCGGGAACCCAGACTGCGGCGTCGGTAAGGTCTGTCGATCACGATATTTTGAAGATAAGCGACCTGGCTTGGCTCATCAACCCGCATCGAGATGTAGCCCAATATATGATTCGTGCTTTTGTCCTGTACGACGACGAAACAATGCTTTCGCCGCAGCGTCAATTCAAGCAGCCGCGGATCCGTAACATGCCGTGAATCCAGCCGGCGCGGCAGTCGCTGTTTGCGGCAACTGACCTGAACCTCATCGCTGACTTCATGCACGGTCATTTGCCACACATGCTCACTTTGAAAGTCGCCGTCCAGCGCGAGGCAATAGGGAATATCAGTATCAACGCCATCACGGAATATCACTTGAGAAGGGTCGAATATGGCGCCTTGCATTGTGATAGCTCTCCAAAAGCCACTGCGTATCAGCCCAACTTGGCCCTGTTCAAAGAAAATTATGACCCCAATCACGCAATCGTGTGGGGTCATTCAAGGCAACTTGCAGTCCAGTCCCATTCTTGCCAGGCGCTGGATCTTATACCTCGTACAGATAATCCTTGAGAATTACATGGGCTGAGGATTGGCGCAGTCGGTTTAGCGCCTGCGCTTCCAATTGGCGAACGCGCTCCCTCGTCACACCAATCGTTTGCCCGACTTCCTCCAGGGTGTAAACGCGTCCATCGGCCAGCCCATAGCGCAAGCGCAAGATCTGAGCTTCACGCGCGGGCAGCTTGTCTAGCGCCTGCTGCAACTGTACATGTAGCAGATGAGTGGCGACCTCTTCCGATGGCGCCGGGCTGTTGCTGTCTTCGACAAAGTCACCGAATGTGGAATCGCCGTCGTCATCAATTGGCGTTTCCAGGCTGACGGGTCGACGCGAAATCTCCAGCAGATTCTCCACCTTATCCGGTGTCGTATCCATGCCGAGCGCCAATTCATCGATGTTGGGCTCGCGTCCCAATTCTTGCAGCAATTGCAGCTGCACGCGGCGCATCCGATTTAGCTGATCGCCCATGTGTACCGGCACGCGGATCGTCCGCCCTTGGTCGGCGACCGCCCGGCTCACGGCTTGGCGGATCCACCAGGTAGCGTAGGTGCTGAACTTGTGCCCGCGCTGGTATTCAAATTTGTTGGTTGCTCGAATCAGACCGATGTTGCCCTCCTGAATCAAATCGAGGAAGGGCACGCCACGCCCGATGTACTTCTTGGCTACGCTGATGACCAGTCGCGCATTGGCGCGGATCAGATGCTCCTGCGCCTGTTCTCCGTCCAGCATGGTCGCGCGTAGTCCCTGTTCTTCGCTCCAACCGAGCTCTAGCACGTGCTCGCCGTCGCAATCTTCCAGCCGAACGCGGGCGAACTCGGCCGCCTCCATGCGCTTGGCCAACATCACTTCTTCTTCCGCGGTCAAAAGCGGAACACGACCGGCTTCCTTCAGGTAGAGACCGACGACATCGTCCGTGTCAAGAGCGGCCTGATAACCAGCATCGGCCGTCAAGTCCTTCTTCAAGACTTTGAGCAGGGCGTCGCGCTCGTCATCTACCTCATCATCAGCGTCCGTGGTCAGGGTATCGGAATGGGGCTTTTCCTCTTTTGGTTCATCTTCATCGGAAGCCGCTTCGCCAGGCTTGGCCGGTGCGGGAATGACTTCAATCCCGGCTTCAAGCAGGCTATCCATGAGGTCGTCAAGCAAAGCGACATCGCCCTCAACGTCCGGCATCAACTCGAGGATGTCGCTATACGTGACGAAGCCTTGATTATTTGACTTTTCGATTAGCTGCTTTTGCAACTCTTCGCGCTGCGTCAAATTGCTTACGTTGTCCAATACCGCTACCACAGACATGCCTTTCTACTGATTGAGTGCAACTAACAATCTATATTATAAACGCAATCAAAACTGGATCCCATTTTTGGGCAAATGAGACCGGGGCTACGATGTCCAAATGTCCATGCACCACCATTCACAATGATATACAGTAATTGGCAGCAATGGTCTTGCTCGCAGTCCACTGTCCTTCACAAATTATATGCGAAACATACCAACAGAATGACTGCGCGGTTCGCTTGCTTCAAACACAATTTAACGCGTATTTGATTGCTTGTCAAGTTTTTCACAAAGTCGGGAGTGTCTAAATGGCTGGACTCTGCTTTTCTAA
>JAAXID010000157.1 GCA_012270545.1 Anaerolineae bacterium | reverse complement strand
CAAGAACAGGACCATGCTCAAGACGATATAGGGTTCGGTGCCGATCGGATTCATCGCCTTTTTCCCCCGCGGCTACTCGGCTGAGTCATCAGCGGATCCGCCGGTAAGTTTCGCCAGATAATCGCCGCTCAGCACATCGGAACCCGTCTGTTGCGAAATCACGCTCACCAGCGGGCGATTGACCCGGCGGCGGCGATTGATGCGGCGGCGCTCGGCCTGCGCCAGCGCATCGGGGCGCGCCAATACGATCACACCAATCAAGGCGACCAGCAGCAGCATGCCCACTAACATCACCGGCAATACGTATTCGATGAACAAGACCTGCCCTACCGACTCAGGGCTACCAAAGGCCGGTACGCCCAACGCATTGTAGACAGCGGCGCGGTAACTGGCTTGGCTGCCTGGCACACCCGGTTCGCGCACCAGCACGCGCGTCTCAATGAGACCGCGATCCGCCCGATAGTCCGCCAGCGTGCGCAAGACATTCTGATTTTGATCGACGAAGGCCAGATTATAAGTTCCCTCAGCGAGCTCAAGACTTGTGTGATCGCCGGCCGGCAATTGATCGATCAGCTTGCGATGCGGGATCAAGCTATTGCAGGAAGCGTCCTCACACAGACTGCGCCGCGCCGTATATTGTCCGACATCGACCAAGGCCACCTGCCGGTCGGTTACCGCGTTGAAGAGCGTCAGGCGCATCTTGCCGACAGCCGGCGCGCTAATATCATCCGTCAGCACGCTAACGTCTACCAAGCCCTCTTCATTTTCGAAGACCACGAGCGAGACAGCGGAATCCGGCGACAGAATCAGATCCTTTGTGAAGATGGGTCCTGATACGTAGCTGCCATCATCGACGCCAACGACGACCGTGTATTCGCCCGCAGCAAGATCGGTGTAGCCGCGGACGGCTTCACGCGAGTCGTTGTAGATAACGCCATCAATTCTGCTATCCGCCATCGTTGCGTCTACGGCGTCGAGGGCGACGCTGGCGCTTACCCTGCCAGCAAGCGGCATCGCAAAGCCCATCTCCATCACGGTGAATTCTTCCGCTTCACCGCCGGGAATCGCATTGATGACGCGCAGTTGCGCGCGCGCATCGAGCGGTTCAGGCCTGTCATCAGACAGCATGTCCGATGCGATTGGAAAGGCGAAAATCAGGAGCAGAATGATCGCGACCACGGAGCCGGCCAGCCCCAGCCAGCGCATTCGCCCCGAGGTATCGGTCGTAGTTTCAGCGCCCAGCAGCATGATGACAAAAAGAAAGAGCACCATGATCGCGCCGGTATAGACGGTCACCTGCACCATCGCCAGGAAAGGCGCGTCCAGCATCAGGTAGAGGAAGGCGACGCAGCCGAAATTCACGATGAGGAAGAGGGCGCTGTGTACCGCGTTTTGCCGCGTCAGCATCATTGCGGCCGCCAGGACCGCCACAAAGCTAACAGCGAGGAATAACCATTCCATAGGAACTATTTCCCACTCAGAATGAGTTTGTGCATTTTAGCACAATGTCCATTTCGCTTCAATTCGCATTACAGGCGCAATTGTGTGAGCCGCTGCTATGACGGGTCTTCCATATCAGGGATCGAGCGATTGTAAGCGCCCGGCTCGACCTCTTGCGGTGTACCTTGGGCGCCTTCAACCGGCACGTCGATCAGCATGTCTTTTGTATAAATCGCGTCGCGGCGGTCGGTGAATGACATTTGATGCTCGTGTCCCAGCTCAATCGCCTCGGTCGGGCAAGCGTCTTCGCAGTAACCGCAGAAGATGCAGCGCAGCATGTTAATCTCGTAGGTCTTGGCGTAGCGCTCGCCCGGGCTGTAACGCTCTTCGTCGGTGTTCTCCGCCGCTTCGACCCAGATTGCGTCGGCCGGGCAGGCAGCGGCGCAGAGCGAACAGCCAATGCATTTCTCCAGGCCATTCTCGTAGCGGCGCAGATGATGCCGCCCCTTGTAGCGATCGTGGAATTTCTGCACCTGCTCCGGATACTGCACGGTGACCGCGTCATCCATGAGATGCTTCAAGGTTGTTTGGAATCCTTTGATGACGTTCATGATCCTGTCCTCAAGTCCATGTTTATGCGGGCAATCAATGCCGCTCCGAATGCCCCAAGTCGATTATTCGCCACCGGCCGTCTTGATGGCGCTCTCGCCGCTTTCCAATATGCGATCTTCTTCCGGCGTCCGCCCGAAGCTCGCCATGCCTTCAAGCGCCTTGATCTGAAAACGAATATGCACCAGCGGGATCGCCACCAACATGCCGACCAGATGCACCAGCGCCCAGCCCAAGCCGCGCCGTTCGCCGGTATAAGCTGGGTCCTCCTCCAGCGGAATCGCTTCTTCACTATCGCGTTCACGACTCATCCGCCGCAACGCCAAGCCGCCAATCAGCAGAACCACGACAAAAACGATGCCGGAAATAAATGGATAGGCCGTGCCACCCAGGGCATCGCCGACGACGATAGACACCGCTGTCCAAGCCACCGCCAGCAGCGCCAGCGGGATCATCACTTTCCAGCCGAATTGCATCAGCCGGTCATAGCGGATGCGCGGCAACGTCGCTCGGATCCATATCATGAAGCAGAGCATCAGAAATACTTTAAGGATGAAGATAACCGGCGCCAGAATCGGCAAGCCGTCCATCGGCCAGAGGTGATAACCGCCGAAGAATACCGCAATCGCCACCAGGCTGACCGCGATCATCCCGAGATACTCGGCCATCATAAACAGAGCAAACTTCATGCCGCTGTACTCGGTCATATACCCTTGCGTGAGTTCTTGCTCAGCCTCAGTCAAGTCAAAGGGCGCGCGGTTGGTCTCGGCCAGCAGCGCCAAAATCAAGACAGCCGCGGCCAAGGGATTCTGAAAGACGAACCAATCCCAGATATTCCGCTGGGCGTCGATGATATCGCCGATGGCCATGCTGCCGACGATCATGACGGGGATGGCCAGCGTCAAAGCGAAACTGAGCTCGTAGCTGATCATCTGCGCTGATGCGCGCAAAGCGCCCAGCATGGCGTATTTGTTATCGCTGGACCAGCCGGCCAGCACGACGCCGTAGGTGGCGATGCTGGTGATGGCGATCACCCAGAGAATGCCGACATTGGAATCGACCAGGCCTTGAGGCACCTGGAACCAAACATCACCCAAGGACGGCGCGAACCAGGGCAAGACCAGATCGGGTCCCATCGGGATCACCGCCGCGATCATCAAGATAGGTATGACCTTGATCATCGGCGCCAGGCGGAAGACCCATTTATCGGCGCCGGCGGGGATCAGATCTTCTTTGAAGACGAGCTTGACCCCGTCCGCCGCTGGCTGCAAGAAGCCCTGAGGACCGACGCGGTTGGGGCCGACGCGATGCTGCAAAAAAGCCAGCAGTCGCCGCTCCAGCAAGGTGGTATAGGCGAATCCGGTGACGATGACGAAAGCGAAACCAGCGGCGAATATGATCGGCCAGAGCGCCGAGCAGCCCGCGTCATCCCGGCACTGAACGACATTCTGTACGCGCGCTTCCGGATTGAGCAGCATGCCAATCGCGCCTTGACGCCCATCCAGGTTAAGGGCGTCGTCGAAGCCGATCCAGGTCGCGATCGCGCCCAGATTGGCGATGATTAGCGCCAGGACTAATATCGTGACGGCAAGCCCTCCTAGGACGACGATCCCAATGGCTATCTTCAAGTTACGGCTCATGCTCTACTTCCTCTGTCATCAGTCGCCAGCCGCGACCGCTTCCGCGATTTTGCTGATGCTGCCGGCCGTGATCGTCAGCGGGATGGCTTCTTCCGTCAGATGGCGTGGGAGCGCTACTGCCCCGGCTGAGATTTCGTCACTGAGCATTGCCTGAACGCGAACGCTCGATTCTCCCGCGCGGATCTCAACGATATCGCCTTCGCTGATCGCCATAGCCGCGGCATCATCTACATTAACGATTGCGAATGGACTCAGGATCCGCGGTTCGAGGATCAGCGTCGGGCGGAAGTTGCGCTGCCGATCATATAGCCGAGCTATCGGCATGATCAGAACTTCATCCTCACCGGCCGAGGCCTCAGCAAAAGCCCCCAATCGCCGTGGACGCCGTCCTTTGCGCTTATCGGACGCGGAGGGAATCTGAATCCCAAGCCCGCCCGTATTGGTATATGCGGTGCCGCCATAATATTGATCGCGGCCACCCACATCGGGGAATTCGCGCTTGACCTGCGCCAAGTCCTTATAACTGATGCCTTCAAATGCGCTGATGTTAGCGCTCATATCTTGCATGACAAGCGCCGCCGACGGCCTCAAATGAGCGGCGCCAAGCTCCTGCCGCAAAGCGCCGAAGAGCTTCCAGGCCGGCAGCGACTGACCAATCGTACCCTGTGCGGTGTAAAAGCTATGCACGCGCCGCTCGCCATTGACGAAGCTGCCATCGCGCTCGGCGAAGGTCTGGATCGGCAGGACATAATCCGCCAATTCGGAGATGCCATCATCAAAGAAATTGGCATAGATGACCGTCTCGACTTGACTGAGCCAAGCGCGCGCCGCCGGATCGTCATCCAGCAATTCAGCCTGCGCAACAATGAGCGCCTTCGGCGGATTCGTCATGATGTCGAGCGTCGCTTCCGGCCTGTAACCCAGGTAATGCTGGCCCATGCCGTTCGCGCCGGGAAATGGTATTAGCAGCCCATTGTTTCGTCGGCCGATATGACCCGTTTCAATGAGGAAATTGGCAGCGGCCTGCGCAAGCGCCTGGCTGCCGGAAAGCGTCAGTCCCTCAGCGCCGGCGACAATCACCAGATTCTCCGCCTCGCCCAATCGTTCGGCGATCGCTGGATGATCGGCCTTGAGATTCCGCATGATCGAGACCGCTTCGCCCGCTTCATAGCGGATGATATCGCCCTCGACCACCTTGTCATTGCGCGCGCCTCCCACGGCGAAGTCTTCCAGCCGCGTATGACGCGCATTGGCGACGACCAGATAAGCGCCGCGGTCTTGCGCCTGTTTCAGCCGCAGCCGCCAAATCGGCACTTCTTCTTCCAGGTCCGAGGCGATCACCAGAATTGCATCGCCGCGACCAAGCTGACCAAGGTTCGTACCGACGCCGACGCCGACTTCCGCCACAATTTCGGCGCCACCATGGGTTGGCAGCCAGGCGCCCAAGCGCGAACCGCCAAGTCCTGCGACCAGCTGCCTCAATTCCCAGAGGTCTTCGTTGGGCATACCGCTGCCGGCAATCGCCGCCACATCGCCAGCGGCATGCTTCAGCGCTGCCGCTATAGCGGGTATCACAGCCGACCAACTGGATTCACGCAAAACGCCGCCGGTCTTCATCTGCGGCTGCCCCAGCCGATCCTCACTGCGCGTGAAGTGATGGCCGAAGCGCGTCTTGTCACTGATCCAGATTTCGTTGACACGCTCATTCTGCCGCGGCATAACCCGCTTGATCAGCGCCTTGCCACCGAAGTCGCGGTCGAGCCGCATACTCAGGCTGATGTTCTCGCCGGCGGCGTCCCAAGGCGAAATACTCGGCACTTCGTTCAATTCCCAAGGGCGCGCGCCGAAGCGGAAATCGGTCGTGGTCAATGCGCCAACCGGGCAGATATCGGTCGTGTTGCCGCTGAAATAGGTGTCAAAGCCGGGCTCTGAATTGGTGATAATCTGCAAGCGGCGACCGCGCTCGTGGAAGGCAAGCACATCATCGCCGACCACCTCGTCCTGAAAGCGGACGCAGCGCGCGCATTGAATGCAGCGTTCGCGGTCGAGGAAGATCAGATCGCCCAATGGATAGTGTTTTTCCAATAATTGCTTGTCTTCGAAATACATGCGCGATGACTGTGGTCCGTGGCGCATGGTCAAGTTCTGCAGCGGGCATTCGCCGCCTTTATCGCAAATGGGGCAATCCAGCGGGTGACTCGAGAGCAGGAATTCCAGCACGTCGTTGCGCGCGTCAATCACTTCCTGCGTATTCGTCTTGATGTGCATGCCATCGCTGACGGTCGTGGTGCAGGCGGTTTGCAGCTTGGGAAAATAACGAATCTGCGGACTACCGTCATCGTTGAGCATTACTTCGCCGCTGGCGCGATCACGGGCGGGGCTGCCCAATTCGACCAGGCACATCCGACACATGCCGACCGGTTCCATCTTGGGGTGATAGCAGAATACGGGTATGTCGTTGCCCGCATGCCACTTGGCGGCATCGACCAGATTCGACCCGGCGGCCACCGCGTAGTCTTTCCCATCAATGTTGATCCTCACCGTGTCGGACATTCACGCCTCCACATTCAGCATCCGCCGCCGTTCAGGCGACGAATAGAACTCGCGCCTCGCAAGCTTCAATCCATACAGTGCGCGATCGCGCATGACCTGCTCCATCACGAGCCAGCCCTTCGTGTCATCCAGGCTCTCCGTCAATTCGATGGCGGACTCGAAGTCAGTTTTCGCTCGTTCATGCTCCCCGCGTTCCAGATTCAGTTCGCCGCGCAACACATAAGCGACCATGTCATCGGGGGAGTCATCTATCTGGCCGCTCAACTCGCGATATCGCCGGTAAAACGCCTTCTCGCGCTCCAAAGAAGATTGAATGACGCTGCCAATGAGCTTGCCCAAGGAGCCACTTATGGTTGTTATGCTCATAGAAGCGCTATCCGCCCGCCGCCTGTGAACCCACATGCTGCGCGAAGTCATCCGGGAAATGCCGAATCGTATGAATGATTGGATTGGCGGCGAAATCACCCAGCGCGCAGAGCGTCGTGCCGGCCATATTCTCGGCAACATCGGCGATGCGCTTAACATCATCCGGCGTCCCGCGCCCATCCAGAATTCGGTCGATGACCTTATCCAGCCAATAAGTGCCCTCGCGACAAGGCGTGCACTTTCCACAGCTCTCGTGCTGGAAGAACTTGGTGACTTTTGAGGCCACCCAAGTCATGTCCACCGTTTCATCCATGATGATGATCGAAGCCGAGCCGATGATCGTGCCGATATTGGCGCA
>JAAXID010000127.1 GCA_012270545.1 Anaerolineae bacterium | reverse complement strand
CAGTTCCTCGCGCGACCAGGTTTGCGCCAGCGTCCACTTGATGCCCGCAGCCAGATCTGCGGTGTCTTTCATGCGCGCCAGATAACCATCGAGCCGATGTCCCAGCATATCATCCGGACCGGTTCCCTCGAAAGCGACGCAGGGCGTGCCACAGGCCAGCGCCTCCATCAAGGTCTTGCCCAGCGCCTCCTGGGTTGTGGGCAGCGCGTACACATCGCAGGCAGAATAGAGCATGCTTAAACTGACTTCATCATGCAAGCGCCCCACCTGATGAACGGGCCTGCCAACACCAATCTTTTCATGGCGCGCCGAACCAAAGACAACCAACTCGGCCTCGCCACCATCTCCCAGCTTTTCCAGCGCCGCCGCCAGATATCGGAAACCCTTCCGTGGATCGCTGGCGCCGCCGATAGCGCCGAAAAGAATCAGCGGCTTATCCAGTGGCAGATTAAAAGCCGCTCGAGCCGCTCCCCGGTCCAACGGCTTGAACACGCTTGGGTCAATCGGATTGCCGATGACTTCGATGCGCCGGTCGCCCAGTATCGAGCTCGCCCGCGCGCAATCCGCCAGCCACTCGCTGATTGTCACAATGGTCAGCCGCGCTTCCGACCAGCCGCTCCGCTTCTCGGCGTGGACGCGCGCGCTGATGTCATTCGCCGAGCCATCGTCCAGCTGCGGACAGTCGCCGCACTGCGCCCGATAATTGAGACAGTCGCCCGCATAATGGCAGCCGCCGCTGAAAGCCCACATATCGCGCAACGTCCAAACGATCGGCGCGCGGATCTTATTTAAGGCGCGTATCGGTACAAAGTTATCGCCCACCCAGTGAAGGTGCGCAATATCGGACGCGAATGAATTGATAGCCTCCGCGATCGGATAATTGAACTGATTCAGGCTCCAGTGCCCGTTCCCGCTCACCCGCGGATTGCCGCTTAGCCGCCGCTGATGACGCCGCCCCGCCAGCCGACGCTGCGCCCGCTCCCAGCGATTTAGACGGTCCGACAGTCGATGCACGCTTGGGTCCTCAGTAACCTTGCGCAGCACCAGCATCTCGCTTCCCAAGCCCGCTCGCAGCAAGCCTCGGTGCAGACGGTACGCGCCCTTCGCCGCGCCGCCACCACCGTCGCTTATCGAAACGTGAAGAACCTTCACGAAACCCGCCTCTGAGCAAACTCTACCCCCGATTATACACAGGCACGAAAACTTACAGCGTCAGTCACAGTCGCCTAAATCTGGGGGAGTGGTGAAAATATGTGTAGTTCTCGACATAGAGCGATTGTCAACAAATCCACCACTCCCAAATCTGGTATAGTCATTGGGTGAAATCACATCTGCCTACTGAGAGGGTCTCGCTCTTGGCTGCCAGCCCGCCCCAATCCAAAGTGAGCGCTTGGTATCAAGCACTGCGGCCGCGCGTCTTCACCGCCACTTATGTGCCGATGGGCTTGGCCGGCATTGTCGCTCTCGATGACGGTGTGTTTGAAGCGGGTGTCTTTTTGCCGGCGTTGATTGGGACGCTATTCCTGCAGAGCGCCGCCAACCTGATCAACGAATACGCCGATTATCGCCGCGGCGCCGACCAGCTCAAACAAGCCGGGCAAGGCATGACCATCAAGCATAAGATCCTCGAAGCGGCGAGTGTGCTGCTGGGCGCCATCCTGACAACGGTCGCCGGTTCTTTGATTGGCCTATATTTGCTGGCGCAGAGCGGACCGCTCCTATGGTTGATCGGCATCGGTGGCGTGCTCGTTGCCGTCACCTATACCGCCGGTCCCTCCCCGCTCGCTTACAACGGGCTGGGCGAAATCGCCGTCGCCATCTTCATGGGACCAGCGATCGTCGTCGGCGCATACTACGTGATGTCACCCGCGGTGACAGAGGCGCGCATCGGCGAGCTCTGCCTGATCTCGCTGCCGGTCGCCTTCATGGTCTCCGCCATTCTGCATGCCAACAACATCCGCGATATGGAGGCCGACCGCGCCGTGAACAAACGCACCTTGGCGGTCATCTTCGGCCTGCGCTTCGCCCGCGCCGAATTCATCTTTCTTGTTATCGGCGCTTATGTGGCGCAAGCCCTCGTCGTTGCCGCCGGCCTCATGCCCTCGATGACGCTGCTGACGCTGATCACCTTGCCCGAGGCCCTCCGCCTCATCAACATATTCAATACCAGCACGGCCGTCCCGCTGCTGCATCAAGCCCAGGGACGGACAGCCAAACTGCATGGGCAGATCGGTCTGCTGATGGTGGTGGGCTGGTCGCTATCTCTCGTCTTGCCCGCCGCCTGATTGGCCAAATATTGTCTCCGTCCCCGTTTGCCCGTAATATTGTAAGCTGACGCTGCGCCGACCCGATTCAGAGTTCCTTATGGCTTCGGACTATCACATCGACAACACAGATGAACGCGCGCCGCTGGCGAGCAGGCCGCCATCGGCCGACCAGATCAGCCAGTTAGCCAAGCAATTCGGCGACGCCCTCGGCGAGACCGCCACCAAGCCCATCGAGCAAATCGGACAGTTGATCGAAAAATGTGGCTTGGCCTTCGTCGAGAAGATCATAGCGGAAACGGAAGCGACTGAAGCCGTCGGCGGCTTGCTCACGCAGGACCGAAAACGCCGACGCTCCAAGGGCGGCGTATTTTTCTATCTGGCGAAAGGGCAAATGGACGCTGGGCTGCGCGCAGAGATCTTCCCCAACTTCGGCAAAGGCGGCGATGGCACAATCGCGCCGCCCGGCATCGAATGGGAGGAGCGAATCGCGCCGATGCGGGCGCTCCGCGACGGCGCCGGTCAAATCAGCGGGCTGACCGTGACGATGAGCGGACGCCCCGGGAGATTGCATATTGAGGGCAGCAGCGTTATGACCGTCATCGAGCAGCGGCAGGTCAAGGCGCCGCCCTACCCCAAAGGCGTGCCCCACTTCGATACCATCGACGGCGTCACGGCATACTATGTCTTCATGAGCTTGCGCCATTGGAAGCGCGTCGAAACGGCGCTGGAAGACGAAGCGGACCTGCTCGTCATTGAAGGCAGCGCCGTCTATGACGCGCAGCTCGCGGGCATCACCATCTTGTCGACGCGCGTTTCCACCAAGAAACTTGATTATCAGCAGCGCAAGGCAAAGCTGCAGGGTGAGCAGATAACCGGTCAGCAACCCACAACACCGTCGTCTGAACAAGATGGGCGTCTGTGAGCCAGCCCGATTTGACTGGCTTGCCGCTGGAAGCTGTCGAGAAACTGCGGCAACTGCACAGCGCGGCGGAAAAACTTCGCCTAAAACTCGCCACGATGGAAGAAGGCGGTCAGCTGACGAGCCGCAAAATGACGCGCCGCCTGCTCGTTCAGACTGAGAAGCAGATCGCCAATCTGCAGCGGCAATACGAAAAATAATCACACCGTCCAACGCCAGATCTGATTCCAGGCGGTCATCCAGTCATCCGCGCGACTATACACTTTCTGCGCCGCTCGATCTAGCGTGACGCCCGGCCGCCCGCGGAAGTCGTCCATCATTTCCACCTTATCGACTTCGATCGTGATCGTCACGGGCGAAGACGGCACATAGGGCGCCACCACATTCAAGTCTTGCAAGGCCTTATAAGCGCCCGCTTCGATCATCTCGCGCGCTCGCCCCGGCGGAATTTGCCGCGCCGAGTAACGGGTCAGCCCGCGCTTGACCGCGACGGTTGTCAGCCCAGCGCCCAGTAGCGCCGTTACTTCACGGCAGACCGCCTCGTCACCCGTGACCAAGAGCACCGGGCAGCCATAATGCCCGCAAAGCGCCGCATTGATGCCGGACTCGCCTACCAGGTCATCGTTGAACCAGAGGTTGTGCCACTTCACCGTGGAGATCGTATGGGAAAGCACGCCGTCGTCGGTGTTATTGCGCGCGTGCATGCCCACCAGCAGGCAGGCATCGGCGCTCTGCTCCAGCAGCTCCGTATAGCGCGACCAGGGATGATGCGCCACCCAGGTGCAATTGTCGTCGAGCAGCTCCGGCACAAAGGAGTTGAAAGTCCAGTCGCCGCCGGCGCCGTGACAATCGACCACCACAATCTCATCCGCGCCCGCTCGCTTTGCGCCACGCACGGCCGCGTTGATTTCCTCGGTGTATAGCTTGCGTCCCTCTTCGTACATCGGCGCGCCGCCCGTCACTTGGCTCCAGGTCACGATCCCGCTCACGCCTTCCATGTCCGCCAAAATCAATATCTTCATGCCGCTTCCTTTCCAACATCCTGCCTGTACTTGTATTCCATCATGACTATACGAAATCCTGTAGCGTTCCCTGCACTTGCAAGAGTGCGCCTTCCACATCCGCCAGCGCCAGCCAGCCATCGACGATCGGCGGCGCAAAGCGCAAGTCGGCTTCCGTCTTCAAGTAGAAGCTGCATTCACTGGCGCATGTCACCGCCTCGCGCCCGGCGAAGACCGCCGCCTGCAAACAACCCAGGAGCGAACTCGCCTGCGACCCGACCATCACATCTACCCCCGTCTCGACGCACATGTCCAGCATCCGCATGGACTCGGAGAATCCGCTGCGCGCCGTCTTGATATTGAGAATGTCAAATGTATCGAAGGCGATTTCCCGCGCCAGGTCATCAGCGGTAAATGCCGAGTCATCAGCGATGATCGGCAGCCGGCAGTCGCGCCGCAATTGCCGCCGCTCTCGCAGCAAATGAACCGGCAGCGCTTCCTCGCAATAAATCACACCCAGCTCATGCAGCTGAGTCAACACCGCCGCAGCATTTCCACTATCGAGCGTCTCATTGGCATCCACATAAAACTGCGCAGCCGGATACACCTCGATCAAGCGCCGAATCGTCTCGATCTCACTGGCGATGTCGCGGCCGATCTTGACTTTGAAGACGCGTAAGCCCGCCTCGTAAGCCGCGCCTACATCGGCGAAGACCGCAGCCGGCCTCCCTGTACTCACAATCGCGCTGAGCAGGATCCGTTCCCGCGTCGCGCCAAGATACGCTGCGAGACCCCTCCCCTGACTCTTCGACAGCGCTTGGTGTAGCGCCATGTCCAGCGCGCCCTTGGCCGTATTGTTGTTCTTGATCCGCGCCAAGCGAGCGGATAGCGCCGCGACCGATGCGAAGCTCTCCACATCGGCGCCTAGCAGCTGTGGCGCCAGATGCCCCTCGATAATATGCAGGATGGACGCTTGGGTCTCGCCGTAGATGCTCGGGCGCGGCGGCGCCTCGGCGATGCCAACCGC
>JAAXID010000136.1 GCA_012270545.1 Anaerolineae bacterium | reverse complement strand
ATCGATATCCACAACATCCCCTGGCGCCGAGTGGTCGACCTTAACGACCGCGCCCTGCGCCATATCATCGTCGGTTTAGGCAAGCGCTTTGACGGCGTGCCGCGCCAATCCGGCTACGATATCACCGTCGCCTCGGAGATCATGGCGATACTGGCGCTGACGACCTCCCTGCAAGATATGCGCGAACGCATCGGCAAGATGGTTGTCGCCTACGACCGCGACAAGAATCCGGTCACTGCCGAAGACATACGAGCGGCAGGCGCCGCTACCGTGCTGATGAAAGAAGCGATCAAGCCGAATCTCATGCAGACGCTGGAAAACACGCCGGCCCTCGTCCATGCCGGTCCCTTCGCCAACATCGCCCACGGCAATTCCTCCATCCTCGCCGATATGATCGCGCTGAAATGCGGCGAGTACGTCGTCACCGAATCCGGCTTCGGCGCGGACATCGGGGCGGAGAAATTCTTCAACATCAAATCGCGCATCAGCGGGCTTAAGCCCAACGTTGTTGTCGTGGTAAGCACCATTCGCGCGCTAAAGGCGCATACCGGCAAATATACGATCATCCCTGGCAAGCCAATTGACCCGGCGCTGAAGGACGAGAATGTCGCCGATGTTGAAGCGGGAGCGGTCAACATGGTGCGCCACCTGGAAAACCTCAAGAAGTTCGGCGTCAATCCGGTGGTCGCCATTAACGTCTTCGCCGATGATACCGCTGCGGAAATCGACGCCGCGCGCGAAATCGCCTTGGCCGCAGGCGCAACGGGCGTCGCCGTGGCGCGGCACTGGGCGGAAGGTGGCGCCGGCGCCGCTAATCTGGCTGAGATGATCGTTTCCGCCTGTGAGATGCCGAATGATTTTCGCCTGCTCTACCCGGACGACATGTCGATCAAGGAGAAAATCGAAACGATCGCGACCGAGATTTACCGCGCCGACGGCGTCGACTATGCGCCGATTGCCAGCCGCAAGATCCGTCAATATGAAGAACAGGGCTTGCGCTCACTGCCGATTTGCATGGCGAAGACGCATCTGAGTCTCAGCGATAATCCGAAGCTGAAGGGCGCGCCGGATGGTTTCCGCATCACCATTACCGACATTCGCGCTGCGGCAGGCGCCGGCTTTATCTATCCGCTTTGTGGCGATGTACGTACAATGCCCGGTTTGGGAAGGCGACCAGCGGCGATGAATGTCGATATTGACGAAAACGGAGTGGTTGTCGGCTTGTTCTAGTTCATTATTGCGTCGGACTCACTCTCTGCTATGCGCCAAAGCTGGTCACGGATGGTCGCCTCGCGGGTCGCTGGCAGAGTCTAATCGGGACAGGAGGTCGCCTTGGCAAGCGCAAGCAGCATTGAATCGTCCATCAGTCGCCACGCCTTCAACTATCAGCCGCCGGCGATCAATGGCGATTTTCTGGGCAAACACATCATTTCCGTCGACCAATTCCAGCGGCGCGACCTAGATATCCTTTTTGACGCCGCGACATCCATCCGCAAACGCATCCGCAGCAACGACCGCGGCTTGACCGAACTCTGCGCCGGCAAGGTGATGGCCTCGCTGTTCTTCGAAGCCAGCACCCGCACCGATATGTCCTTTCAAGCGGCGATGCGGCGCCTCGGCGGCGATGTTATCGCAGTCAGCAACGGCGTGCGCTTTTCCTCGATGTACAAAGGCGAGAATCTATCCGATACCATCCGTGCCACCGGCTGCTACGCCGACGCGATCGTGCTTCGCCATCCGGAGATCGGCTCGTCATACGAAGCCGGCTACTATCTCGACCTGCTCAATCAACGCATCGACAATCCGACTGTCGCTATCAGCGGAGGCGATGGCATCGGCGAGCACCCGACGCAGGCGCTGCTCGATATCTTCACTATATTCGATCAGAAAAAGTCGCTGGACGGGCTGACGATCACGCTAGTCGGCGATCTCAAGCACGGCCGCACGGTACACTCGCTGGCGAAACTGATCGCCTACTACGATGCGGCCGACGTCCGGCTCTGCCTGATAGCGCCGCAGAGCCTCGCCATGCCAAACGATATCACCGAGTTGGTTCTGTCGCATGGCATATCCGTCCGCCAAACCGACAATTTGATGGATGTCATCGCTGAAACCGACGTCATCTACTGGACGCGCGTACAAGAAGAACGATTCGACGACGCCGCGGAATACGAAGGCAGCAAAGACCGCTTCATCATGACACCCGATGTGCTGTCCTGGGCGCCGGCCGATGCCATTTTGCTGCATCCTCTGCCGCGCAAACACGAGATGGGCACGCGCGAAGATCACGACATTCTGGACAGCGATCGGCGCTCGATCTACTTCGAACAAATGGAAAATGGAATGTTTGTGCGCATGGCGCTGCTGGTCAAAGTCTTGCGCGGAGTTTATGTCTGATGCCGCAAATCAAGATCCACGGCATGATCGACCCGCATACGCACCTGCGTGATCTTGATTGGTCCCACAAAGCCACATTCGCATCGGAAACGAAAGCGGCAATCGCCGGCGGCTACTGGGCGGTCTTCGACATGCCCAATACCGCGCCCTCGACGATCGACGATGCCCGGCTGACAGACAAGCTGGCGCGCATCGATCGCGCGGCGCATTGCGACTGGGGGCTCTATTTCGGCGCCTCGCAAACCGACAACAGCGCCGAATACGAGCGCATCGCCTCCCGCGTCTGTGGGCTCAAGATCTACAACAATTCAACCACGGGCGATTTGTTGATCGAATCCAGCGCCCTGCGCGAGCGGCACTACCGCGCCTGGACCAGCAACCGTCTTATCGCCGTGCACGCCGAAGGCGAGACCGTCGCCAATATTCTAGACCTCGTGCGCAAATACCGTCAGCCGACTCACTTTCTGCACATCAGCAGCGAATTCGAGATCAAGCTCTTGACCGAAGCGAAGCAGGACGGACTGCCGATAACCGTCGGCGTTTGCCCGCATCACCTGTTTTTGTCCGAAGATGACTTGCCGACATTGGGACCCTATGGCATGATGAAACCCGAGCTCAAGCGCAAATCTGACCAACGCGCGCTCTGGCGTGCTATTCGCCTGGGCGTCGTCGACATCATCGAATCCGATCATGCGCCGCACACAAAAGCGGAAAAAGAGGCGGACGAGCCAGCGTTTGGCGTACCCGGGCTGGAAACGACCTTGCCTCTGATGATGCAGGCGGTGAAAGATGGCCGCCTCCCGCTGCAAAAAGCCTGCGATATGGTCTCGCGCAATGTGCAGCGCATCTGGCGAATCACCCCGTTGCCCAAGACCTATACGGTTGTGGATACCGATCATACTTATCTGGTTGAAAGGGAGAAACTTGTGACAATGTGCGGCTGGTCACCTTTTGAAGGTATGCGTGTTACGGGCAAAGTTGTTGAAGTTTGGATTCGAGGTCATAAAGTTTACGATGGCGAGCGCGTGCTAAGCGAGTCAGGCTTCGGCCGCAACTTGTTTGGCTTTGTCGCATGAGCTTGCAGCCATTGTGGCTGCGCCTATTAGACATAGCCACTATTCAGTTCAACCGCTGTTTTCTATTTCGCTCGTCTGCTCAGCGCGGTCATTTTATGGTTATTAGTTGGCTGCGTCGTCTAGACGACAGCGCTCTCGCCATCTGCATCGCATCCTTCTTGCACCGCATAAGCTTCCCAAAGTCCAAGTTCAAAACAGGCGGAGTAGACCTTTCACAGCGCCTTATACTAGCAGCTGGCCTTTTGAAGGGTGATGGATTCGTCGATGAAGACGAAGCGTTATGCGCTGTGGAGGACTCTCGTCGCAATATCATTCCTGGCTGGCGCATCATCCCCGCCCTTGTAGGACCTGTCGAATTCGGATCCTTTACCCGCAATCCTCGCACTGGCAATGAAGGTACAGTGTTCTGGCGACATGAAGCGACACGTTCGACGCAGAATCGCGTCGGCCTGCGCAACCCCGGCGCCCGCGCTGCCGCCCTTTTCCTGGGCAAGCGCCGCAGCAGGCTGCCAAAGGCATTCGGCATCAATATCGCTGTGTCTCCCGGCGTAACTGATATTAACCAACACGAACGAGACGTGGTGGATTCGCTGGATTTCTTCCTTGACGCTGGTGTCCATCCTGCCTGGTTTACTTTGAATCTTAGCTGCCCCAATACAGAGGACGATCCGCAGGGCTATCAGCTAGAAGCGGAAACGAGAAAGCTCTGTAGCGCATTTGTCAGCCGTCTTAGATCGCGAGAGCTGCACATCCCGCTTTGGGTTAAACTTAGCCCGAGCTTAGCTCCGGAGCAATACCAAACACTAATGCGAGTTTCTGCTGAATCTGGAGTCAAAGCAGTGGTTGCAACCAATACTCTGCCTCAGCGTCACCCCGACGACTCATCTGTCATTGCCGGTGCAGGCGGCGGCGCTCTATTTGAGGAAGCCGTGACAGCCGCCAGGCATCTACACAGAGCGAAGAAACGCAATAACTACAAGGTCGATCTAATTGGCTGTGGAGGAATTTTGGACGGCGAGACTTTCGCTGAATATCGTAGCCTCGGTGTAGAAGTAGCACAGTACTGGTCGGCTCTGGTTTACCGCGGTCCCTTCGCGGCCGCCATTATCGAAAACGAGCTCGCAGACTATGACTACCAATACGAAGCGGTCCAGCGCGAAAGCCTTGCTTGATATCGGCGCGATCGGCTTCTCGCCCGCTGCACCTGTCAGCTTCAAGTCTGGTATTCAGTCGCCCGTCTACGTCGACAATCGCCAGCTGATTTATCAACCGGCCGCCTGGCATAGCATCATCGAGGGCTTCGAATCGCTTATCGAATCCAGAAAACTGCAATTTGACCTCATCGCCGGTGTCGCAGTCGGCGGCGTCCCCCACAGCTCCGCGCTCGCCTACATCATGAATGCGCCATCCGTATTCATCCGCAAGGAGACCAAGGGCCACGGCACTGGCAGACGCATTGAAGGCGGCGCCGTTGATGGTCGCCGAGTTCTACTGGTGGAAGATCTCGTCACCACTGGCGGCAGCAGCCTCTCGGCCGTAGATGCCCTGCGCGAATCCGGCGCTCAAGTCACCGATGCCCTGGCGATCATCAGCTACGGCTTCAGCCAGGCCGCGGTCGCCTTTGAGCGCGCTGATATCGCCTTGCATACCCTGACCGATTTCGGAACCCTTCTGAAGCTGGCCGTGGAACGCCAATTGCTGAGCGCGGAGCAAGTCGCCTTGATAAGCCGCTGGTTCGCCGATCCCTATGCCTGGGCTGCGCAAGACTGATGAACGCGATCGAAAAATACAATGCCCGCGCCGACGCTGCCGATTCCCTCGTATGCGTCGGCCTCGACAGCGACGTCCGCAAGCTGCCCGCCGCCTTGCTCAAACTTGACGCGCCTCAGCTAGCTTTCAACCGCCAAATCATCGATGCAACCGCCGAATACGCCGCCGCATTCAAATTCAACATGGCCTTTTACGAGGTGAACGGCGCCGACGGCTGGCGGCAATTGGCGCAGTCGATCGTTTACCTGCGAGAGCGTCATCCCAGTATCTTGACCATCGCCGACGCCAAGCGCGCTGATATCGGCAATACGAGCGGCGCCTACGCCCGCGCAATCTTCGACGAACTCGGCTTCGACGCGGTCACGCTCAACCCCTATCTCGGTCGCGATGCGCTGCAGCCCTTCCTTGATTACGCCGACAAGGCTTGCATCATTCTCGGCCGAACTTCAAATCCCGGTTCGGCTGAGATACAGAATCTGAAAGTGAATGACCAACCCTTGTGGCAAATCGTCGCCAGGAAGGCGGCGGACCGGTGGAATGCAAATGGCAACTGCATGCTCGTCGCGTCGGGGACGAATCCGAAGGAAATGGCGCAGATTCGCTCCATCGTCGGCGAGATGACCCTGCTGGTTCCCGGCGTCGGCGCTCAAGGTGGCGACATCAAAGCTCTAGCCAAAGCAGGATTGAACAGCGCTGGTCGTGGACTGATCATCAATTCTTCTCGCGGCATCATCTTCGCCGATGATCCGGCGGAAGCGGCCTCCAGTCTCCGCAAGGCGGTCAACAGATTTCGCTAGTCCGCACAGTGCTCGCCTGCGTGAATCTCCCGCTCATGCCTCGCGCTGCAATCGAGCTGCGAACCATAGCCCCATTTGCCAACCTGAAGCTGTTGCTGTATCTTAATTTCACCTGACATTCGGCAAACAGAACAACGACTGTGACGATGAACACCGCTTACAACTCAGTGGCTTCTCGAAGCTCAGGTCCGTGTCGCAGGTTTGCAAGGGGCGAAGTCCACCGCCATGCCTAAGTCCGTCATCGTCATCGGCGCGGACATCGCGGGCCTGGCCACGGCGATTCGGCTGGCGCAGGCCGGCTACGATGTCACCGTTTTGGAGCATAAATCGCGGGTGGGCGGGATCGTCTGCGATTATCAGGCACGTGGTTTCAGCTGGACCATAGCGCCGTCGGCCTTTTCCACCCGGGCGCAACTGGACGCGCTCTTTCATGATCTCGGGCGCAACAGTGAAGACTATCTGCGCTGGCTCCCGATCGATCCCCAGACGCGATACTTCTTTCCCGATGGCACCGTCTTCAATGTTTACCGGGATTGGACAGAAACCGCAGCCGAGATCGCCCAGATCGAGCCAGGCGATGTAGCCGGTTACTTGCGTTTTCTGGCTTTCGCCGCGCGCCTCCAGGAAATGCGGCGCTACGGATTCGGCCGAAATGAGACCGCGACTGACTCGCTATTCGGAAGCTGGCTGCGTGCCGGTCCATTTCATAGCGCGTACAGCGCCAGCCAACGATTTGTCCGCTCGGAGAAACTCGTTCGCGCCCTCGCCCACTGCGCGAGCCATAGCGGCGGCAGTCCCTACGCCGTCCCTTCAACATCCAGCGAGTTGGCGCATACTGTTCTGAACGATGGCTTGTGGTATCCGCGCGGCGGCGCCTACGCGCTGCCACAGGCGCTGGCGAAACTGGCTGGTGAATTCGAGGTGTCCATCCGCCTCGCTTGTCCCGTCAAGCGAATTGAGATTGAGCGAAACAAGGCGATTGGTGTCACGCTGGAAACGGATGGCGAATTCTTGGGCGCCGACGCGGTTGTCTCCAGCATCGATCCGATTTCGACCGCCCGCTACTTGCTGCCGGAGGGTGTGATTTCCCCGTCTCTGCTCCGCGACCTGGTTCAGACGCCGATGTCCAGCTCAGCCTTTGTCATGCTGCTCGGCCTCCGCGAGACTTCCCCACAACTCGCGCACCATAACATCTTCTTCTCCGCCGACTATCGGACTGAATTCGATCAGCTCTTCCGCCACGGGGTCATGCCAGAAGATCCTACCATCACGCTGAGCATAAGTTGCAAAACTGACCCGTTAAACGCGCCCTTCAATCAGGAGAATTGGCTAATTGCGGTCAGCGCCCCAGCGCTATCAGAAAAAGTAAATTGGGCGACGCAGGACGCCGTCGTTCGCGACCGCATTCTGACTATACTTGAAGGACGTTATGGCCTGGATCTGCGCAGCCGGATTCGCAGCGAAAAACACCTCACGCCGGCTGACTTGGGGCACATGTCGGGCGCCTGGCGCGGCGCCTTGCACGGGGAATTGCCTCATGGCAGGCGCGCGGCGCTGGCGCTTCCACAGATCCGCAGTCGGCATGCTCAACATCTGTATCATGTCGGCGCAGCGGTCCTGCCCGGTGGCGATCTGCCGCAGGCGATATTATCAGCCAAAGCGGCAGTGGGGATGCTGCGTCAAGATCTCAAGTAACTCCGCGCCCTGCGACATCAGGGTTTCGACATCATCAGCAGCGACAAACTCCCCTTTTGCGCGACAGTGCCGTCCTGCTTGACAATTCGGGTATCCAGCACGACGGTACCGCCGCCCAGCCGACGCGCCGCTTTCGTCTCGGTCACTTTCAACTCGACGTGAATCGTATCGCCGATGTAAACCGGACTGCTGAATTTCATCTCCAAGCCGCGGAATCCCAGCACAGTGCGTTCCAGAATCCCCAACTGGTAGGCTTGCCCGACCGCATAACTGAGTGTCAACAGGCCATGCGCCACCCGCTGACCCATGAATGAATCCCTGGCGTACTCGGCATCGGTGTGCATCGGGTTGTAGTCGCCGGTCAAGGCGGCGAAGCCCACCAGATCCGCTTCAGTGATAGTGCGACCGCGTGTACGCATGGTCGCGCCCACCTCGAATTCTTCAAAATACAGACCGCGCGGTCCGTCCTGTTCCATTTTCATCAGCAGACCTTAGTCAGGCGACAGATTCGGGCGACCTGGTAGGTAGCCCCACATCCTCGCAATTAAGATGCTTCTACGTAAGTGAACACCCCTCCCCGACGCCTTGGGTTGCTAGGTCGTGTAGACACTGCCCCTGACACTGACCTGCAGGAGGGGCCGGGGCTGGGATTGGCGCTCGCTAAATCGGTGGAAAGGCGCTGCCGATCAGCGGTGCAATTACCAGCGACACAATCGCCAACAGCTTCAGCAAGATATTCAGCGACGGCCCCGATGTATCCTTGAAGGGATCGCCAACGGTATCGCCAACAACCGCCGCTTTGTGAGCGTCCGAGCCCTTGCCGCCGAGGTTGCCCGCTTCGATGTGCTTCTTGGCATTATCCCAGGCGCCGCCCGCGTTTGCCATCATCACCGCCAGCATGAAGGCGGAAACCAGCGAACCGAGCAAGACGCCCACCAGCGAAATAGGCGCGATGAATTCGCCAAGAATATTGCCCTTGCCCACCACCGCCAGCAACGCCATGCCGACCGGCACGCCAACGGCGATAACACCCGGCAGCAGCATCTGCCTGATCGCGCTGTCAGTGCTGATGGCGACGCAGCGTTCGTAATCCGGCTCGCCCGCGCCTTCCATGATGCCCTTGATCTCGCGGAATTGACGGCGAACCTCCTCAACAATCTGCTGAGCCGCATCGCCCACCGCCACCATCGTCAGCGCGCTGAAGACGAAGGGCAGCAAACCGCCGATGAAGAGCCCGGTCACAAACTGTGGATTCAGCAGCAGGTCGGCCGGATTCACCGCCGAGCCCAGTGCCGAACTGCCGCCGGCGGTCAGCGCCGTGATGAATGCGGCCGTCAAGGCCAGCGCCGTCATCGCCGCCGAGCCGATCGCGAAACCTTTGCCGGTCGCCGCCGTCGTATTGCCCAGGCTGTCGAGGGCATCGGTGCGGTCGCGCACTTCTTCCGGCAAGTCCGACATCTCGGCGATGCCACCGGCGTTGTCCGCCACCGGACCGTAGGCGTCGGTCGCCAGCGTGATGCCCAGCGTCGAGAGCATGCCGACCGCGGCCACCGCCACGCCATACAAGCCCGCCTGCGATGTCGCCAAAAGCGTCACAAGGACCACGATGATAACCGGCGCCAGCGTACTCATCATGCCCAGCGCCAACCCGCGAATCACCACGATGCCGGCGCCGCCCTCGGCCGATGCCGAAAGCGCCTGTGTCGGGCCGTATGTAGCGGCCGTGAAATACTCGGTGAAATAGCCGATCAGCACGCCACCGACCAGACCACTCAGCGTGGCGATGATGATGCCGATGTTTTTGTCGCCAAATGGCAGACTCAAACCAAGTATGATGATGACAACAGCGATCAAGCCGGAGGCGCTGTAGATGCCAGTGCGAATGCTGCCGAGCAAGCGCTCCTGATCGGCGCCTTCTTCCGTCTTGACCAGGAAGCTGGCGATGATGCTGATGACCAGCCCCGCCGTCGCCACCAGAATTGGAAAGACCTGTGCCGCCTCTATTGAGCCGTCGTCGACGAAAATACCGGCGGTCGTCGCCAGCGAAATCGCCGCAATGATTGAGCTGGCATAGCTCTCGAAGAGATCGGAACCCATGCCGGCCACATCGCCGACGTTGTCGCCGACGTTATCGGCGATCGTGGCTGGATTGCGCGGGTCATCTTCCGGGATGCCCGCTTCCGTCTTGCCCACCAGATCAGCGCCGACATCGGCCGCTTTGGTATAAATGCCGCCGCCCACGCGCGCGAAAATCGCGATCGAGGTGCCGCCGAAGCCGAAACCGGCCAAGGCCGAGGCCGCCTGCGCCGCATCGCCCAGCTGATTGACGAAGGTGATGAATAACAGGCTGATGCCCAGCAGAGCGAGCGAAACCACCATCGTGCTCATCACCGTGCCACTGGCGAAAGCTACCCGCAAGCCCCTGTTGAGGCTCCGCGAGGCCGCTTGCGCCGTCCGCACATTGGCGCGCACCGCGATATACATGCCGATATAACCCGACAGACCCGATGCCAGCGCGCCAACGACGAAGGCAACCGCTGTCAGAATCGACATGCCCGAACCCGGCAGCTGGCTCAAGCCCGCCAGCGCAACGGTGACAATCAAGACCAGAATCGCCACCGCGCGATATTCGCGGCTGAGAAAGGCTTGCGCGCCCCGCTGAATCGCCGCCGCGATCTGCTTCATCCGTTCGGAGCCTTCGTCTTGCGACAGCACAAAGCTGCGCTGATAAAGCGCAAACAGCAAACCAATAACCCCGGCCACCACAGCGACAGTGACCGCCGAATTCATGTCCATAATCCGTTTCAGCTCCCTCGTAAACTAACTCTCGCCGATTCGAAACCCATGCCCTGAAAAGCGCTGCGCAACCAGCCGAAACCCGTCTGAAGCAACAGCGCCCAAACCTGATTCTGCAGCCTATACACCGCCCGCATGAGCAATTCCAAGCACTGGATAGTAGCGGAGAAACTGACAATTGCAACACCGGACCGGCGCTTTAAACGCATCGTGCCCTACACCTTTGCTTTCACCGAGGCAGCGAGCCGCAATGTGGAACTTCGCCTATAATATGAGGACCCTACGGAAGCAAGCTGAGAGCTAATGCGAAACAACCTTCGAACGGGCGCGGCTGGCGAAAAAATCGCGCGAGAATACTTGCGCACCAAAGGCTACGCAATCCAGGATAGCAACTGGTCGACTACCTTCGGCGAACTTGACATCATCGCGAAACGGGATGGCGTTCTCGTCTTCGTCGAGGTGAAAACCCGCCGGGGCGCAAACACCGAGCCCGCTCTGGAGGCGGTCACGCCGGCGAAGCACGAACGCATGCTGAAGGCCGCCTATCAATACTTGCAGGACCAGGACATCGATCCAGAGACGCAGTGGCGCATCGATGTCATCGCCGTCGCCATAATCGCCAATCGACGCCCGCGCATCGATCATGTGGAGGACGCCTTTGACTGGTGACGCCCCCCCGCTCATCATCATCCTCGGTCCCACCGGGGTCGGCAAAACCGAGCTCGCAATCAGCCTGGCGCAAGTCGTTGGCGGCGAGATCGTTGGCGCTGACAGCCGCCAGATCTACCGCTACATGGACATCGGCACCGCCAAACCGACAGCCGGGCAGCAGGCGCAGATTCCCCATCACCTGATCGACATCGTCCCGCCGGACTACAACCTAAGCCTGGCCGAATATCAGGACGCCGCCAATCGCGCCATTGAAGCAGTTCATCAGCGGGGCAGGATTCCCTTTCTGGTCGGCGGAAGCGGACAGTACATCAGCGCTGTCGAAGAAGGCTGGTCAATCCCGCGCGTGCCGCCCGATCCGAAACTGCGCGCCGAACTGGAACGCTTCGCCAGCGAAAACTCGCCCGCCGCGCTTCATAAGCGGCTGCGCCAGTTCGACCCCGTCGCCGCCGAGCGCATCCACCCCAACAACACGCGCCGCGTGATCCGCGCCCTGGAAGTGCAAATGCTAACCGGGCATGCCATAAGCGACCTGCAAAAAAAGCGCCCGCCGCCTTGGCGCCTGCTAAGGATCGGATTGCAGTTGCCGCGCTCAATCCTCTACCCGCGTGTAGACGCTCGTGTGGACGCCATGATCGAAGCGGGCCTGGTTGAGGAAGTCGCCCGCCTCCTCGATATGGGCTATGACCGCGCCATCCCCTCGATGAGCGGCCTCGGCTACCGGGAAATCGCCGCCCATCTCCTTGACGGCGGACCCTTGGACGAAGCGATAGGGCGCGCCAAATTCAGCACGCACGAATTCATCCGCCGTCAAGATGTCTGGTTCCGCGGGCACGACAACGGCATTCTGTGGCATAATGTGGAAGATGTGGACGCCGCCGCATTGGCGCGATTCTTGGGGGACTGGCTGGAACGAGGTGATCGACCGAATTGCTGAAACTGGACCGGAACAATCCCAATGTCTTCATCGGCATCATACTTCTGGTCGTGCTCATCGTTTTCGTCCTGCCCGACCGTTTGCCGGGCTTTATTTCCGACTTGTCGCCACACCTAAGCGCCGGCATCCCCTGCGTTCGCCTGCCGGCCGCCCGAAACCTGGCGGCGCATCAATCGATCCTCGGCCGGCAAGCGCAGGATCCACTGCAGCTGGAGTTGACGGCGGGCGACATCAATGACGCTGGGAGGCTCGTGATCCGCTTGTCTGTCGCGAACACATCGCTGGGTACCGTGCCGATTGTATTCCAAGACGACAATCTCGTTATCGCCGCGGCGGACGACGATAGCGATGGTTTCGGTATTATCATCCAGCCAGCGCCTGCGGAAGGCCTGCGCGAACGAACCGATCCGAATCCGGCGACCTACACTGAGGACGACATTCGCCTCCTGGGTCCGCGTCAGAATTGCGCGCACTCAATTGAGATCCTGGCCTCAGCCGATATGATCGCCTACGGCGGCACTGCCAGCGCCTGGTACCGCATGCGTGTCGCCGGCGCGCATCAGCCGCAAAGCGAGGGCATCGGTCAGATCTATAGCGATCAGGGGCTTGATTTCCTTGCCGATGGCGTCGTCTTTTCAGAAGCGGTAGAAATCGCGCCACGCGCATGAGATATCCTGGCCGCCTATGTGCCAAGAGTGCCTATAAAGTCAACGATGACAGCCAACAAGAAACTGACCCACCTCGATGAGCAGGGCCGCGCCGACATGGTTGATGTCGGCGGCAAAGCGGTCACCGAGCGCATTGCGCGCGCCGCCGGCGCAGTCAGCATGAAGCCAGAAACGCTGCAGCTGATTCGCGCGGGCGATATCAAAAAAGGCGATGTGCTAAGCGTGGCGCGCATCGCCGGTGTCATGGCGGCTAAGCGCACTGCCGAGCTCATCCCGCTTTGCCATCCGCTGCCGCTGGACAAAATCAGCCTTGACCTGACTATCAATGAGTCCCACTGCGCCATCGAGATTAGGGCAAGCGTCAAGACGAGCGCAAAGACCGGCGTCGAGATGGAAGCGCTCA
>JAAXID010000041.1 GCA_012270545.1 Anaerolineae bacterium | reverse complement strand
CGCAAGTGATTCATGAAGGCCGCGCCTTCCGCGCCATTGCTGACGCGATGATCGACGCTGAGCGTCATATTCATCCGCGTGCCGACTCCGAGCGATCCATCGGCGAGCACAATTGGGACGCGCTGCGACGCTGATACGGCGAGGATACCGGCTTCGGGCGAGCTGATGATCGCCGAGAAATCCTTCACGTTGAAGGGTCCCAGATTGCTGATGGTGAAAGTGGCGCCGCGGATGTCCTCCGGTTTGATCACTCCGCTGCGGGCGCGCTCGTACATCGCCTTGTTATTGACCGCCATCTCGCTCAGCGACACCTTGTCGGCATCGGGACAGACGACATTCACCAGGCCGTTATCCGGCAAGGCGACAGATATGCCGATGCTGACGCGCTTGTGCCGCACGAAACGGTCGCCGTAATAGTGCGTGTTGAGATTGGGGAACTTCCGCAGCGTCAGCGCCAGGGCCTTGATGAGCATGTCGTTGACGCTGATTTTGATGCCGCGTTCAGAAAGCGCGCTGTTGATCTCTTCGCGCAATGCCAGCAGCGCTTCGACATCAACTTCCACCGTGACATAGAAGTGAGGCGTATTGCTCTTGCTGCGCACGGTGCCGTCGGCGATGGCGCGCCGCATGCGCGATAACGGGATGATCTCCACATCATCTTGCGGGAGCGCGCCCCAGGTCGGCTGGGCTGCGGCGGCCGGCGCGGATGGCGGAGCGGGCGGGGGGAGCGGCGTGGCCGACAGGTTTTCGACATCCGATTTGACTATTCTTCCGCTGGGACCCGATCCTTGTACGCGGGCTAGATCGATGCCTTTTTCGGCGGCAATGCGGCGCGCCAGCGGCGACGCCTTGATGCGGCCATCGTCGGTCATGCTTTGTCCGTTTGTCGCCGTTTTAGCTGTCTCTTCGGTTGTTTCCGCTGCGGGAGGCGAGGCTTCGGCCGGCGCGACTGTTTCCCCTTGCGCGCCAATGACTGCGATCACAGAACCCTCGCCGAGTTCGTCGCCCGGTTCGGCGCGCAGCTCGAGCAACTCACCATCGCTGCCCGCTTCTATCTCCACCGTCGCCTTGTCCGCCTCGAATTCAGCGATGATGTCGCCGGCGTTGACGCTGTCGCCGACATCTTTCAGCCAGTTGATCAGCAGGCCATCCATCGTGAGCTTGACTTCGTGCGCCATTTACAGGATCTCCTTGACCGCGTCCACGACCTTCTGCGCGTTTGGCAGCGCCAACAATTCGATATCTTTCGAATAGGGCAGGGGCACATCCTCAGCGGCGACCCGCTTGATCGGCGCGTCCATATAGTCGAACATGTGCTCCTGCAAATTGGCGGCGATTTCTCCGCCGAAGCTGTACATCGGCAGCGACTCCTCCACGATCACGCAGCGATTCGTCTTCTTGAAACTGTTATACACCAGTTCCATATCCAGCGGACGCAGCCAGCGCAGATCGACCACCTCCGCTTCCACGCCATCACGCGCCAATTGACGGGCCGCCTGCAAAGCCCAGTCGACGCCACGCGCGTAAGCGACCAGCGTGACGTCCGCGCCCTCGCGTTTGAGATCGCCCTTGCCGATGGGAATCAGGTAGTCCTCATCGAGGTCTTCCGGCATCGGGCTCGGCTTGGGATATAACGCGATGCTCTCGGTGAAGAGCACGGGATTATCATCGCGAATCGAGGTTTTCAGCATGCCGTAAGCGTCCAGCGAATTGGATGGACAGCCGACATAGATGCCGGGGAAATGCGCGAAGATTGGCTCCGGCGCGTGCGAATGGGAGGCGGTCGCTTGATTGCCCCAGCCGCTCGCCGCGCGATAGACCAGCGGCGCCTTGAACATGCCATCGAAAAAGTAGCGCACTTTGGCCGCGTGATTGGCGATCGCGTCCAAAGCCAGGAAAGCGAAGTTGATCGTCATGAACTCGGCCACCGGTCGCAAGCCGGCCAGCGCCGCGCCCACCGCTACGCCGCCGATCGCCATTTCGCTGATAGGCGTATCGCGTACGCGCCGATCGCCAAATTCCTCCAGGAAGCCGCGCGTCACCCGGTGCGTCCCCTGCCAGTAAGCCACCTCTTCGCCCATGACAAAGACATTCTCATCGCGGTGCATTTCTTCTCGCAGCGCCCGGCGGATCGCTTCCCGCATGGCGACATTTCTAGCTGCCATTAGATCTGCTTTCTCCGCTGTGTATATTGCGGGCGATTCACCGAATCGTCCCTACAGAATCGTTGCGACTGGCGGCAATACGCATCAGTCGATGCCAGCGCCCACGCTGTATTTCGTTTTGTGCACCAGGTCGGATGCCACGTATGTATTCCCCAGCAGGTCCTGGTAGCTGCTCGGCATCTCGCTGGCTTCGGCGAAAGCGACCGACTCGGCGACAATCCGCCGCGCATCGGCTTCGTGCTTCGCCAGGGTTTCGCCGACATCCCCGTACTTGCTCTCGATGCAATCGCGCAGGATTTTGATCGGCTCGCGCGTCTCCATCCATTCTTTCAGTTCAGCTGACATATCATTGCGCGCGTCATATTGCTTGTCGGAGACGCCATGCCCGCGATAACGATAAGTCACATGCTCAATGACGGCCGGTCCATTCACTCGCGCGTATTCCACCGCCTTCGAAGCGACCGCGTAAACTTCCAGCGCGTTCTGCGCGTCGACACGGCCGAAGCTCTTGATGCCGTAAGCTTCCGCCTTGCGATGCAATTCGACCTGGCCGCTGGCGCGCTCAACCTCGGTGCCCATGCCGTAGCCATTATTCTCTATGATCCAGATCACCGGCAGATCCCAAATGGCACTCATATTCAGCGACTCATGAAAGTAGCCGTTGTTGGTTGCGCCATCGCCGACATAGGTCATGGTGACATCGTCTTTGCCCTTGTAGCGCGCTTCCAGGGCGATGCCGGCCGCCAGGGGCAGGTGGCCGCCAACGATGGCGTAACCGCCCCAGAAGTTGTGGTCTTTGGAGGCCAGGTGCATCGAGCCACCCTTGCCGCCGCTCGAGCCGGTCTTCTTGCCCATCATCTCGGCCATGACCGCCTTGGGGTCCAGGCCCAGGATGAGCGCGATGCCGTGATCACGATAAGCGGTGATGACGTGATCGGTGGGGCGCAGCGCCGCCATCGAGCCGACGCCGCTGGCTTCGTGCCCGCTATAGAGATGCAAATAGACGCCGGTGATGCGCTTCTCTTCGTAGAGTTGATGGCAGGTTTCCTCGAACTCGCGGATCAGCACCATCTGCCGATACCAGTCGAGGAGCATCTCCTTCGTTGGTGACGCCATAGCGTTCCTTTGTGCGACGACTGCTGTTTGCTTTTCCATATCAGTCGGCAAGTATAACATAGATGATTCGGGTTTTTGTATTCTGGCTTTTTATCATGCTTGACAGCCGCGCAAAATGATCATATAGATCAAGTGTGCGGATACATCAAGGTTAGCGGTCAAGTATGCCACAAGCGTCTTTGCCTGATTTTCACAACGCGAAGCCATTCGTCAAGTGGGTGGGCGGCAAGCGCAGCCTGCTAAACGAACTCCTGCCGCGCATTCCTGACGATTTCAACAACTATTACGAACCCTTCGTCGGTGGCGGCGCGCTTTTCTTCGCTTTGAAGAATGAAGTAAGAGTTAATTTTAACGGGGGGGGGGCAGGCTTTCTTAAGTGATGTCAATTTCGATCTCATCAACACTTACCAGGTCATCCAGCGTGACCCCGAGCCTCTCATCGCCAAACTGCAAACCCACGCCGACAATCACAGCCCCGATTACTACTACCACATCCGCAGCCAGCA
>JAAXID010000175.1 GCA_012270545.1 Anaerolineae bacterium | reverse complement strand
GGTTTTCTTGAAGGACGCTAACGATCATGATCTACCTCTGTTTTCGGTGCGCGGCGCTGACTGCAGATTACGACAAGCAGCCCGGCCATTGCTTACGCTCAATTTCCGCATAGTATAGCTTAACATGTACACGCTTCCCACTGTGAACGCGAAAATATGTCCCGTCGGCGAGGTATGTAGATCAATAGAATTGGCAAAGCGCGCGACTTCTCCTTTTGAGCGCGCAGAAATCTTGTCCCGACGTAATAACTCCGCCGTGACTTAGGAAATGACCCCGAATATGCTAGTCGTCCGAGGGCGTCACATCGGTGACATCGTCGTCCGAAATCATGATGGTTTCGGCGTCTTCGTCGATCTCTTCGGCGCGGACGATATCGAGTTTAAGTTTAGCGAAGAGCGCAGCCAGCGCGCCCAGCGCCGCTAGCACCGGGCTGATTAGCGTGGCGACGCCGCCAACCACGACAGCTGAGGTCAAGGGCACTTCGATCAGCACTTCATTGTTGGCGTTGCGGATGATTAAGCGGCGGACGTTGCCTTCGGCCACCAATGCCTTGACGCGATCGACCAGCTCGTTGCCAGCCACTTCCATCTCCTCGACCCAATCGCGCTGATTCTTCGGTTTCTGCGGCTCGTGATCCATCTCGATATCTCCATTGACATGTTTCACTCAGAATACGCGGCGAGCTGGCGCAAAGTTGCAGCGTGGCTAGCGGAGCAGCTGATACAGGAGGTCTTTCCAGCGGGCCGCGTCCAAAGCCCAGCAAATCGAGGGCTTGTTCGGGATCGCCAGCAGCTCGCGCCAAACCGGCGCATTGCGCTCATCGTCCGCCAGGTTGAGCTTGTCCACCACGGTCATGCCACGCGTCAGCTCGCTGTCGCATTCCACATCGACATAGTGCTGGCTTGCGGATTTGCAGATCGTTGGATCGATTGCGACCGCCATCGCCACGCCATCGGGCAGCGAAATGCCGATCTCGCCGGTTTGAATCTCGTAGCCACGCATGCCCTTGATGTTGCAGTCTATTGCGAAATCGGCGTAGGGCGTGTCTATTTTTCGTAGGAATTCGATGTCCTCGAGCGAAAGGACGAATTCGCCGATGCTGAATTCCCAGCCCACCATCTCGACCGGCAGCCCCGAGCGGAAGACGATTCTCGCCGCCTCGGGATCGCACCAGATATTGTATTCGGCGGCGGGTGTGACATTGCCATTGGTGCAGGCGGCGCCACCCATCACAATACAGCGCGACACGAAAGGTATGATGTCAGGTGCCTTGCTGAGCGCGAGTGCCAGATTGGTCAGCGGACCGAGTGTCACAATGATGAGGTCCGGCGTTGATCGTGCGGTTTCGATGATGGCGTCGACGGCGTGAAGGTCGCTTGGCTGAGTGCGCTGCGGTTTGTAGCGGTCGCCCCAATCGCCCAAGCCATCGGCGCCATGGAACCAGTCGGCGGAGACATATTCGCGCAGCAATGGCCGATCGGCGCCGGCGTAGACTGGCACATGGGTCTCACAGAGTTCCGTAAAATAGAGCGAGTTGACAAGGCCTTGTGGAAGCGGAACGTTTCCGGCGACGACCGTAATCGCGCGGACATCAACCTCGGGATGGCGCAGCGCCATCAGGATGGCGACCGCATCATCGGAGCCGGCGTCGGTGTCAATCAAAAAGGGACGGGGCAGGGCATTTTCTCCTCGACTAGACCGTCAGCGCCAGTTGCTCAACCGCCGCCCGCAGTCGTTCGAGGCCCGTCGCCAGCGTGGCGCGTGGACAACCGAAGTTCAAGCGCACGAAGCCTTCACCGGCAGCGCCGAAGAATGCGCCGGGGCTGGGCGCGATGCCAGCGGTTTTGTGGCAAAATTCCATCAGGTCGCCTTCAATTGGCAGATCGCGCATATCCATCCAGAGCAGATAGGTCGATGTCGGAACGGTGGTCTTGACCTGCGGCATGTGCTTGCGAATGTAGTCGATGGCGAAATCGCGATTGTCCTTGAGATAGACGAGCAGCTGCCGCAGCCATTCGTCGCCGCCGGTGTAGGCGCCGTATGCCGCTTCATAGCCCATGATGTTGACGTGCGCGCCTATGCTCTGCAGCGCGGCCGCCGTCGTTTCGCGGATCTCCTTGTTTTGGGCGATCAAGACTGAACAGGACAAGCCGGCGAGATTGTAGGTTTTGCTCGGCGCGATCATGGTCAGCGTGTTTTGGGCGATTTCCTCCGACACGGTTGCGATGGGGATGTGTTGGCCTTCCAGGATCAGATCGGAATGAATCTCATCGGCGACGATCAAGACCTCGTGCTTCAGGCAGATTTCGCCAATTCGCTCAAGCTCGGCGCTTGAATACATGAAGCCGGCCGGGTTCTGCGGATTGCATTGCAGGTGGATGGAAGTCTGCGGCTTGCTTGCGGCCTCTTCAAAAGCGTCATAGTCGTTCTCGTAGTGAAAACTATGCTCGTCATCGGCAACATATTGCATGTCAATAGAAAGCGCGAACTTTTGGTTGCTCGTCGCCGCCTTAAAGAATGGTCCATAGACGGGCGTCTGAATCAAAACCGCGTCGCCTGGCGCCCCGAAGCCGCGGCCGGCCGCGCACAGCCCCAGCACCAGACCGGGCGAAAAAAGGATATCTTCGGGCTTAATCCGCCAGTTGTACAGCCGCTCCATGCGTTCGACGACCACCTCTTTGAGCTTCAGTGGATCCATGGTATAGCCGAAGACGCCGTGATGGGCGCGTTCGATCATGGCGTCGATGGCGGTGGGCGGCGAGCGAAAGTCCATATCGGCGACCCACATCGGCAGGCAGCCGTCAGCGACCGCGCCCCACTTGGCGCTGTCGTGCCCGGTACGATCGATGATTTCGTCGAAATTGTAGGCGGTCATATTCCAGCTTTCATTGACGATTCAAGAAATGCGCCTAGAAATATAACCGATTAGCGAAAACCTTGCACGGGCGCTTTTGCCTGCCTGTGCCTGGCTGCATCTAATTGTGTTGGCCGATAGCGACAAGCAGTCGCTTGCTGGTATGGCGTCGCGCGAAGTCGCTAGACGGTTTGCAGGTTTTTCTCGAGCCGGGCGCTGAGCGCATCCGTGTCGACTTCGCTTCCGCCATCAACCGCGCAGCGCAGGGCGAAGACGGCACGGGGATCGTCGTATTGCCGTGTGATCGTTACGGCAGAGCCATATAGTTCGCTGAGGGTGGCGGTCAAGGTCGCGCGCGCGTCCTCGAAGACCGCGGGGTCATTCCGATAATGCATGCGGTCGAGGAAGCTGATCTTGGCCGCGCTGAAGTCGAAAACGATATCGCCTGGCGCTTCCGCTTCCAGGGCGCGGGCTGCGGCCAGCGCGCGACGGAAGACCAGCCGAAGGGCGTCCACCAGGTTTTCCGGCAGCTCCCTTTTTCGAACGTAGTGCAAGCCGATCTGCCCATCTGTGAGATCGTAAGCGAAATCTGCTTCATCGGCGATCAGCACGACGCCGGGTCCCTCAGGTACGTGCTTGTAATCGATGACATCAATGAGCATGCCTTCGACTGTGTGCTCCTGAATCCAGCGCTGGAAGATGGGCAGGATGTCTTCTGGCTCGAGAGTCGGTTGCTGTTTCAGGCTGAACTTGACGCCCAGCCGTTTTGGCACTGTTGTCATAGTCTCTCCGCGCGCCTCTGCTAACCGACAATCACGCCATTGATGCGCTGTTCGGCAGTATGGACATTCTCGATAAACAGCTGCGTTTCATCAATGATCTGATGGGCATAATCTTCGTTGACGCGTTCGGGAGCGCCTTCGTGCCGCTTGAACAGATAACGGGCGAACTTGCCCTTGGCAAAGCGATCGTAGATCAGCTCCGTATCGTAGAAGCGCGAACGGAATTCGTCGACAATGATGTTGTAGTCATCGCCGACATCGAGATGCTTGGTGCGTACCAGCGCGCGCGCCGCCATGACCATCGCTTTGTAGGCTTGCTCGTCCGCCAGCTTGTAGTCACCGTCGTCCAGGGCCAGCAAGGCTTCGAATTGCGTCGATTCCGCCTTGGAGATCTCCATCGAAAACAGCGAAACCACCTCACCGGCGCATTCGCCCACGCCGATGTCATCGATTGTGTAGACGCGCGAATCACCCCAATCGCTGAAGTAGCCGGGACTTTCCTCGAAGCTGGGCAGCTGCATATAAGGCTGTAGCATCGCTTTGATTTCCTTGCGCCCCAAGTCCTTGACCCAGGTCTGGAAGTTTTCGCTCTCGCCACGTTCAGCAACGTAGCGTTCGGTCAGCGCTTCCAACACATCGGGCACGCATTTGGCCGGCACCGCGCCGACGGCCAATCCGTAGCTCCCGGCATTCTGCTGCCATTGCCCGCCGAGCACGACCTGGAAGTGTGGCAACTTGTGGTTGCCGGAGCGGCGGCTGTTGCCAAAGAAGCCGATATCGGCCACATGATGCTGACCGCAGGAGTTGAAGCAGCC
>JAAXID010000003.1 GCA_012270545.1 Anaerolineae bacterium | reverse complement strand
GCTTGCGGTATCGCCAGCGCGTCGATGAATTCCTGCAGGTATTCTCGTGTAACGCTTGCGCCACGGGTTAGCGACTTCAACCGCTCGTAAGCGCCTGGCAAATGATGCTTGCGCATGACAGTCTGTACCGCCTCCGCCAGCACCTCCCAAGCCTCGTCGAGGTCCTCGGTCAATACTGCCCGGTCGACTTCGGCGCTTGACAGTCCACACTGTGCTGAGAGAAGCGCGAGATAGCTGTGAGCGATGGCGACGCCAAAGTTCCGCAATGCAGAAGAGTCGCTCAAATCGCGCTGAAGGCGAGATAAAGGCAGCTTATCCGCCAGGTGAGCAAAAGCTGCATTGCTGATTCCCAGATTGGCTTCCGCGTTTTCGAAGTCGATCGGATTGACTTTATGCGGCATGGTCGACGATCCGACCTCGCCCGCCTTTGTCTTCTGCCGGAAATAGCCAAGCGATATATACATCCACATGTCGCGACAGAAATCGAGCAGCACCGTGTTAAAGCGCATAAAGTCGTGCGCCAGCTCGGCCAGGTAGTCGTGCGGCTCAATTTGCGTCGTCAGCGGATTATAAACCAGGCCGAGTCCTTCGATAAATCGCTGCGATAATCCAGGCCAATCCACATGAGGATAGGCGACATGATGGGCGTTGAAGGCGCCGACCGCGCCGTTGAATTTGCCGAGATATTCTTGCGAATCAATGGACTTCAACTGCCGCTGAAGCCGATGGGCAAATACAGCGATCTCCTTGCCCATGGTAGTGGGCGTGGCCGCTTGTCCATGGGTTCGCGCCAGCATCGGGACATCCGCGTACGAGCGCGCCAGTTCATCGAGCCGGCCAATGAGCGCGCGCGCCTGTGGCTGCCAAACATTGCCAATGGCATCGCGGAACATCATGGCGTAAGCCAGATTATTGATATCATCGGATGTGCAAGCGAAGTGAACCGATTCGGCCACATCGCGCAGGCTGGTCTCATCCAGGCGCTCCTTGATGTGATACTCCACCGCTTTGACATCGTGCTTGGTTTCGGCTTCCAGGGATTTGATACGCTGCCCGGCAGCATCATCAAATTCGCATGACAGCGCTTGCAGGATGCGCTTTTCTGCATCATTGAAAGGCCGCACATGCGTAATGGCTGGTTCCGCTGACATCGCCATGAGCCAGCACGCTTCCACCAGCACGCGGTAGCGCATCAGCGTCCATTCCGAGAGATAGTCTCGTAAGGGAGCCACTTTATCGGCATAACGCCCATCAATTGGCGAGATCGCGCGCAGATGCATCAGCTCCTGCCACCGCCCTTCATCTTCCTTAAAGCTCATATTGTACTATGAACGAGCGTGCATTTCCTTAAGCTACCAAAACTGGGGTGGTGAATTTGCTGGACATGCTCGGCAGATAAAACCGTTTTGCGCCAGATTAGATGTAGGGGCGACTCTGTACATCGCCCGCAAAATTCGACAATTAAAGACGGACGACTCAGGAGTCGCCCCTACGGCTTTGACGGGAATGAGGATCATATCCACAGTATTTCCACTCCCGACGAAACTCGACCTGCCTTTGCACTGCCATCAGCGGCATAATGTCGACCCTGAGACGCGCTGCGCAGGATCTTCAACGATGCCGAGTTTGATTCATTCAACACCAGAAGCGGACGGATTCCGCATGCCAGCCGAGTGGGAGGCGCATGCCGCTTGTTGGATGCTCTGGCCACAAAGGCCCGATACCTGGCGCAATGGTGGCAAGCCAGCTCAGCGCGCTTTCGTCGAAGTGGCGCAACAAATCTCCCGCTTCGAGCAGGTGACCATGGGCGTCAACGGCGACCAATATGAAAACGCTCGCGCAATGCTGCCCGCGGAAGTGCGGGTCGTCGAATTGTCCAACAACGACGCCTGGATGCGTGATTGCGGCACCACGTTCGTCGTCAACGACAAAGGCGACTTGCGCGGCGTTGACTGGATCTTCAACGCCTGGGGCGGGCTGAAAAAGATGATGTATTTCCCCTGGGACAAGGACGACCTGGTCCCAGCCAAGATGCTGGAAATCGAATCGCTGGACCGCTACAAGGCGCCCCTGGTGATGGAAGGTGGCTCAATCCATGTTGATGGTCAAGGCACATTGATCACGACAGAACAGTGTCTGCTGCATCCCAATCGCAATCCAGAGCTCACACGCGGAGAAATCGAGAAGCACCTGTCCGATTATCTGAAGATTGAAAAGATCATCTGGCTGCCGCGCGGCGTGTATGAAGACGAGACCGATGGCCATATCGACAACCTGTGCTGCTTTGTGCGCCGGGGCGTCGTCGCCATGACCTGGACTGAGGACAAGGCGGATCCGCAATACGAACGCTCCGCCGAAGCATACGACGCATTGATGTCGGCGCGGGACGCCCGCGGTCGGCCGCTTGAGGTGCACAAGATTCATCAACCGGATCCGATGACGATGACCCAAGAAGAAGCGGAAGGATTGGATGTCGTCGATACCGCCTTCCTGCGTCCGGCGGGCGAGCGCCTGGCCGGATCATATATCAATTTCTACATCGCCAACGGGGGCATCATCCTGCCACAGTTCAATGATCGACATGATGAAGGGGCGCGTCGCAAACTGGCGGAACTGTTTCCGCAGCACAAAGTCGTTGGCCTATATTCGCGCGAGATCCTGCTCGGTGGCGGCAATATCCATTGCATCACGCAGCAGCAGCCCGCTGGCCGAGCATAACATGAAGCGAGGTTATGTATGTCAGAATACGTCACGGTGGACCTTGAGTACAGCGACGACCCGAATATCGCCGAGCTCTACGTCAATCAGACGCTAACTGACGTTGAAGAAGAACGCTACATGAATCCACAAGAAGGCGACCTGGGCTCGCCAATCGCCCAGTTGCTCTTCGCCGCCGTCGACGGCATCCAGATGCTGACGATTGAAAGCGACCGCCTCATAATAACGCGCGCGCCTGATCATCCCTGGGAAGCGATCATAGATGAAACGCGCGACGCTCTGCGCGACTGGTACTTGTAAACTCAAGCGGGGTCCGCAGGGTCAACTGAATCCGAGCTTGAGTCAGCGCTATGTTCCTGGCTTCCGCCGACTTGCCTGAACATCTCATCAACCGGCCCCGGCTCGCCCGACTCCAGCACCGAGAGCATCTC
>JAAXID010000240.1 GCA_012270545.1 Anaerolineae bacterium | reverse complement strand
CGTCATCATCGATCAGCGTGGCACCGGGCTATCCGATCCGCCGCTTTACTGTCGCGAGGTGCTCTTCAGGCTGGACGAAATTCTGCAGAGCCATCATGCCGAGCACGCGGAGCTGGTGCTTGAGATCCTTAGCGACTGCCATGACCGTCTGGCGCGTAACGGCGTGCAATTCGCAACCTATCACAGCGAGAACATCGCGCGCGATATCGTGCATGTGCTGCGCGCCCTGGGTTATGAGCAGTGGAATCTGGTGGGCGTGTCGTATGGCTCGCGCCTGGCGTTGGTGATGATGCACGATTATCCGCAGTACATCCGCAGCGTCATTCTCGATTCGGTGTATCCACCGCAAGCCGATATCTACCTTGATTCCTACTATCACGGGGAACGGGCACTGCAAGTGCTTTTCGAGGCCTGCTCCCTATCCGAACGCTGCAACGCGCGCTATCCTGATCTGGAAACCGTATTCCACCGTGTATACGAGCGTTTGAATCAGGCGCCGGTGACGGAAACCTATTCGCCCCCGCGCTTCAAAACGCTGGAAATCGAGATCAGCGGCTACCGACTCTATGATTGGATCTTCAGTTGGCTCTACGAAGTCGAATCAATCCAGCGAATCCCTAAGCTGATCTACGATCTTGATCGCGGTTTCGCGGCGAACGCCGTCCACCTTGGCGTCGCTTTCGAGGCTAACATGACCTCGCTCAGCCTGGGCGCGCACTACAGCGTGCAATGTCAAGAGGAGTACGATTCAGCGCTCAACCGCGACTATTACAGCATGTTGGAGGCGCATCCGCATCTCAGCGGTTACCTGCGCTACCCGGTGGAAGGCGTGGCGACCTTGTCGCGCCTCTGCGGAATGTGGCAGGCTGAAGCGCGACCGCTCAGCGTCAATGACCCGATTGTGAGCGATGTGCCCGCCCTGCTCCTCTCCGGCAACTATGACCCGATCACGCCACCGGTCTACGCTGACATGGCCGGCGAGACCTTGACGACCGCGTACAATTTCGTCCTGCCGCACGTCGGGCACGGTGTGCTGCGCTCGGACCGCTGCGCCGTGGACATTGCCGTAGACTTCATCAAGGCCCCGCTGAGCGAACCAGACAGCAGCTGCATCGCCCAAACGCGCGCCATCGAGTTTGATTGACGACAGCGGCGGCGCGCGGCGGACTAGGCCAAGTGCTTCTTGACTACGGCGTCGTCAAGCTCGATTCCCAAGCCGGGTCCAGCAGGTGGTGTGATGAATCCATTCTCGAAGCGAATCGGCTCTTTGAAAATATCGGTGTGTAATCCCGCGCCGTTGTACTCTTGAATGAGAAAGTTGGGCGAGCAGGTGTCAAGTTGCACGGCAGCGGCGGCGGCAACGGGACCACAGTACATATGGGGCGCGATCATGGCGTAGTGCGCTTCGGCCATGCCCGCGATCTTCTTCGACTCCAGGATACCGCCGCATTGCCCGACATCGAGCTGAATGATTTGCGCCGCCTGTTTCTCGAGTAATTCTGCGAATTCAAACTTGGTCACTAGCCGTTCGCCGGTGGCGATCGGAATGCTGGTGTGGGCGGCCACGCGCGCCATTTCGTCGATATTCTCCGGCGGCACCGGTTCCTCAAACCAGAAGGGGCTGAACTCCTCCAGCTCCTTGGCCACGCGAATGGCGACGGCGGTGCTGAACTGCCCGTGGGTGCCGATGCCAACTTCCAGATCGTAGCCGACCGCGGCGCGGATGGCTTTGAAGATCTTCGCCACGTGACGAATCGTCTTCAGCGAGAAATCGCGCGGCTGCGGGAAAAGCGGCGTGAAGGGATCGAACTTGCAGGCGGTATTGCCCTCTTCGACCAGCTTGATCGCGATCTCTCCCGCCTTTTCAGGATTCTCCCAAACGCCCTCCGTCGGCATGTAGGCATAGGCGCGCAATTGCTCATGGACCTGTCCGCCCAAGAGATTGTAAATGGGTTGGTTTGTCGCTTTGCCGACGATATCCCACAAGGCCATCTCAATGGCGCTGAGTGCCGGCGTCATATACAAGCTGGGATGGCGCCAGTCGTGCCGCGAGGCGTAAATCGTTTGCCAAATACGCTCGATCTGAAAGGGATTGCTGCCGATGACAAACTGCTCGCAAAAATCCTCGATCATGCTGATCTGTGGCTGCAGATTGACGGCGTGCATCGTCGGTCGCTCACCCAAACCGATGATGCCTTCATCAGTCTTGAGCTGTACAAAAAGCCAGTATCGCCCGCCGATATAGGGCTCAATATTGCTAATGAGAATGGTATCAACACCGGTAACTTTCATCGTTCATCGCTCCAGCAAGTGTAAGGTTATGGTACAACCAGTTGATCTCAACGCGTCCGCAAATAGCATCCCTGAACAGACGGGCGTCAATCGACGATCGCCTGATTAGCCAGCACGCGCAGTTCGCGTCTTATGGGGTAGGCGGACGACGGCATCAGCTGGGTCAGGAAGATCGTGGTCATGTCCTCGCGCGGATCAACCCAGAATATCGTGCTGGCGGCGCCGCCCCAGCCAAACTCGCCCGGCGAGCCCAGAATCTGGGCAACGGCTGGATCGAGCAAAACGTAGCCGCCCAAGCCAAAGCCGACGCCATCGTGCCGTGTCTGAGTGCGCGTGCCACCGCGGCGCAGATTGTGCCGGGCGCCGAGCCCCATGCCGACGCCTTCGGGCCGCGTATCGCTGTAAAGCAGATAATCCATATTCGTCAGATCACAATTCCGCGGCAGATGGTTGCTGGTCATCAGCTCGACCGTCTTGCGACCCAAAATGCGTTCTCCGTCGAGCTGGCCCCTGTTGAGCAGCATCTGGCAAAAGCGCAGGTAATCGCTGGCGGTCGAGACCAGTCCACCTCCGCCCGAAAACAGCTTTGGCCGCGTCATGTACGCGCTTTCCTTCGGTTTGTCGATGAGGCGGAAGCCATCGCCGTCGCGCTCGTAGTTGGCGGCAAAGCGGTCCACTTTGTCCGGCGAGACGGTGAAGGCGGTATCAACCAGGCCGAGCGGTTCCAGGATCATTTCAGCGAAATAGCGATCGAGCGATTGACCTGAGACGACTTCAATCACATAACCCAGCACATCGGTGGCAACGCTGTAACTCCAACGCGCGCCCGGTGAAAACAGCAGAGGCAGTTCTCTGAGTTGAGCGACCAGGTCCGCCAGCGACATGCCTTCTCCGAGCAAGTCGCGGTCGCGATACATAGCGTCAATGGGGTGCGCGTGCATATGCCCATAAGTCAAACCTGATGTGTGGGTCAGCAGGTCGCGGATGGTCATCTCGCGCTCGGTCGGCATCGTCCGGTAATGCTCGGCATCGCCGGACTCGAAGACTTCCAAACGCTCGAATCCCGGAATATATTCTGAGGCCGGGTCATCCAGGTGCAGCAGGCCGCGCTCGTATAGCATCATCACCCCGACCGATGTGATGGGCTTTGTCATCGAATAGATGCGAAAGACAGTGTCTTCATTGACCGGAAGGCCGGCTTCAACATCGCGCAAACCGTAATGATGCAGATAAGCGGTTTTCCCGCGGCGCGCGATCAAGATGAGATAGCCCGGTAGCTTGCCCTCATCGACGTAGCGATTGAAATGAGCGGCAATTCTGCCTAGACGGTCGGCGGATAAGCCGACGGTTTCGGCGCCTGTCAACTCGATCATGCTTCGCAGCCTCCAAGCCTAAGACAAGACAAAGCCCTCATAGCCATTGGCGACGACCTCTGCACATTTTTCAACGTATGGCGGGAAGCCGGGCAAAGGCATAAAGACGCGCGGCTTGCCGGGAATATTGTCCCCCTGATACCAATTGTGGCAGGACACCCACAAGGTCTGATCCGCCACCTCATTGACATGCGCGACCCAAGCCTCCTGCGCTTCTTCGGTCGCCTCAATGCAGTCGTGCTCATGATCGACCATATAGCCGATGCATTCCGTCACCCACTCAACGTGTTGCTCGATGGCCACCATCATATTAGTCAACACCGACGGACTGCCTGGTCCGGTGATGGTAAACAGGTTGGGAAAGCCGGCCACTTGAAGCCCCAGGTAATTGACCGGTCCATTTGCCCATGAATCGCGCAGGCTTAGCCCGGCGCGCCCGCGAATATCGATGCGGAGCAATGCGCCGGTCATATTATCAAAGCCGGTGGCGAGGACGATGATGTCAAGATCGTAGTCAGTCTCGCTTGTGCGTATGCCATTGGGTGTGATCGCCACAATGGGCGTCGCCCTGAGATCGACCAAATGTACGTTGGATCGATTGTAGATCTCGAAGTAACCGCTATCGAGCACCGGGCGCTTGCAATGAATCGTATAGTCGGGCGTTAGCATTTCGGCGACCGTCAGGTCTTCGACAATCGCGTGAATTTTGTCGCGGACGAAATCGGCCGTCGCTTTATTGCTTTCGAGACTGACAGTAATGTCGTTGAAGGCGCCGAAAAAGGGAAAGCCACCCAGTTGCCAACGTTCCTCCAAAACGCGCTGGCGTTCTTCTTCGCTCAGCTCCATTGCCGAAAAATCATTGGCGGGAATGTGCGATAATTGAGCGCCCGACTGCAGCCGATTGCGGGCGCGGAAGCCGGCATAATCGGCTTTGATTTCGGCGACTAAATCAGGATCAACCGAGCGATTGCGCGCCGGGATCGACCACTGCGGCGAGCGCTGGAAAACCGTGAGCTGCGCCGCCTGCTCAGCGATGACCGGAATCGCCTGCACGCCAGAGGAGCCGGTGCCGATGACGCCGACTCGCTTTCCACTGAAGTCAACGCCATCGTGGGGAAAGCGCGCCGTGTGGTAGATTGGACCGTTGAAGGTCTGCATCCCGTCGATGGCTGGGATATTCGGCTCTGATATACAGCCGGTCGCCATGATCAAGAATCGGGCAGAATGCGCCGTCCCGTCATCGGTACTCACACGCCAGCAGCTGGTCGCTTCATCGAAAATCGCCGTTTCCACCCGCGTATTGAAACTGATGTCCTTCCGCAGGTCAAAGCGCTCGGCGACATGTTGGAGATATTCGAGTATCTCGGGCTGGGTTGGATAGCGCTCGGGCCACTCCCACTCCTGCTGCAGGTCCTCGTCAAAGCTGTAGGAGTATTCCATCGTGTCCGTGTCGCAGCGCGCGCCGGGATAGCGATTCCAATACCAGGTGCCGCCGATATCGGAAGCCATCTCGATCACGTGCACCGACAAACCCAGCTCCCGCATGCGATACAGCATGTACATGCCGGCGATACCGGCGCCCACGATGATGACATCGAATTCATTCGCTGATTTCAATGTTAGCTCCTCTCTTCTCCGCTGAGATTCTCAGATTAACTCATCTCAAAGCCGCCGGAAACCGAAAGTGAAACGCCCGTCACATTCTCGGCGCGCGTCAGATATAGCGCCGCTTCCGCGATATCAGCGGGCGCCTGTTCGCGCCCCAACGGGACAGAATCACGGATGACAGCGGTAAAGGTGTCGTCAACCGTATTTGTGCCGTATTGACGCTGTCGCATCGCCGATTTGGAGAGGTGATCAAACCACATGGACGTATCGACATTGCCGGGGCAGACGGCGTTCACTCTGATTGAGAACTGGGCGAGCTCGGCAGCCATGGACTGGGTTAAGCCGATCGCCGCGAATTTTGAAGCGCAGTAGGCGCCCATGTGGGCGAACCCCCTTTTGCCAGCGACAGAGGCGATGTTGATGATGACACCGCCGTTTGCCACAAGATGGGGCAGCGCCGCTTGCGACAGCAAGAAGATCCCCTTGACGTTCACAGCGAAAATGCGCTCCCAATCAGCCTCGGCGAAGTCAACAATCGGTCCCGTCTGAATGATGCCGGCATTGTTCACGAGGATATCCAAGCCGCCATAGGCCTCAACCGATTTGGCAACCAGGTTTTGACATGACGCGCGCTCTGAGACATCGACTTCAATCGCAGTACAGATTCCTCCGCGCCCTCTGATTTCGCTCGCCGTCCTTTCCAATTCGTCTCTTGCAGCGAGCGAGTAATGCCAATCCGCCTCAAGCCTAGACGCCAGCGAGCCTAAATCGGCGGCGATGACCTTGGCGCCCGCTTGGGCATAAGCTTCGGCAATACCCCGGCCGATACCGCGGGCGGCGCCGGTGACGATGACTGCGCTTCCATTGATCTCCATAGGCCTCACCCGCCGGTCACGACAGCCCTATCCCACTGCCGCCATCAACCGAGAGCGACACGCCGGTCACGCTATTGGCGCGAGCCAAATACAAAGCGGCGTCGGCGATCTCTTTAGGCGCCTGCTTCCGCCCCAAGGGGACAGTATCTTCGACGAAGGCATCAAAGGCTTCTGCATAGGACTGTCCGGGGTACTGCTGCAGGCGATGCTTGACGAGATAATCGAATTGCATGGGAGTAAAGACGTTGCCGGGGCAGATGGCGTTCACCCTGATTGAGGATTGGGCGAGCTCGGCGGCCAGGGACTGCGTCAAGCCGATGACGGCCGATTTTGAGGCGCAATAGGCGCTATTGAAGGGCGAACCTTTTTTGCCGGCGTTCGAGGCGATATTGATGATGACCCCGCCTTTCTCCTCCAGGTGGGGAATCGCCGCCTGCGCCATCAAGAAGACACCCTTGGCGTTGACGGCGAAGATGCGCTCCCAATCGGACTCGGCGAATTCGGCAATGCTTCCCAGCTTGATGAGGCCCGCATTGTTCACCAGGATATCCAAGCCGCCATAGGCTTCAACCGTTTTAGCAACCAGATTTTGACACGACGCGCGGTCTGATACATCGACTTCAATCGCAGTGCAGATTCCGCCCCACTCTCTGATTTCGCCCGCGGTCCTCGACAGTTCAGTTTCAGCCGAAAGCGAGTAATGCCAATCCGTCCCCGGCGCAGATACCAGCGAGCCCAAATCGGCGGCGAGGACGTTCGCGCCCTCACTGGCGAAGGCTTCGGCAATAGCGCGTCCGATTCCGCGGGCGGCGCCGGTGACGATGACGGTTTTGCCTTGGAGCTCCACGAGCCTCTTCCACTGACGTTAATGGCGCGGGTTTACCCGGCGGTTCAAGTCAAATCCAACACGCTGCGGGCGACCTCGCCCCGGCCCAGGGCGTCGAAGGCCTCATTGACTTCCGCAAGCGGATAGACGCGGCTCACCAACTCATCCAGCTTCAGCTTGCCCGCTTTGTACAGGCTGAGGAGGCGGGGAAAATCGATTCGCGGATTGCAGCTGCCATACAAAGAGCCGATGACCATCTTCTCGGGACCTAGAATCTTGGAGTCAAAATCAATCGGGGTGTTATCGGGACCATGGCCGACAAAGACGGTGACGCCACGGCGTCGGGTGCACTGTATCGCCTGCTTGTAGGGCTCGGGCACCAGGCCGATAGCCTCGAAAGCATAGTGGACGCCCTTGCCCTCCGTGAGCGCCCGAATCGCTTCCAGCGGGTCAACCTGCGTCGAATTGACCGCATGGGTGGCGCCAAACTGCTTTCCCATTTCGAGTTTGTTGTCCAAGATATCGATGGCGATGATCGGCTCCGCGCCCGCGATCGCCGCGCCCTGGATCACGTTGAGGCCCACGCCGCCGCAACCGAAGACGGCGACCGACTTGCCGGCCTGGACCTTGGCGGTGTTCAAGGCGGCACCAACCCCGGTCATCACGCCACAGCCGACCAGCGACGCTTGCGCGAAAGGAATCTCCGGGTCAATCGGGATGGCAATATCCTGGGGCACGATGGTCTCGGTGCTGAAGGTGCCCAGCGCATTCATGCGTTTCATCGGGCGCTCACCCCCCGCGAAGAGGGGTTGCGCGCTGCGGTCCCAGGGCTCCTCACAAAGATTGGAATAACCCACCTGGCACATCTCGCAAAGACCGCAGTTGCGCATCCACGACAAGACCACGTGGTCGCCCACGTTGACGCTATGCACCGCGGACCCGACTTCCTCAACCAGGCCCGCCCCCTCGTGACCCAGAATCACCGGCGGCCGGTTGTCATCAACCCACTCGCCTTTGACGATATGCCAGTCCGAATGGCAGACGCCGCTGGCCATCAGGCGGACGCGAACCTGATCATCCGCGATATCAGGCAGATCGAACTGTTCGATCACCAGCGGTGTGTTGGCTTCATAAAGGACTGCCGCTTTCATTTGCGCCTTCCTCGTCAGTGTTTCTGTTCAAGTTTCCAGTTACGAGCCATACTTCTTGACCACATCCGGGTTCAATTCCAAACCCAAGCCTGGCTTGTCGGGATATGGCGACCACATCCCGTCTACCGGTTCGGGGAACTCGGTGTACACCAGCTTATCAAATTCCTCAGACACACCCAAATACTCGACAATGCGCAGGTTTGGCGTGGCGCAAGCGACGTGCAGATGGATGACCTGAAAGGCGTGCGGCGCCACGGGCAAGTTAAAAGCCTGCGCCAGATGCGCCACCTTCATCCACTCGGTCACCCCGCCGACTCGACCGATATCCGGCTGCACGATATCGGCTCCGCCGCGGGCGATCAGCTCACGGAAGCCGAATTTGCTGTACTCATGCTCACCGCTCGCGACCGGGATGTCGATGGCGGCG
>JAAXID010000222.1 GCA_012270545.1 Anaerolineae bacterium | reverse complement strand
TTAGAAAAGCAGAGTCCAGCCATTTAGATACACCCCGACGGACAGTTTGATCCCATGTCATGCTATGCTTGACTATAATGTGATTTTCCGTCATGCGAAGGTAGTCGGCATGTCAGTTGGACGGGGCTTCTTCGACTGACCGGCGCATTTTCTTGTTGCGCAAGTGAAGCGCTTTGCATGGATAAAAGCGCTCGGTTGCGATACACTAGCGGCTGACCGGCGCTTGCGGTGGAAAGCGAGGCAAAGGCCAATTGGATCTCCTGGACGGTTATCCTTTTGCGCTAGACGATTTCAATCCGGAAGAGGATGAAATTTCTTCCGAGGTGGTTAAGCCTGAGTTGCCCGCCGCCGATCGTTCGATAGCGCGGCGCGCCAGTTTGCAGATTCTCTACGAGCTGGACACCACCGATCACAATTTGCAGGCTGTGCTTGAGGCGCACATGGCGGAGCGCCCGGAGGCCTACACCGTGCGTCAGATCATTCGCCGAATTGTCAGCGGTGTCATCGCTAATAAGGCGGCGATCGATACACTCCTGCAGGGTTATGCGCCGGAATGGCCAATCGACCAAGTCGCCGTCGTCGACCGAAACATTCTGCGCATGGCGATCTATGAGCATTTGCTGCAGAAACGCGAGACGCCGATTGCCGTCATCATCAATGAAGCGGTGCAGCTGGCACAGCTTTTTGGCGCTGATCAGTCTCACAGCTTTGTTCACGGTGTCTTGGGCGCGGTAACTGCAGAGGCGAAGGAGAAGTTCGAAATCGCAGTTGACGAGGTGGACAGCGTATGAATGTCTTTGGAGTCGGCGCCTGGGAACTGGTGGCGATCTTGCTTATTATGCTGGTTTTCGCCGGTCCCAAACGCATGATTCACTGGTCCTATGTGTTGGGCCAGCATGTTGCAAAATTCCGCAAGATTTGGTCCGAGACTGTCGATCTGGTGCAGAAGGAGTTCGATGACGCGGGCCTTGACATAAAGCTGCCCAAAGAGCCGCCGACGCGCAAGAATCTCAACAAGTCGCTGACTGAGGCCGTCAAGCCGATGACGAAGCCAGTCCAAGATTCGCTGGACGAAGTCAAGAAAGACATGGATACATTCAGGGAAGTAAGCGATTCGCTAAATGATAAGAAATCCAAGCCCGCTGCCGACGCGAGCGAATCCAAAGCTGGATCACAAGCGCGAACGGTCAAGATGCCTGCGACACCGGCCAAGCCGAAACCGCAAGCGACAAGCGCGCCGACAGAGCGGAGTGAGCCAGTGTCGATGGGCACTTGGGGTGGTGCTGCGCCAAGGACCGCTCCCGCGTCTACCAATGCCAATGGCAATGCGGTCGATCTCGGCACTTGGTCGGAAGCGGCCGGGGGCGACTAGAGCGAACAATGGCCGAGCTTGTTGAGCCGAAGGAATTCGAAGATGGTCATGAACTCCGAATGGGGTTCTTCGAACATCTCGACGAACTGCGGCAGCGGCTGACCAAAGCGGTATTTTCACTTGTCGTCGGTACCGCCATTGGCGTGTTCCTGGCGGAACGCGTGCTGGTTCTCTTGCAAGAGCCATATTGCGGAATCCCTACCGTCAACAATTGTGAACTCGTAATCCTCGATCCGACGGGCAATATCCTCATCTACTTCAAAGTCGCGTTGATGGTCGGTGGCATTTTGTCCATTCCCATGGTCACTTATCAGTTTCTGATGTTCATTTTGCCCGGCTTGACGCGCAAGGAAAAGCGCTATGTCTTGCTCTCGATTCCCGCGACTACCGCGCTCTTTGTCGTTGGCGTGCTCTTCGCCTGGCGTATTCTGATGCCGCCCGCGCTCGGTTTCCTTAACGAATTTCAAGCGGATATCTTTGAGCCCGAGTGGACGGCGGACGGCTATATCAGCTTTGTCACATCGCTGCTCTTTTGGATGGGCGTCGCCTTTCAAACGCCGCTGATTTTCTTCATCATCTCGTTGATGGGCTTGGTCAGCGCGCGCACACTGATACGGCAATGGCGCATCGCCGTGGTGGGCGCATCGGTCGCCGCTGCGCTGATCACCCCGACTATCGACCCGGTGAATATGTTTCTCGTTATGGCGCCCTTGCTTGCGCTGTACGCCTTGAGTATCGTGCTCGTCTACTTCGGGCGCAAGATGTCTGGGATTGACCGAAAAGACTGAGTGTCGGCTGACGCGTCCCCAGTGGCTATGCTAAAATGACGGCGTTTTGCCGGCGGCTGACCAGACGACTGGACCGACCTGTATATTGCGGAGAGATGAATGATTGTTGAAAAAGCGAGATTGATTGCGCCCTATGGCGGCCAACTGGTGGACCTGTTTGTGCCCAGGGACCAGTTGCTTGAGCAGTCCGCCTATGCAAACACTTTGCCCTTTGTACAGATAAGCTCTCGCGTCGAATGTGATCTCGAGCTCTTGGCGGTTGGCGCCTTCTCGCCTCTGAACAGCTTTATGAATGCGGTCGATTTCCAATGCGTGTTGGACACGATGCGTTTGGCTGATGGCACGCTGTTTCCGATGCCGATCACGTTGCCGGTCGACCCAGGCGCGGACATCGAGCTCGGCGCCGACATCGCGCTGCGCGATCGCATGAATAACATCCTTGCCATCCTGACAGTCGAAGACATGTACGAATGGGACCTGAAAGAGACGGCGACCAAAGTTTTTGGCAAGTACGATACGCGCCACCCGATTATCGCTGAGATGCATCGCTGGGGCAAAGTCAATATCGCCGGGAAGCTGCGGGTGCTTCGGCTTCCGCCGCATCTGGACTTCGCCGAGCTTCGCCGAACGCCGGCCGAGACGCGCGCCGTCCTCGAGAGCTACGGCCATGACAACGTCGTCGCTTTCCAGACGCGCAACCCCTTGCACCGTGTGCATGAAGCGCTGACCAAACGCGCCGCCTCGAATATCGATGGCGTGCTGCTTCTGCATCCCGTCGTCGGCATGACACAACCCGGCGATGTCGATCATTACACCCGTGTGCGCGTTTACAAGACCCTTATCGACAATTATTACGAAGAAGATCGCAGTCTGCTGTCGCTGCTGCCGCTGGCGATGCGGATGGCCGGCCCGCGTGAAGCCGTCTGGCACGCTATTATCCGGCGCAACTATGGCGCCAATCACCTGATCGTCGGGCGCGACCATGCGGGTCCCGGACCGGACTCCAATGGCGATCCCTTCTACGGACCTTATGACGCGCAGGACATGATTATACAGTTCGCCGCTGAGCTCGGCGTCAAGCCGGTTCCGTTCACTGAAATGGTTTATCTGGAAGATGAAGACCGCTACGAGGAAAACTCGAAACTGCCGAACGGCGCCAAGGTGCGCAAGATATCCGGCACGCAAGTACGCGAGGATTATCTCGGCAAGGGCGTACAACTGCCGCCCTGGTTCTCACGTCCGGCGGTGGCGGAGATCCTTGCGGAAAGCTATCCGCCGCGTTACCGCCGTGGCATTTGCCTGTGGTTCACCGGCTTGAGCGGTTCGGGCAAATCAACCACCGCCGAGCACATCGTCAATCTGCTGTTGGAGAAGGGCCGCAACGTCACCGTGCTCGATGGCGACGTGGTTCGAACGCACCTCTCCAGGGGACTTGGTTTTAGCAAGGAAGACCGCGATACCAACATTCGGCGGATCGGCTACGTGGCCAGCGAAATCGTGCGCCACGGCGGCCTGGTGATCTGCGCCGCCATCAGCCCGTATCGCGCCACGCGCGAGGATGTGCGCAATATGGTTGGTCAAGGTTTTATAGAAATTCACATGGCGACGCCACTCGAATACGTCGAAGCGCACGATATCAAAGGGCTGTACGCCAAGGCGCGCCGCGGCGAAATCAAAGACTTCACCGGCATAGATGATCCCTATGAGCCGCCGCTTAATCCTGACTTTACCTTGACCGCTGAGAACACCCGCGCGGAAGATAACGCCCGCTTGGTCGTCGAGCGATTGATTGCGCTAGGTTTCGTCCGACCGGATTGATCCTAAGCGCTTCGCACCCGAGGACAGATTAAATTTTTTGCTCAGTAAAACCGGTGCACCCGTGCGAGTTTGCTCAGGCCGCGACCGGAGCAGCCACACTCGTGTCCAGCCGCAGCACCCGCCGGAATACCAACTTCTCGACTTCCACGAAGAGCAATACCCCTATGCCCGCCACGATACTCACGACCACGTGAGTCAAGTCCAGCGCCGCAGTGTCAAAGAGCGTCTGGAAAAAAGGAACGTACACAACTATCAGCTGCAACAAGAAGGTGGAGAGCACCGCCCAGAATAAAAGCATGTTGCCTTTGAAGCCGGCTTGCCAGAATGTCGTCCGGTCACCGGCGTGGATGGCCATCACTTGGAACATCTGAGTGAAGGCGAGGACGGTGAAGGCGATTGTGCGTGGGATACGTTCCGCCTGGTCGAGCAAGTGTCGCCCTGGCTCTTTACCTTCGCCATGGTCTTCAAGAAATCCCGCGCCCGCTTCCTTCTTGGCGACGCCGAGAAAGGCTATTCTGTCGTTCGCGGACCATTCGTCCCAGGCTTCGGGCGCCGCCTCATCGCCGGCTAACGCTACGACCGCATCTCTGTCCAATTGCTCCAGCCCGAGCGAGGGGCGGGAGGAATCGAGGCCGATCGTGCTGTAGCCCCAGACATAGCTGATCAAAGTCAGCAGCGCGATCAGTATTCCAACCAGAACGATATGAATACCGGCGCCACTCGCGAAGATGCTTTCATTGGTTGGCCGCGGTCGCCGCTTCATGGCGCCTTTTTCCGCCGGCTCGAAGCCGAGTGCGATGGCGGGCAAGCCATCGGTCACCAGATTTATCCACAAGATTTGGATGGCGAGCAGCGGAATCGGCAGATTGATCAACAGGGCGACGAACATCACCAGGATCTCGCCGACATTTGAACTAAGCATGTACTTGATGAATTTCTTGATGTTGTCGTAGATGGCGCGGCCTTCTTCTATCGCAGCCACGATCGAGCGGAAATTGTCGTCAGTCAGGATCATCTCCGAGGCGCCCTTGCTCACGTCCGCGCCGGTTATGCCCATGGCCACGCCGATATCGGCCTGCTTGAGTGCGGGCGCGTCGTTGACGCCATCGCCTGTCATCGCCACGATGTTGTTCTGGTTCTGCAAGACTTGCACGAGCCGCAATTTGTGCGCCGGCGATACGCGCGCGAAACAAGAGGTCTGCCGCGCGGCCGCCTCCAATTCTTCATCGCTTAGGCTGTCAAGTTCGCTGCCGGTTATCGCCCGTTCCTCGCCGTCTATGATGCCGAGATCGCGGGCGATGGCTTCCGCGGTCAGGAGATGATCGCCGGTAATCATAATCGTGCGGATGCCGGCTTCTCGCGCGCGCCGCACGGCGACCTTCGCTTCGGGGCGCGCGGGGTCGAGAATGCCGATCAGCCCGATCAGCTCGAGGTCGCGTTCGATCTCAGGCCCCATCTGTTCCGGCAAATCGTCTAAAGGGCGCCAGGCGATGGCGAGCACCCGCAGCCCATCATTGGCCATGGAATCGACGCGCTGCTGCCAATCCATCCGCCGGCTCTCGCTCATGTCTACTACGTCGTCCGGCGTCTGTTCACTTTCCGACCATTCGATCAGGCGATCGGGCGCGCCCTTCGTGATGGCGACGTACTCAGCATCGGGAAAGAGACGCCTTGCCGTCTCGCCAACAACTTGGTGCACCGTCGTCATCGCCTTGCGCTCGCTGCTGAAGGGGAGTTCAGCCACGCGCGGCATTTCCTGCTCCAGGCGCTCTCGCGTGAAGCCGATCTTTTGGGCGGCGACCAGCAGCGCCGCTTC
>JAAXID010000044.1 GCA_012270545.1 Anaerolineae bacterium | reverse complement strand
ATTGATGGGCCAGATATAGTCCTTGACCCACTTGGCAATCGCCCGCGGTTTCGGCGGCCAGGTGAATACTGGGTTAGGCACGCCGAATTCTTTGTCCGGCTTCCAATAACCGCGCTCGTCACGCGGCATGCCGTCGACTAAGCCGTCTCTTTCAACGCTTATATTCGCCATCGTAAATCAACCTCAAAATATTTGTTCGCTTCAAGCATATCGCAGAGCTGCGCCCTGTGCAAATTTGCCCTGTCAGAACGGTGGATCATCTACTCACCAGCGGTGTTCAATATTAGGCCTTGCATAAAATGCTTTTGAAGCGCAAAGAACAGGATGAGTGTGGGAATTGATGCTGTCAGCGCTCCTGCCATCTGTTGTGGGATGGTGCCCTTGCCGTAGGTGCCTGAGAGCATCGCCAGCGACGTCATGACCGGTCGCACACTGTCCGACTTCGCAAGAACCTGCCCAAAGAGAAAATCATTCCATATCCAACTGAATTGCGTCACAAATAGAAAAAGAGCGGGAGGTTTCGCCATTGGAAGTACAATGCGCAAGTAGGTTTGAAAGGAAGATGCCCCATCTAATGATGCTGCTTCAATCACTTCCTGCTGCATTCCGATGAAGTAGTTGCGGAAGACAAACAGGCAGAACGGCACAGCAATGGCCGAGTAGAACAGCAGCATTCCCATGCGCGTATCGTAAAGACCGACCGTCTGGTACATCTGAAACAAGGGCATCAAATACATCTGAAAGGGGAAGACAGTGCCGCTGTAGATGATCAGAAACCAGAAGAAAGGGAAGCGGATTTTCAGCATGGCAATGGAATATGACGCGGATGACGCGACGATGACGGCTGTCAATGAACCGACGAATGCGTAAATGAGACTGCTAAGGATCCCGTTGCCGATGCCTGCCAATTCGGAAGCGGACGCAATGTTGTCGAGGATCACCTCGGCATTCTCCGGGAGCGCCAGGATGCCGCTTTGCGATTGCTCGATGGGCGTTTTCATGCTGCTCAGCACCACAATTGCCAGTGGGGTAACCCAGGCGATTGCGAACAAGCATAGCAACGCCAGCGCGAGGTATCGGTCGAGAAATCGGTTCCGTAAAGACAGTCTCTGAATCATAGGGCGCTTCGCTTTAAGGTCGCCCGCAAATAGAAGATTGAAAATGCTATAACAATCGTGGACAGTATCACTGCCACAGCCCCAGCATAACCCATTCTCCACATGATAAATGCCTGGCGGTACATCGTCACAGCCAGGGTTTCGGATGAGCGTCCGGGTCCGCCTTGGGTCATCACCCAGACCAGATCAAAGGTCATAAAGCTTCCGATGACCGACATGATGACGACGATCGCCGTGATTGGTCGGAGCAAGGGCAGTTTGATGCGCCAGAACAGTAAGCGCTCACCAGCGCCGTCTATCTTGGCCGCTTCGATGAGTTCTGCCGGTATTGTCTGCAAGCCAACGAGAAACAGCACCATGCTCGGTCCAAGCGCGCGCCATGAGGATGCGACGATCATCGCCAGCGTGTTTGTCGGCGCCCAAACCATCCATGGGCGTGCCAACGCATCAAGACCGACCCAGCGCAGTGTTTCATTCAGGACGCCATTGTTAGAGTAGACATAACTCCAAATAGCGGCGACCACCGTCGTAGACAATATCGCAGGCAGATAGATAAAAGTTTTCAAAGCCCTCTGCCCTGGGATACGCTCTAAAACCACCGCCAGCAGCAGGCCGCCCCCGACCGGTAGCAGCAAGCTCCCCCCAGTCCACACCAGAGTGTTTGTGAATGACCTTGTGAAAGTTGGATCACGGATCGCATCAATGTAGTTTTGCCAGCCCACATAACGGGGCGGCGTAATCAGATCCCAATCGGTAAAGCTGATTGCCAAGGTATGCGCGACCGAATAAAGCAACAGCCCACCTACGAGCAAAAGCGCCGGCAAGAGATAAAGATAAGGCTCAGTCTTGCGGAACAGCGCCCTTGCGCGAGAGGGCTCATTGAACGACGCCCTGTCCAGCGGTGTGATTGGGACCTCTTTACGAAGCGGCTCAGTGCTCACTTTATTTTGTATCGCGCAACCACCCCCGCTTACAGTCAGAATGATTGGAGAGGCGCTTGACAGGCCTCCCCAATTCCAAATGCTATTCTCCGCCAGCACTTGCCCAGTAATCCTGAGCTATCTGCTCCGCGCCGTCCAGAACCGTCTGCAAGGCAGCGGGATCGATCACAAACTGACCGAGCAAATCGACCACCTGTTCGACGATTTGAGGGGGCGTGGCTTCCCAGTATCGCGTATAAAGCTCGTATTCGCCATCGGCGACTGCATTCGCCAAATCTACCAGATGCCCCGGGCGTGTCTCTTCGGGCGCCAGCAGATTGGGCGAGTTGATGTCGCTTGTTTCGGCCCAAATCGTTTGCCCTTCTACACCCATGAAGTAATCGGCAAACTCGAGCGCGATATCGCGCTGCGGCGAATTCTCGGCAATCAGCAGCGGACGTCCCTCAATGATCAGGCTGCGATTCCCCGCTTCTGTGAT
>JAAXID010000149.1 GCA_012270545.1 Anaerolineae bacterium | reverse complement strand
GGCGTCGGCGCGGGCGGCATCACCGGCGCCATGCGAATCGCGCAGATGGCGGACGGCTTTGACCTGCCAGTCTCGGTCATGAACTGCCCGGGCAATTACATGGCGCATTTCGCCGCCGTGCTGCCCAACCATATTTGGATGGAAGTGGTTGACGCCGGGCAGGACAAGAGCTTCACCCACGACAGCCGCGTTGAAGATGGCTACATCATCCTCGGTGATCGACCGGGCAACGGCATTCAGTTTGATATGGAGAAGCTGGAGCAGTATCGGGTGACGCAGCGGTCGGCGAGCGCGGCGCCGAGTCCTTGGGGCCGGCGGCCTGGGGCGGGCTTGTATGTCGTGGCCGATGGCGAGCCGCTGGAGGTGGGGGAGGAGTAGGGGAGTCAATTAGGAGGGATGTCACTCCGCGCTGGGAGGTGGCTGCTCGGTAAATCCCATGCGCCCTCTTATCCAACCCAAAGATTCCCGCATTGCTGCGTAGTTTTCGTTGACCTTATCAATCCTAGCGTTGAGATCGTCAGACACTTTGTCGATCTTGCCATTCAGCAGATTAATATCGTGCCGCAACCATAGGAAGACGCCGATAACGGTGCCCACTGTGATGATGAACTGCGCGTTATGGTCCACTACGTTATCTATTCCAATGAATACTCATAGTTAAATCAACTATACATTAGCAAAAATCAACCTCAAAACATATCTCGCTGCTCTTTGCCGTCGGTGGATTTCTGCCGCTCCGCCTGCTTGAATGTCCCATGCTCGCTGGGCATATCTACAGCCGCGCCACCCAGCAAATCGCCGATGGTCAGGATTTGCAGCTTGCGATAAGACTTACCCCAAAATGGCGATTTATACCAGCCGGCCGCCAGCGCCGCTTTGATCATCGGCTGCGTCGGCGCTTCCAGGGTGATGAGCAGGCCGATAGCCGCCTTTTCCTGTTCCAGTACGCCAATCAGTTCATTGACGACCGGGCTGCCCACCTTGCCCGACTTGACCTGCACAATCACTTTGCGCGCCTTTGCCTTGCCTTTCTCGTCTTCATCTAAGAAGTTGATGATGCCATCTATGCCTTTGTCCGCGCCCTTCTTGCCACGCCGCGAACCTGCTTGCCCGCCGACCGGCTTCGCGCCCACCAGCGACAGCGCCCACCATTCGAATTGATAGCGGCCCTCGTTGGCCGAATCGGTCGCCAGCTCGCGTGCGCCTGCTACCGTCGTCGGCTCGCCGATGACCGCGTAATCTTCGCCCGACTTCAGCCCGAACATGTCACCCAAACGATATTTCTGCAGGGCGATGCTGAGGTGGGTGATGTCGATGCCGATCCATTTGCGCTTTTGACCTTTAGGGAAACCTTGGGCAGCGGCGATAGTCGTGCCGCAGCCGCAGAAGGGATCCAGCACGACATCGCCTGGGTTGCTGCTGGCGCTGATGATGCGTTCGAGCAGTGCCTTGGGTTTTTGTGTGGGGTAGCCGAGTTTTTCGGTGTGCCATGAACGTAATGCCTCAATGTCGCTCCAGAGGTCATTCGCTGGACGGCCCTCAGATTCATCCAGGTATCTCTTTATGCGGGCGATTCCATTCTTCGTATAGTAGATGCGATTCTCTTTATCAAGGCGTTGCATAGTGTCAATCGGGCATCGCCAAACTCTGACCACGCCATTCCATTCGTATTCGTACCCACCGCCGGAAAGTCCTGATGCACTTAAATCACCGGACATCCACCTCCTGCCATCATCGTCGTTGTAGCGATAGTATTGTTCAATGTAGCTCTCGTCATGTTCCTGCATCACGGTGTTCCACGTGGGTGAATTGGACTTCGAGTAGTAAAGAACGATGTCATGTATCTTGCCGAACCGTTTAGCGTCGCTGTGCGCGGAAGTGCGTTTCCAGATAATCTCATTTTTGAAATTCAAGGCGTCAAATACCGCATCAAGGACAATCTTCAAATAATGACTCGCCGTCGGATCGCAATGCAGATACAAGCTGCCGGTCGGCTTCAGCACGCGATGCAGCTCGACCAGCCGCGCCGTCATCATCACCAGGTAAGCCATCATCTGGTTGCGGTCGATGAGGTTCAGCAGTGCCTCGATTGCCGTGCTCACCTTCTCCGGCGCATCCATGATGAGGTCGCGGTAGGTCTTTTCAGCCGTTTTGCCCCAATGCCAGGTGTCTTCGAAGGCGGTGATCTGCGCTTCGCTGTCGGCGCCGCTCTCGGCTTTGAAGAGCACGTTGTAATTGCGGTTGCTGTTGAAGGGCGGGTCGAGATAAATTAGGTCGACGCATCCATCGGGGAAATATTCCCGGTTGCGCAGGATCTCGAGATTGTCGCCGTAGTAGAGTCGGTTTTTCATGGGAGTGTCTCGCTAGCCGGATTGCCGCAGCTAGTATAGCACGGGCGGCGATTGCGACTGTATTGACAGGGGAGGGGGCGGCGATATATGATATGGTCAATCCAAGGGGGATAAGATGGCGAACGCGAGACGGAGCGGGTTCATTCGCGGTCTCGGCGGGCTGTTCAGCTTTATCGATGTGCTGAACCGGCGTCTATTGGCGTCGTCACCCGCCGAAGCCGATGCGGAGGCCATATATTCCTATTGGGAAGCGGTGGGTGGCTATCTGGCTGGGGCGATGAACGACTATTCTTGGGAGTATAGCGTACAAGTAAGCGAAGACAAAACCAAGGAATGCAACCAGACACAAAGCCAGAAAACTCCGTCACCCGAGTAGAAGCCCATTTTCAACAGTTTTCCGGTCCGATTCCACCGCCTGATATGATGCGGGCTTATGAAGAGATTCTGCCGGGAAGTGCCGACCGCATTCTGAAAATGGCGGAACGGGAGCAAGCGCGCCAAATTGATTACGATATTCGCGGGCTTGTCTTCGGTTTCATCGCGGCGCTGTGCTTGATAGCTTTGAGCGCTTATGTTGTCTCGCTGGGATTTGCCTGGCAAAGCGTTGGCGTCGTTATTGGCAGCATTGCGGGGACGGCTGGCACATTCATCTACAGCAATCGTAGCCGGCGCCAAGAACTACGCGAAAAAAGAGCCGCCTTGCAGCAGCCATCCGCAGCGCCCGAGCTGTCCGACGCCGCAGACAAAACCGATAGCTGATCCTCGCTCATCCTCTCGTCTAGCGTCTCAAAATAATCTCTGTGTCGCCGGTCAGTATCTACGCGACCCTCGCGCTCTCTGCGGCTAATAAAAAATGTGGTAAAACTGCAAGCCAAGGTTAACACCACTGGAGTCATCACAATGCCCCAAAAGACAGGCGGCGAAGCAACCGTTGAGGCATTGATCGCCCACGGCGTCCACACGCTCTTCGGGCTGCCCGGCATCCAGAACGACTGGCTCTACAATGCCCTTTTCGACAACCGCGACCAGATCCGCGTCATCCACACGCGCCACGAACAGGGCGCCGCCTACATGGCGCTCGGTTACACGCTGGCGACCGGCGAGCCGGGCGTCTTCAATGTCGTACCGGGACCAGGCTTGCTGAACGCGACGGCGGGCATGGCGACCGCCTACGCGCTCAACGCCAAGGTCTTCTGCCTGACTGGGCAAATCCTCAGTCGGAACATCGGCAAGGGCATCGGCGATCTGCACGAGATTCCGCATCAGTCGGAGGTCTTGCGCGGGCTGACCAAATGGAACGACATCGTGCTCCACCCGTCGGCTGCCGGACGCAAGGTGGCGCAGGCCTTCTTCGAAATGGAGTCGGGGCGTCCGCGACCGGTCGCCTTGGAAGTGCCACCGGATGTCTTGAAACTGCGCGCCGAAGTGCCGCAGCCGCCGACCCCCTGGCCGCCCTTCGCGCCTCCGGTTGACGCCGGCGCCATCGAGACCGCCGGAGAGTGGCTTGGCGCGGCGAAGCGCCCGATGATCTTCGTCGGCGGCGGAGCGCAGGGCGTCAGCGCTGAGGTGAAGCAACTGGCCGAGATGCTGGCTGCGCCGGTGGTTGCCTATCGGACGGGGCATGGCGTGCTCGACAGCCGCAATCCGCTCAGCTTGAAATCGAACGAGGCGCATGCCTATTACAAAGCGACCGATGTCGTCCTGGCGATCGGCAGCCATATGCGCATTCCCCTGCAGCGTTGGGGCAGCGACAGCCATATGAAGATCATTCGCATTGATGTCGACAGCGACGCCATGCACCGCATTCAGCGGCCCGATCTGCCGATTGTGGCGCGGGCCGAAGACGCGCTGCCGCCGCTGCTGGCTGCCATCGACAGACACAATCGCGTGCGAACGTCGCGCAAAGAGCAGATGCTCGAACTGAAAGCTGCTTGGGCGAAGACGAGCGCTTTCCTTGAGCCGCAGAGAAGCTATCTGAAGATCATCCGCGAAGAATTGGGGGAAGACGGCATATTCGTCGATGAGTTGACCCAGATGGGTTACGCCGCGCGCATCATCATGCCGGTCTATAAACCGCGCACTTACTTCAGCAGTGGATACCAAGGCACATTGGGCTATGGCTTCCCCACGGCATTGGGCGCCAAAGTCGCCAAGCCCGCTGTGCCGGTGCTGTCCATAGCGGGCGATGGCGGCTTCATGTTCTCGCTGGGGGAATTGGCGACCGCCGTGCAGCAGCGGATCCCGCTGGTGACGATCATCTTCAACAACGATGCCTACGGCAATGTGCGCACCATGCAGATTCGCGATTATGACGAACGCGTCATCGCCACCGATTTGCTCAATCCCGATTTCGTGAAGCTGGGCGAATCCTTCGGCGCCAACGCCTTCCGCGCCGAAGATGAGCGGCAGCTGCGCAGAGCGATGCGCTATGGTTTCGCCAGCGAGCTGCCGACAATCATCGAAGTGCCAATCGGCGAGACGCCCAGCCTCGATCGTCTGCGCGATCAGGGTCGGATTCGCCCGCCGCGTTGAGCCGGCGGCCGCGCCATGCCCCAAGTGATCCTCGCGCCCGACAGCGCCATTTACCACGCCTTGACGCACTTGATCGAGAAGGCCGATCGCGTCTTCTTCGCCGGGCTGCCCGGTGTGGGCAAGAGCTTGCTACTGCAGCAGATGACCCTGATGGCTCGTGCAGCCGGACGCCGGGCGACGCTGCTGCAGTGGGACATCGCGCGGCAACCTTTCGAGAGGCCTCGTTATCCGCTTGCTGATGGCGCCACGCATCCGCTGGTCATCAGAGCGGCCGGCGCCTGGCTGCGCGGCGCGCTCGTCGAATGGGATGCGCGATTCAAGAAACCTGATGACATGCTCATCGGCGAAGTCCCTTTGAACGGCGGGCGCTTCATGGAAATCGCCAAACCGGCCGCTGATGACGCGGAAGCGCTGCTGCGCGACCGGCGCACGCAGTTCCTCATTCCCGTGCCGTCACGGCGGGTCCGCGCCTTGATCGAAGCGAGACGGGAGCGATCGATCGCCCAGCCACAGCACGAGAACGAAGCCCATGACGCGCCGCCGGATCTGCTGCGCGCGCTCTGGCAGGATGTTTATCGGGTCGGGGCGGCGCTCGGGCTGGCCGCTGACACAGGCTGTGATGCGCCGTATTCACCCGAAGTGTACGCGGCCGTTTATCGTCACCTATTGCAGCATCGACACAGGCAGGTTTTGCCTATCGACGAGCAATTGCAGACCTCTGCCTCCGTCTACCAGCACGCCGAGCCGCCCCCCGTTCTAAAGGCGACAGCAGTGCAAGCCGAGGCGATACTGGCGAAGCTGGAAGCGTCGCTGACGCCGGAGCAGGCGATCGCCGCTGCGGAAACTTGGTACGAAGTCTGATGTCAGCCAATTGCCTCAGGCGCGCTCATCGGGAATGACGGCGAAGACATCGATCTCGAAATCGGCGTAAGGTTTGCCCAAAGCCTTGACCACCACGCCGGTCGAGCATGGATAGACAGCGGGCATGTGACGCGCTAGCACGGGATAGACCAGATCGCGGAAAGCGGCGTCGGTGACATAAGTCGTAATTTTGCAAATGTCTTCCATTTGGGCGCCGGCCGCTTCCAGAATGATCTTCACGTTTTTCATCGCGTTGTCTGCCTGCGCCGCCGGGTCGCCCTCGCCGACAAAGGATTTGTTATCCATTGTTAAACCAGTTTGCCCCTCGACGAAGACTATGTTGCCGGCGCGAACGGCTTTGCTGGTGCGATAATCGATATCGGGGAAGATATCGCCGCCTTTGCTGGTTTTGGTGAGAATGCGCTGATGCGCCATGATGCGCTCCTAGGCTAATTGAGTATCGGTGCGGAGACTATAACACGCGCCGGCGATTATGCTGTGGATTCGCGGCGGCGCCAGAATCAGTTAGAATCCGCTACAGCTTTTTGTTGACAGGCGGGCATTATGTCAAAACGCAGGCGCTACGCCGTTGTCGGAACAGGGTCGCGCGCCGGCATGTATATCGACGCGGCAACTGGCAGATACCACGACTGCGCCGAGCTGGTGGCTTTATGCGACCTGAGCCACACGCGCATGAATTGGCATAACCAGGGGCTGCAGGGACGCGGTCTGCCGCCGGCGCTGACTTACCACGCGGACGACTTCGATCGCCTGATCAGCGAGAGCAAGCCGGATGCGGTTGTCATCACGACGACTGACGCCTGGCATCACGAATACATTGTGCGGGCGCTGGCGGGTGGCTGCGACGTCATTTGCGAAAAGCCGCTGACGACGTCGCTCGCTAGACTGTTGGCCATTGACGAGGCGATAAAGCGCACTGGCAAATCACTGCGCGTCACCTTCAATTATCGCTATGCCCCCGCCTATGCGCGCTTCCGCGAACTCATCCGCGATGGCGCGGTCGGTCGTCCGCTGGCGGTCGACTTTTCCTGGGTGCTGGATACCAGCCACGGCGCTGATTACTTCCGCCGCTGGCACCGCGAGAAAGCCAACAGTGGCGGCCTGCTGGTGCATAAAGCCAGCCATCACTTTGATCTGGTCAATTGGTGGATCGATTCGTATCCGCGGCAAGTCTTTGCGCTGGGCGATCTGCTCTTTTATGGTAAAGCCAACGCTGAAGCGCGCGGCGAGCAATATGGCTACACGCGCTACACGGGCGAAGAAGCGGCACTGAAGGATCCCTTTGCCTTGCGCCTGGACGAGAAGGAAGCCTACGCCGGCCTTTATCTGGCAGCTGAGGCGGAGACGGGTTATATCCGCGACCGCAATGTCTTCGGTGAACCGATCACGGCGGAGGACACGATGACCGTAACCGCCCGATACGCCAACGGCATTTTGCTCTCCTACTGTTTGGTCGCCTACGCGCCCTGGGAGGGGCTGCGCATCGCCGTCACCGGGACGCGCGGACGCCTGGAGATGGACGTCACCGAGACCGTTACGCATCTCAAGCCGGACAGCACCTCGGCCGCCGCCAGCAAAGGCGCGTTCAAGCAGACGCGGATACGCGCTTTCCCGATGTTTGGCGAGGGGTACGAAGTGGAAGCGCCGGTCGCTGAGGGCGGGCATGGCGGCGCGGATCCGTTGATGCTAAAGGACCTGTTCTCGCTGAATCCGCCGCTGGATCCGCTGCGGCGCGCGGCGACATATATCGATGGCGCTGCGTCAATCCTGGTGGGCATCGCCGCCAATATGTCGATTGAGAGTGGGGAGATGGTGGATGTGGGGGAGCTGTTTGAGTTGTCGGCGCATGGGCGAAATGGGTAGATGTGGGCGGCCCAAGGGTCGCCTCTACATATCCATCATGACTGTGAGAACTAACGATAGCGCGAATCGGCGCCCGTGCCCCACATATCGGGATCGGGTCCCAATTTTTTCTTGAGATCGTCTGTGGCTTGATCAAGCCGCTGTATGGTCTCAGCGGACAATGTCAAACTGCCCGCGATCAAGTTGCTCTCAATTTGCCCCGGATTGCGCGCACCGGCCAACACAGATGTCACCGCCGGCTTGTGCAGCAGCCAGGCCAGTGCCACATGCACCATCTCTTGACCGATATCAGCGCAGATAGCGCGGATGGCCTCGACGGCGGCGAAAGTCTCGGCTTCAAAGCCGGCGGTGCCATGACGCGAGTCCCGCCGGTCGCCGCGAAAATGACGTGTTCGTGTGCGCGCGTAGGGCATCTCGTCGGCGTTGCGATAGCGGCCCGTGAGCAGCGCCTGATTCAGCGGGCTGTAGGGCAGAATGCTGATGTTCCGCTCGACGCATTGTGGCTGGATATCGAATTCGATGGCGCGCCAGAGCAGGCTGTAGGGCAATTGATTGGCTTCGTAGCGGCCGAATTGCAGCATATCGGGCATGTCCAATACCCCGAAGTTGCTGACGCCGATGACGCGGATTAGCCCCGCGCTTTGCAGATCGAGCAGCGTCGCCATGCTGTCTTCAAAGGGCAGTTTGCGGTTGGGCCAATGCACTTGATACAGGTCGATATAGTCGGTCCCCAGGCGCTTGAGGCTGCGCTCGCAGGCTGCACGGATGGCATCCGGCGCCAGGTTGCCCGTGCTGACTTTGCTAGCGATGACCGCTTCGTCCCGTCTCCCCATGAGGGCGCGGCCGAGCATCTCTTCGGAATAGCCGTCGCCGTAGCCCTCGGCCGTATCGAAGAAGTTGATGCCAGCGTCGAGGGCGGCCTGTACCGCGCCGACTGTGTCCGTTTCGTCTTGCGCGCCCCAGTAATCGCCGCCGACGATGCCCCAGAAGCCGACGCCAATCGGCGAGACCATCAGGGATGAATTTCCCAGTTTTCGCAGTTTCATTTGTCTCGTCTTTCCCCGATTCGTCAACTCTATCGCATTCCGCTTCTAAAGTCCGCCCGAAGTTATCTATACTGTCACATTGTAGAGTCGCCAATACTGGGACAAACTTAGCAGAATATGTGGCGATTTTAATGTCCAGGATCGTTGACGAAGTTTGGTGATGTTGTGGACTTGCTGAATCGAAAATCTCACCAAAAACCTCTGTATTCTCGGTGATTATACATCCCGCGCTGTCTACTCGGGAGGGCGATGTGGTCAACCGCTACTGCCATGCGGCATAAAGCGGCGTAACCACGTTTTACCCTTCTCCCCTACAGTCCACATCATATTGGAGAATCCTTGTGTCCACAAAATCGGGGGAAGATCACTTGAGCCCATAGTTGACTGTGGCAGACTTGCGGCGACGCGGTAGAATTGGCTGCGTTTAATCACCGGCCGCGACGAGCAGCGCCTATGCGAAACCGCTATTTCTCATCGGACCCGGCGCAGAACAGCGCCGCAGTTGCGCTTTACGATTCGGTTGCGAATCTGCCGCTGATTTGTCCGCACGGTCATGTCGATCCGCGAATGTTCGCTGACCCCGAATATAGCTTCGGCAGCCCGGTCGACCTGCTGATCATCCCCGATCACTACATTTTTCGCATGCTCTATTCGCAAGGCATAGCGCTGGATGAACTGGGCATCCCGCCGCTGTCAGCCGCCGCCGCGCTGCGCGATCATCGCGAGATCTGGCGGACGGTCTGTGCCAATTGGCATCTCTTCCGAGCGACGCCGACCGGCATTTGGCTCAGAGACGAATTGGCTGATGTCTTCGGCATCCAGCTCAAGCTCAACAGCCGCAATGCCGACGCCATCTATGATGCCATTGAAGACCGATTGTCGCACGCCGAGTTTCGCCCGCGGGCGCTGTTTGAGCGCTTCAATATCGAGGCGCTGGCGACAACGGACGCCGCCACTGACGCGCTGGAACATCATCAAGCGATTCGTGATTCAGGCTGGGGCGGGCGCGTCATCCCGACCTTCAGGCCCGACGCCGTCGTGAATATCGATAGCGCTGGCTGGCGCGCGAATATCGATCTGCTGGCTGGAATCGCCGGCGTTGATGTCCACAATTACGCGGCTTACATTCGGGCGCTGGAGGAGCGTCGGGCCTTCTTCAAATCGATGGGCGCCACCGCCACCGATCATGCCGCCCTGACCGCTTACACCGAATCGCTGACCGCTGCCGACGCCGGGGCGATCTTCGGGCGGGCGCTGAAAGGCGAGGCGACAGCCAAGGACGCCGCCCGCTTCAGGGGTCATATGCTGATCGAGATGGCGCGCATGAGCAGCGAAGACGGCTTGGTGATGCAGATGCACGTCGGCTCGTGGCGGAATCACAATCCGCAGGTCTTCGCCCGCTACGGACCCGATATGGGCGCCGATATCCCGATTCGCAGCGAGTTCACCAAGAATCTCAAGGGGCTGCTCGATCGCTTCGGCAATCAGCCTGATCTGACGCTGGTGCTGTTCAATTTGGATGAGACGACTTACAGCCGCGAGTTGGCGCCGCTGGCCGGGCACTATCCGATTTTGCGTCTGGGACCGCCCTGGTGGTTCTTCGACAGTTGGCTGGGCATGACCCGCTTCCTGGACGATGTCGTTGAAACGGCCGGCATCTACAATCTGGCCGGCTTCAATGACGATACGCGCGCTTATCCCTCGATACCGACGCGGCATGATGTCTGGCGGCGGGTCTGCGCCGACTGGCTGGCCGGGCAGCTCCTGCGCGAGTTCATCGACGAGGAAGACGCTTTCGAAATGATGCGCGCGCTGGCTTATGACTTGGCGAAACAGACTTATCGATTGGATGACTGACGATGGTGAAACAGCTTTCCCGCGAACTGCATCCTCGCGGCCGGCGCTATCCCGAGCGCATCGTGCAGTTCGGCGGCGGCAATTTCCTGCGCGGCTTCGTCGATTGGGTGGTGGATATACTGAATGCCGAAACCGACTTCGCGAGCGGGATTGCCTTGGTGAAGGCGACTCCCGGCACTTATAACGCGCTCGATGAACAGGATTGCCTTTTCACGACCTATCTGCTCGGCATCCAGGCAGGAAAGTTTGTTGAACAGACGCGTTTGATCGGCGCTGTGAATCGCACAGTCTATCCCTATCAAGACTTCGCTGCCTATTTGGCGCTGGCGCGACAGCCAGAGATCCGCTTCATATTTTCCAATACGACTGAGGCCGGCATTGTCTATTCGGCCGAGGATGCTGTGACAGATGAACCGCCGGGCAGTTTTCCGGCCAAGCTGACGCGCTTCCTTTACGAACGTTATCATCATTTTGCAGGTACGCCGGCGCGGGGCTGCATCATCATCCCCACCGAGCTGATCGTCGACAACGCGACGCGCCTGCGGGAGATCATCCTGGAATATGCCGCTCTCTGGCGCCTCGAACCCGGCTTCAGTGAATGGATTACTGCGCATAACATCTTCTGCAACACGCTGGTTGACCGCATCGTGTCAGGTTTTCCCCAGGCGCGGGCCGCGGAGTTGTTCGAGCGGATTGCTTATGAGGATCGCCTGCTGACGATGGGCGAGCTCTACCACAGTTGGATCATCGAAGCCGAGCCAAGTTTGCTGGGCGAGTTTCCTGTGGACAAAGCGAAGACACCGCTCAACGTCAAAGTGGTGGACGATGCCGCGCCCTATCGCACGATCAAGGTACGACTTTTGAATGGCGCGCATACGGCCATGGTGCCGCTTGGCCTGCTGCTCGGTATCGAATCGGTGCAAGAGGCGATGGAGCACGATGCGCTGGCGACCTTCATCTCCGACTTGATCTTCCAGGAGGTTATCCCCTCGGTTACAGAAGTTCCGCGTGATGAACTAGAAGCCTTCGCGCGCGCCGTCTTCGATCGCTTCCGCAATCCCCATATTCATCATCGGCTGTTGACGATTGCGCTGAATAGTTCTTCCAAGGTGAAAGAGCGCATCCTGCCGTCGCTGCAGGGTTATCTTGAGGTAACGGGCGAACTGCCCGAGCGCCTGGTTATCGCTTTCGCCGCATTCATTCGCCTTTACCGCGGGGAATGGCGGGGCGAGCCAATCTCCCTGAACGATGACCCCGAGGTGCTAACATGGTTCAAAGCGCAGTGGTCCGAAGCCGATTCGATTGACGCGCTCGTTCACAGCGTCTTGAGCAATGCGGCGCTTTGGGAAGAGGACTTGACCAGCGTGCCCGGATTGGCGCCGAGGGTTAGCGCTTGCCTGCGGGGAATCGAAGCGGGCGAGCTGCTTGCGCTATTGCGGCGAGCGTCCCCATGACAGTCGACTTGATCACGGTCGGGCGGATCTCGCTAGATCTCTTCGCTCTCGATATCGGCGCCGAGTTCCACGATATCACCGGCTTCGAAACTGGCGTCGGCGGCAGCCCGGTCAACATCGCGATCGGGGCGAGCCGGCTGGGTTTGCGCGCCATCGCTTTCACGGCCGTCGGTGATGATCCGGTCGGCCAATTCCTGCGCCACTACTTGACGAATGAAGGTGTGAATACCGACTTCATCCCCGTCAAATCGGGCAGGCGGACGGGCATGGCCTTGGTCGGTGTGCAGCCGCCCGACCGCTTTCCGCTGCTATTCTACCGCGAGAATCCGGCCGACATCCATCTGACGATTGAAGAAGCCAAAGGGCTGCCGCTCGCTGAGACGCGCGCGCTGTCCTTGTCGGGGACGGCTTTGAGCCGCGGCGGCGCCCACGATGTGAGCCTGTATTTGGGCGAGCAAGCATCGACGCGGGGCGTCAAGACCTTCATTGATCTCGATTTGCGGCCCGATCAGTGGTCGCACCCATTGGCCTTTGGTTTGCATCTGCGGCGCGCGCTGCCGCTCTGTGATGTCATCATCGGCACGGAGGAGGAATTCTACGCGGCGCTTTCACCGACGCCGGAAGCGATCATGGCGGGCGAAAGCGTGACGGATGTGGCGGGCTTGCATGAGCGCTTGGAAGAATTCGCCGAGCAGCACGATGCGCTGCTGGTGTTGAAACGCGGAGATCGTGGTGTGCGCCTCTACGAGAACGGCGCTCACATGGATGTGCCCGGATACCCGGTTGAGATCGTCAATACGGTTGGCGCCGGCGATGGCTTCGCGAGCGGCTTGATCTACGGCTGGGCGGTTGGCTGGAGCTGGGAAGAGGCAGCGCGTTTCGCCAATGCCTGTGGGGCGCTCGTCGTGTCGCGGCATGGTTGCGCGCGGGCGCTCCCCTATAGGCGCGAAGTCGAAGCGTTCATCAGAGACAGGGAGAAACCGAAGCATGAGTAATCATCTGAAGTCGCATTACGATCAGATGATCGTTCTTGATGTTAGTCCCGAATCGGCGAAGTGGCAGCACCTCTCATTTCGTATAGTCAAGATCACAAATCAGCAAGTTTATCTTCATCAGACGAAAAATACCGAGCTCGCTCTTGTACCGCTGGAAGGCGCGGGGGTGGTGGAGATGAACGCGGGCGACTTTCCCCTCAGCCGCGCCAGCGTCTTCCAGGAGAAGCCTTCCGTGCTGTACATCCCGCCGGGGCGGGAATTCGGCGTCGTCAGCGAAGGCAGCTTCGAGTTTGCAATTGGCGCGGCGCCGGCCGAAGGGAAGTATCCATTGCGCCTGTTCACACCGGACGAGATCCGATCAGAGCTGCGCGGCGGCGGGGCTGCGCGGCGACAGGTGCATCACACACTCGCCCATCCGCTGCCGGCCGAGCGGCTGATTCTCTATGAAGTCTACGTGCCGGGCGGCGCCTGGTCGGGCTACCCGCCGCATTGTCACGACGGCTACGGCGGTTCCGCTCATCTGGACGAGACCTACTACTTCCGCACCGATCCGGCGAATGGCCTGGCGCTGCACCGCAACTATCGGCGCGACAATGACTTTGAAGAGATATTCGCCGTTCGTGATCGGGACCTGGTCCTGGTCACACAAGGATTCCACTCCACATCGGCGGCGCCTGGCTCGAATCTTTATTTCTTGAATTACCTGGCGGGCGAGTTGATTGATGACGATCGCAAGACGCCACCCTACGACGATCCGGATTATGCCTGGCTGAAAGCGGATTACACGCGCAACTTAATGCAGCTTCCGCTGATGGACTGAGAACCGCGCCGCTGTCGCGAAAGCGACTTTATCACAAGGTTGGATGCCATTAATCGAAGGTGATGCCATTGATACAACTCTTACTCGTCTGAGATTGTAGGGGCGATCGACGGTCAGTGTCGACGCGACCCTCGGATCGCCCGAAGTCTGAATTTGCCAATGCGGGCGACTCA
>JAAXID010000151.1:970-14048 GCA_012270545.1 Anaerolineae bacterium | reverse complement strand
TATGTTGCTTTTTGCAAAGATTGACCTGCCTTATATAAATTTTTTGTAACTATTTCAGCTGTCTCTGCCTAAGATTCGCAGTAACGGACAAGCCCTACAGAAAAATCTCAAGCAAGAAACTAGCGAAACTAAGAACGGAAATCTCTGTGCCTCGAATAGCTCGGTGTACTCGGCGGTAAAGATTAAGCGAAGGGCAACTCAATGAAAATCACCGCCATCGAAACCTTGCAGTGGAAAGCCTATCCACGTCTGCTCACCGTTCGCGTCTATACCGATAGCGGGCTGGTCGGCTTGGGCGAGACGGTCGACAAGGTACCCGGCGCCAAAGCGGCTCTGCACGGCACGATTGCGCCGCTCGTCCTCGGGCAAGACCCGCTCGATATCGAGGGACTCTGGCGCTTCGTCATGGACAACATCATGTACCATGGTTACGCCGGCGCCGAGACGCGCGCCCTCTCCGCCTTTGAGATCGCGCTCTGGGACATCATGGGGGCGCATTACCAGGCGCCGCTCTATCATCTGCTCGGCGGTAAAACACGCGATGAGATCCCCACTTACAATACCTGCCTCAGCTTCGGGTCAATCCGGGATTACCAGGCCTGGCACGAAGACGCCGGCGCCCTGGCGCGCAGCCTGATCGCTGACGGAATCTACGCGCTGAAAATCTGGCCCTTCGACCGGTTCAGCGAACGCAGCTTCGGCCAGCGCATCACGCCAGCCGAGATCGAGGTGGGCTTGGTCCCAGTTCGACAGATTCGCGACGCCGTCGGCGAGGAGATGGAGATCGGCATCGAATGCCACTTCCGCTGGAATCGCGTCTCGATGGAGCGCATCGCCCGCGCCCTCGAGCCCTACAACATCCTCTTCCTCGAAGACGTCATGCCCGCCGTCTACCCGGACGAGATCAAAGCGCTGGCCGACCGCACCAGCATCCCCATCGTCGGCTCCGAGCTGCTGATGACTCGCTGGCAGCTGCGCGAATGGCTGGAGAAGCACGTTTCGCAAATCGTCATGACCGACGCCGTCTGGAATGGCGGCATCGCCGAGACGCGTAAAATCGCGGCGCTGGCGGAGACCTTTGGCCTGCCGCTCGTGCTGCACAATGTCGCTGGACCCATCTGCCACGCCGCCTGCATGCACCTCGCCGCCCATATCCCCAATCTCTTCTATGTGGAATCGGTGCGCGCCTTCTACCGCGAGTATTTCCCCGTCCTCACCGGTTTCAGGCCAGCGGTCTGCGATGGCCACTTGGATATTCCCGCCGGACCTGGCTTGGGCCTCAAGCTGCTCGACTCGGCTTTGGCGCGCGCTGACCTCATACGCGAAGTCTCAGAAGGCGAAGGGCTGGCCGGCGGTCGGCGCGCCATGGGCGATCACTGGGCGGTGGAAGAGATTCGCTGAGGGTGAGAGTGAAGAACCGCCCAATTGTGGCGCGGGCGCGCGATTTATCAATGTGCGCCTCAATAGTTCTTGCGCTTTTCACCCGCATGTCGCTTGCGCAGATGTCTGTACAGCAGGTAGACCAACAGGAGTAACCCGAGCAGATAGACCAGCGGCAGAACGTTGATCAGCGCCGTCATCAAGAAACTTGGCTCACTTATCACCACATGCAGACTGTCAGCATCCATCAGCTTTTTCACCCACCCATCCTGGTACATTTTCCCGAATCATCGACAGGCAGCCCCCACTGTACGGCAGGGGCATAACGGTGAATGCATACTTGAAATCAACCGCGTTTGGATTTAGATACGCGTCGTGGCATTCGCCAAAAAATTCGAAGCACTCCCAAGACTAATACAGATAGAACCAGAAGTACTACAGCGTGAACGAAAAGCCAACGGACAAGCTCCGCTGGATCGACTGCCATCAACATCTCTCCTTGTCCCATGTCCTCACTTATCCTTTCCATATCACACTGCAAACTCGCAAGAAAAATCTATCGCTTGATCGTCATACCAGGTTCCGTTAGCGAAGTAGACAGTTAATGTACCAGAGTAGAGAATCTTTAGCCGCCGGTTGTCATTAATTGTGTAAGCGCCAACACCGCTGTTCGACAATCTAAAATTGAACAATGGGCTGTTCTCATCGAGTGTAACGCCTTTAGCTAGTATGCGGTTAAAGAATTGACCCAAGGCGATTTCCGCATCAGCCCACACACTAATTGTCACTTCACCCCAGAGCGCACTTGCGGTTTCGCGACAGAAGTAGCGTTGCACATAGTTGCTGTCCGCAAAAACTGACAAGACTGATAGACTTACCATGAAAAGTAAGGTACTCAGCTTCTGCATTTCTTCACCTCGTTTCAAGATTCATGAATTCAGGCGTTTTACCTACCATAGTCTCTAAGGGCTATTGATGGGTATGGAAGCAGCTGATGCTAGCCTCCTTTGATGCGATCCAAATACTCAAGAGGTAGATTTCAACCGTACCGCTGAATCTAATGTCTACTCTATTTCCCGAGTTCCGAAGATAGGCTGTTGTTGTGCCAGAGAGGACAAAGTTAAATGTCGGCGATCGGTCATTGAAAAAGGCACCTTTGTCGTGAATCCGAGTGAATCGACTGCCATTTGTTCTAACATCAGCCCAAGCACGTAAATCAACTTCTTCGCCTAAGAAAGATGCAGTTTTATTGCAACCTAAGCGGAAAACGTCGTCACTCAGAATCTCGAATGTAAGTGCTCCTTGTCCTGTGAAGTCTAAACCAACTATTGCCTTCAGTACACGCCCGGCGTTAATCGATACACCCTGCGAGGCTGCTATCTTCGTAAGAAACTCTGCCGATGAAAAACCAGCGCCCGTAGAATCTCTCCCAAAAACGGTGAAAACTCCCGAAGGCGCTAGAAAAAGAATCAGTAGTATAGCCATCAACTTTTTCATGAGATTCCCTGCAACCGGACCCGAACCACGAAGCAAATGCAACTTGCTATTTCTCAAATGCATGCTTTCTCTCTCAACCATAGCTCCTAGTCTCATCATATAATTAACACAGTTAATTGTCAATTTTTATGTATATTTTACACAAGGAACTCCGATTCGGCCTCAGTTTCTGTGCTATGAGCGCCAGACATATGAAGATTGGGGCCGGCTATCAGACGCCGCTCCATGGGGGATCACAGAGCGATTATGGAAATCTGCTGAGAACCGCCTTGTAAGCGCTGTCCAATACCACGCGTTGAAAAACTTTCGAATCCGCGTTAGAATATCCTGCACTGTGCTGGCATGTGGCACACAGGCCCGCGTCGGCAGTTCGGTTTCGGTCTCAACAGGCGCTTTGCCTGAGACGATTGTACACAAGTAATCCTTGGAGGAGTTTCGAAATGAGAAAGTTACTTCGCACGATCCCGGTGCTGCTTCTGGCATTGGGTGTCATGATCGCTGGTATCGGCGGCGTCGGCGCGCAGGACCAGCTGGTCTTCAGTATGGTCAGCCATGGTGGCGTCGGCAATCCCTTCTGGATCGTCGTGATCAAGGGTATGGAAGACGCCTGCGCCCTGCTGTCCGCGGACTGCGCCTGGCTGTCTGACCCGGTCGATAACGTAGACGATATGGCCGGCTATTGGGATGATGCGCTGGCGCGCAACAACGATGGCATCGGCACCACCGTCCCCAATCCGGAAGTGATCCGTGATGGCGTCAACCGCGCGGCCGAAGCTGGCATCCCGGTCATCGTCTTCAACACCGCTGATCCGAACGCGGGTACGCCCGATGCGCTGCCGACCCTCTTCTACATCGGCGCCAACGAGTTCCTCGGCGGCCGTTCGAACGCGCGCGCCGTACTTGGCGCCGCCGCCGACGCTGGCGTCGATATCACCCGCGGCGTCTGCCCGATCCAGGAAGTGGGACACAGTGGCCTGGAAGCGCGTTGCGCCGGTGTTCGCAGCGTCTTCGAAGAAGCTGGCATCCCGCTTGATGGCTTGACCATCAACAACGATGTGACTGAATCCGCCGGTATCTTGGCTGATTACTTCAGCGCCAACGACGATGCCAACGCCGCCTTCATGCTGGGACCCAACCCCTCAAGCTCCCTGAACCTCTACATCCAGGAAGCTGGCGTCATGGCTGGTGAGTTGTTCGCAACCACCCACGATACCAGCGCCGAGATCTATGAGATGATCCAGGGCGGCTACCTGGTACAGGCGATTGATCAGCAGCCCTACTTGCAGGGCTTCGAGACGATCATGTGGCTCTACCTGAACAGCCAGTTCGCGCTGGCGCCGGGTGGCGACATTCTGACGGGACCGGGTGTCATCGACGGCAGCAATGTCGATGCCATCATCGAGTTAACGGCAGCGGGTTATCGCTAAGCCGAAATCGGTTTTCGCAACGGGTGGGAAGCGGCTTCCCACCCGTTTTCATTCTCACTGCGTGGCAACATCGCCCCTGTTACGGCATACTTGATATGTCGCCTGCCAGTCAACAGACCGCGACTAACGGAATTGGCTGGCGATCAGCCCGCCGGATTCCCCGCGGCAACAGTCGCGCCAAAGCCCATCGGGCGGCAAACTTCTTCATTCTTCTAGTTGCTTCATGGAAATAGCTTATGATGCAAGCCTACCTGGAAAACAAAAACGAAGGCAGAAATATCGGGTTGCTGGTCACGGGCCTGATGCTTGGCTTTACGATTATTGGCGCGCTCGTCGCCTTGATGATCGGCTTCTGGTGGATGCCTTTGGGCGACTATGAAAATATCCTGCTCACCGACTTCAACGCCTACGAGTACATTGTCATCATCGCGAGCGTCATTTACGCGCTCTGTTGCGCCCGCACGACCTTCGGCCTATTAAAGCGCGAGCGGTCAAGCCTGCGCTGGTCTCAATGGATGTTCTTCATTTCGATTATCATCGGCGGCGCCATCCTGCTTAGCGTCGTCATCCCGGTGGGGCTCAAGTTCGCGCTTTTGCTCGGCCAGAACATCGACCTGCGCACTCAGATCAGCGAGGAAGTCGGCGGCTTGGTGCCCACAGTGCTCTCGATTGGCGAAGGCTTGATCAGCATCAGTCTGCTGGTGCTCGTGCTGATCGCCTTGCTGGCGCTATTTGTCTTCATCATCCCGCCGCTGGAGTCGCTGCGCCGGATGGAAGGCATTCGCTTGATCGTCGCGCCACCCCGCCGGCTGATACAAGCCATCCTGCTCGTCTTTGCGCTGGGGATCATCTGCGTACTTATCGCCGGCATCTACGCCGTGCCACTTCACCTGGAAAAGACCAAGATTCGCATTGCCGAAGACCACCGTATTTTAGCCGGCTTGCTCTTCTTCCTTCCCGCGTTTATCGGCTATCGTCAAGTGCGTCAGATGCGCGAAGAATCGGACGAATTGCGTCGCGCCGTCGCCCTTACACCGGGCAAATTCATCCGTTCCGAGCTAGCGAAATCCCCCAGCGCTGGCGCCATCATCGGCTTCATCGCGATTTTTATGACCTTCACAATGGCGACCGATCTCTTCCTAGAACCCAGTTCGATCGCTTCATACCTAAGTAATGTGGCAACAAAAGGCGTGATCGCCATCGGCGTCACCTACTTGATGATCTCCGGCGAGTTCGATCTGTCGGTCGGCTCGGTTCTCGGCGTTGCCGCCTTGTCATTCATGCTCTTCATGACCGAAGGCGCGCCCGTTCTTGGTGTGCTCGAGCCAATTCCAGCAGCCATTTTGGCGATCTTTGTAGCCATGGTTCTCGGCGCCGTTAACGGTGTCTTGCTCATTACAACGCGCATCCCATCTTTTATCGTCACCTTGGGCACGCTGCTCGCTTATCGCGCCATCACCCTGGTCGCGATCGCCGGCGGGCGAATCCTGCGCTACCGCGATTTTCATGATGAATTCCCCGTCTTCGCCATCAGCAACATCGTCTTCGTCGTGCTTGCGCTTATTGGCCTCGCCTTGGTCGCATTCAGCGCCTACCGTGTTTTGCCCGTGCTTCTCCGAGGGGCGCGCCAGGCCTGGTCCATCCGCAGGGACAACGGCGATTTCGGAACATCCGGCGCCATCATGCGCTTTGTCGCGTTCGCCCTCGTCTTGCTGATTCTGCTGGCGGTGGTCGTCTGGCTGATCGCCGTCTTCAGTTATCACATCGGCGGGGAGCTTGTCGAGGTCGGCTACTTCGATCTCTTCAACGGGCGCGTTTCTTCAATCGGTTCGGAAGGCGACTTCTTCCACCTCGAGATCCCGCGCGACGCCAACGTTCGCCTGGCTATCCTTTGGTGGTTCATCTTCGTGGTGATCTTCCACATCATCCTCACCAGCACATCCTTCGGCAACAGCATCTTTGCCGCCGGCGGCAATGAAGGCGCGGCGCGGGCTCAAGGCGTCAACGTCGATCGCGTAAAGGTGCAGAACTTCGTCATTGTGGCCGGGCTAACCGGCATCGCCGCCATTTATGAAACCGCCCGCAATCCCGGCGTCGATCCCTTGAAAGGCCAAGGTTGGGAGCTTGAAGTCATCGCCATGACGGTGATCGGCGGCGCCCTGCTGACCGGCGGTTACGGCAGCGTGGTCGGCTCGCTGCTCGGGGCGCTGATCTTCGGCATGTTGCAGACGGGCCTCGTGCTCGTTGGCATTGAGTCGCGCTTGTTCAGCGGTACGGTCGGCGTCATCATCATCGCCGCTGTCGTTCTGAATACCTTCGTTCGCGGGGCGCAGCGAAATTAGCCGCTCGGCGGGTCGCGTAGTAGGTCGCGTGGACACTGACCGGCCCGTAACCAGCGAAAAGGACTGCCGCAGGAAGGCAATGCGGTGGAATTCCTGGGCTGCTAGGTAGAATAGTTTGTTAGGTTAGGAAGCGTGAATCATGCAATATAAGCAGAAAAACCTCGACGCCCTGGTGGATATGATCGATATCCACAAGTATTTCGGCAGCGTGCAGGTCTTGCGCGGCATTGATTTTCACGTGGACAGGCAAGAGATTGTCGGCTTGCTGGGCGACAACGGCGCCGGCAAATCGACGCTCATCAAGGTGCTGACCGGTTTCCACACGCTGACCCGCGGTCAAATCTTCTTCGATGGCGCTGCCGTCGACATTGCCTCGCCACACGACGCGCGCGAACTCGGCATTGAGACAGTGCATCAAGACCTCGCTCTCGTGCCGCTTATGAGCATCGCGCGCAATTTCTGGCTTGGCCAGGAACCCACCTACAAGGTCGGTCCCTTCCACTTTATGGACAAGAAGCTGATGGCGAGCGAATCCATTCACGCGCTGGCGGACGTGGGCATCCACATCCGCGACCCGGAAGAAACCGTCGGCACCATGTCCGGCGGCGAGCGGCAGTCGATCGCCATCGGCCGCGCCGTCTACTTCGGCAAGAAGCTGCTCATCCTCGACGAGCCGACTTCGGCACTCTCGGTCGGCGAGACGCAGAAGGTGCTCGATTACACCATCGCCGCCAAAGAAAAAGGCATGAGCGTCATTTTCATCACGCATAACATCCGTCACGTCTACGAAGTCGCCGACCGCTTCACCATCATCGAGCGCGGGCACAAGCTGGGCGATTTCTACAAGAGCGAAGTGACCGAGAACGAAGTCGCCGATATGATCGTCACCGGGCAGATCCCAGAGCGCTTGCGGCTGTACGAAGAAGCTGCAGTTGGAGACTGATTATGAACGCGACCGCGATTACACCGAGCCGACCCGCCATGCTAACGTTGCTTGTCTTGTTGGTATTGGCTGCCTGCCGCCCGCCGGTTGATTTTCACATCACACCCTCGCCAACGCCGACGCTCGAGCCCACCGCTACGCCCTCGCCAACGCCCCCCCCCGCTGACTATATTGACCCCTATCAGGTCAACTTGGACATCATGGCGCGCCTAATTGAGTTGCTGCCCAACCCTCTGTCCGCCGGCGAAGAACAATGGAGGCGCAACTATGAAGTCGGCGACGATGGCGTGGAGAACATCCTGGGCGTGCGCAGACCCGCAGTTGGTAGGGAGATCTATTTCTACACCCAGCAAGGCAGCAAGATGAGCCTAAACTTTGTTATCTTCCCGGATGCGGAAGGCGCTATCGATGAGTTCGAGCGTAAGCAAGAGCTCCGTTCGTCACTGGTAAACCTGGCCGAGGACGATTCTCTGCCGAAGCCAAATCTCACCGGCGGCGGACTGTATGGTTCATTCGGGTTATTCCAAATCGACAATTACTTCGTCGAGGTCTTTGTCGAGATTTTCACCACCTCGTCCAGCCCCCTGCTGCCGTTATCCCGCGCGACCATGCGCTTTTTTGATGACAAGCGAGAGGAGTTCGAAGCGGCGGCCACCGCCAATGCGCTGGAAGGCGGTTGAAGAGACGTCTTGCAGATCGTCCTCGACAATCTGCCACGAGAGATCTTCACCGATACGCAGTGGCGCCGCGACTACTCCCGCTTTGACGGCGTCGAAACGCCGCCCAATGTGCAAAACGGTGATGCCGTCCGCGTCTTCTATCGCGACCAGGCGGCCAACGTCTTTAACATGACCTTCGGCCACTTTGACAGTCCCGCCGATGCCCTGGCGCATTATGAGCGGCTGAAGGGCATCCGCGAAGGCATTGAAGGAGAAAATACAGTTGACGAGTTCCCCAAGCCGCATGTGCTCGGTCGCGGACTCTATGGTTCGGTCGCGCTCTTCGCCATCGATGAGTTTTTCCTCGAGATCTTAATGGAGCGCGCCCCGGGCACCAGCGCCAACCCCACCGTCGCCATCGCCCGCAAGGCATTGAAGCTACTGGAGGACGCCCGCAGCGGAGAGCTGGACTGACTCCAAGCCGACGCTATGCTATAATTCGCGCGCGAAATCCTAACTGAGGAGCGAATCATGTCTGAAATGCCCCGCTACCGGCGCTGGCAATTATGGGCGCTGGAAAAGAACATGCTCAATATCGAGCACATCGTCACCACGATCACGGATCCCGCAGCCTTCAACAAGCGCGATGGTGGCGCTGGCTGGACCATCTCCGAAGTCCTCGGTCACCTCGTCGATGTCGACAATGCCTTCCTGGCACGGGTTCGCGCGCTCGCTGAGGGGGAGGACCCGCCGCCATCCTCCGGTCGCAGCGTGGACGAGATGGTCAAGGAGGCCGGTTACGCCGAACAGAACGCGCTGGATTTGCTCGAGCGCTGGAAAGAAGCGCGCATCCTCTATCACCAGGCGCTTTCATCTTTGCCCGAAGATGAGGAGGTCTGGGAGCGACCAGCTCGTCCCGCTGAGGGGGGCGGCTTTACGCTCAATGACCAGCTCATACTCAGCGCCTACCACGACCTCGATCACTTGCATCAGATCGTGAAGATCATTCGGGGCGTGTGAGGCGGGGCCGACGATCAGAGCGAAAGCCCGCCCATGCAGCAGCCGACCCAACCGCTCGCTGAACGAATCCGCCCGCGCGACCTCAGTGGCTTCATCGGCCAAGCGCATCTCGTTGGCGAGGGCAAACCGCTGAACCGCGCGCTGCAACAGCGAACCGTGCCCAGCATGATCTTCTGGGGTCCGCCCGGCGTTGGCAAGACCACCCTGGCGCGCATGATCGCTGATGTCACCGAGAAGCCCTTTTACAATCTCTCGGCAGTCTCGGCCGGCAAGGCGGAACTGCGGGGCATTGTCAACTCGGTCAAAGGGACTGCCGCATCCAAGAGCAGCCAGCTCGGCCTCTTCGCCGCGCCCGAAGCCGACGCGTCGCCCGAAAGCGTCCTCCTCTTCCTCGATGAGATTCACCGCTTCAACAAAGCGCAGCAAGACTTCCTGCTGCCCTACGTCGAGGACGGCACCATCACCCTCATCGGCGCCACCACCGAGAATCCCAGCTTCGAGGTCATCTCGGCGCTGCTCTCGCGCATGCAGGTCTTTACGCTGAATCCGCTTACAATCGAGGAAATCAAACAGATCATCGCTCGCGGCATCAGCGCGCTTTCGATCGATATCGAAGAGGAGGCCATCGACTTTCTCGCCAACTACGCCAATGGCGACGCGCGCGCCGCCCTCAATCTGCTGGAGAATGCCGCCCGCCTCTACCGCGCCGCGATCATCAACGTCGAGCACCTGCGCGAAACGTTGCAGTCCAAACACCTGCGCTATGACAAGACTGGCGAGGAACACTACAACACCATCAGCGCCTTCATCAAAAGCATGCGCGCCAGCGATGTGGACGCCGCCCTTTATTATTGCGCACGCATGATCGACAGCGGCGAAGACCCCAAGTTCATCGCCCGCCGCATGGTCATCTTCGCCAGCGAAGACATCGGCCTCGCCGATTCCGCCGCGCTGACCGTCGCCAACAACGTCTTCCGCGCCGTCGAGACCATCGGCCTGCCCGAATGCCAATTCAATTTGGCCCAGGGCGTCGCCTACCTGGCGACCGCGCCCAAGAACCGCGCCGCCGGCGATGCCTATTTTCGCGCGCTCGATGATGTGAAGGAACACGGCAACTTATCGATCCCGCTCCATATTCGCAACGCGCCCACCCAACTCATGCGTGAATTAGGTTACGGTGAAGGCTACCGCGCCTATACCCCCGAGAGCATGCTGCCGGAAGCGATCAAGGGCAAACGCTACTATCTACCCCATCCCTCGAAGCATCAGGGAAGGGGAGCGCCATTGCCAAAATCGTCCTGTCAAGACGACTAATGATTTTAATTAGCCCATATCCATGTATCCACCAGCAGCGATTGCCGAGCTATGACCAAGTTAAACGTATTGCTCATCACATCGGACCAGCAGCATTGGAATACGCTCGGGAGGAATAACCCCGAGATTCAGACGCCCGCCCTAGATAAACTTGCCGCGCAAGGCACAACCTTCTCCCGCGCTTATTGCCCCAACCCAACTTGCACACCGACGCGGGGGAGCATGATCACCGGCAAGTATCCGTCTCAACACGGCGCTTACTCGCTCGGCACGAAACTGCCGGAGAGCGAACCCACAGTCAGCGAACGCTTCCAGGCGGCCGGCTATCGCACTGCTCTCGTCGGCAAAGCGCATTTCCAACCGCTGCACTCCACCGCGGAACACCCATCGCTGGAAGCCTATCCGACGCTGCAAGATCTCGGATTCTGGGAAGACTTCGAGGGACCCTTCTATGGCTTCGATCACGTCGAGTTGGCGCGCAATCACACGGACGAAGCCCATGTCGGCCAGCATTACGCGCTCTGGATGGAAGAAAAGGGGCTGAGCAATTGGCGCGATTACTACCTGCGGCCGACCGGCAACGTTGCCGCACAGCGCCGCAAATGGCTCATACCCGAGCGGTTTCACTATAACGCCTGGATCGCCGAGCGCAGCAATGCGCTGATCTCACAGTATCACGATGCGGACGAACCTTTTTTCCTCTGGGCGAGCTTCTTCGATCCACATCCCAAATATCTGGCGCCCGAGCCTTGGGATACGATGTACGATCCGGCCGACATCACCGTGCCAGCTCTCACGCCGGGCGAGCACGACGCCAGCCCGCCCCATCTGCAGCTGACCCAGCAGCCCGATCCCGACTATTCCGCCTGGCAAGAACCCAACGGCAGCGGCTGCCACGGCTTCCATTCGCATTTGCATGATCGCGCCGAGCTGGCGAAGGATATCGCCTGCTATTACGGCATGATCAGCTGCATGGACAAGTATATTGGTCAGATCATCGGCCACCTTGATAATCTGGGTTTGGCGGAGAACACGCTCGTCGTCTTCACCAGCGACCACGGCCATTACTTCGGTCAACATGGTTTGATCGCCAAAGGCGCCTTCCATTACGATGATGGGCTGCGCGTGCCCATGATCGCGCGCCTTCCCGGCCGCATCCCCGCCGGCCACGTTAACGACAGCCTGCAGACGCTCGTGGATTTCGCCCCGACTTTCCTCGATTATTGCGGTCTTGATATCCCTGACGACATGACCGGCATCAGCCAGCGACAGGTCTGGGGTCGCGTAGGGTCGCCTGGAGACAGACCCGCCGACACTGACCCGTCGAACGGCGACGAGTCCGGCGCGGTGGCGCGTAGACACTGCTACGTCCGCGAACACGTCATCATCGAGAACCGCCATCAGCCCACAACCCTGCACCTCAAGACATACATCGACAATCGTTACAAGATTACGCTCTACTTCAATCGCGATTACGGCGAGATATACGACCTGCGGAAGGACCCCGGCGAAGTGGACAACTTGTGGGATCGCGTAGGGTCGCCTGGAGACAGACCCGCCGACACCGACCCGTCGGCGAATGCGGAGCTGCGCGCCGACTTGACCGAAGCCTTCCTGCGCGCCGAAATGCTGAAGGAGGAGCCGCTCACTGCGGAAAGCTTAGGGCGGCCAAACAAGTCAGCGGCGATGTATCTCAAGAGTTGCAACCTGCGGGGGACGCAGATTAACTTTGATCCGCAAAAGAATCGCTACGAGCTGTTTAATTTGGCTGCCGACCCCCACTGTACAAGCAATTTGTGGGATGACGTTGCTCATCGCGAGCGCCGCGCCGAGATGGTTCGCGCTCTGCTCTTCAGCCGTTGGGGATTGGAGCCGCTCTGGATGCCGCGCGTGTCGGGGGCGTAGACAACGCTCACCCACTCGCCTTCGTAATCGCATCGCCCATCGTATTGACCAGAAAATCGACCTCGTCGGCACTGATGCACAGCGGCGGCGCAAAGGCGATCGCCTGCGCTATCGGGCGCGCCCGCAAGCCCATCTCCAGCGCGGCGGCGCTGATCTTCTCCGCCATGTCGGGATCGCCGTTCTCCTTGCTCTTCACCACATCAATCGCCGCCATCAAGCCCAAGCCGCGCGCGTTGTCGATATTGGGGAACTCATCAACCAGCGCCCCCAAGCCATTCAGCAGCCGCTCGCCCATCAGACGGCTGTTTTCCAGCAAGCCATCGCGCTCGATGATGTCGATATTGGCAATCGCTACCGCGCAGGCCGTCGCGTGCCCGGAATAGGTATAGCCGTGCATCCAGCTCTGCTCTTCCGGCGCGCCATTTATCACATCGCGGATCTCATCGGTCACCTGAATGCCACCCAAGGGCATATACCCGCTTGTCACACCCTTAGCGAATTGCATGATATCGGGGTTGATGCCGAAGGCGTCGCAGCCGAACCAATTGCCCGTGCGCCCAAAGCCGCAGATCACCTCATCGGCGATGAACA
>JAAXID010000151.1:0-919 GCA_012270545.1 Anaerolineae bacterium | reverse complement strand
AGCTCGCCCTCATAGCGATACGGGTTCGGATTCGCCACATGGACGAAGCCGTCCAGAACGCCGCCGAACATGGTATGAAACTTGCTCATACCCGTTGCGCTCGTCGCCGCCAACGTCATCCCGTGGTAGCCGGTCAAGCGCGAAATGATCTTGGTCTTCTTCACTCTGCCCAATTGATACCAATAGAAACGCGCCGTCTTGAATGAGGTATCGCTGGATTCGGAGCCGCCGGATGTGAAGTTGGTGAAGTTCATATTCGGGCGGAAGAAGCCAGCCAGCTTGTCCGCCAATTGCGCTGAGGGCGGATTGGTCATGCCGGCGAACCCTGAACTGTAAGCGATATCCAGCATCTGTTCATGAGCGACCTGCGCCAGCTCGCGGTTGCCGTAGCCAATGTTTACATTCCACAGGCTGGCCATCGAATCGAGTATTTTGCGGCCGTCGGTGGTATACAGCCAGACGCCATCGCCCCTCTCCACCATGACGGCGTTCTCAGTCCGCGAGGGATGGTACATTGGATGCAGTTGCCGCTCGTCTTGCGCTACCAGCGCGGCATAATTATTTGCGATCATGTTTTTCAACTCTTCTCTACGTTAATGGGCAGACTTCAAGCATAACCCAGAATCGGCGGATTTTCGACTGAGCAATAGAACCGGGGGAGCGGTGGATGTCGCGGTGTTCTTTTTTTCTAACCCCATCCCCAGCCCTCTCGCCATTTCTATGGCGAGCATCCCAAAGCATTGGAGGAGGGAGTTCTCTAGCGGGTTTGCACTAGCGCCATCTTTACTTCACCTCCTCGAAATTTGACACTCCCACAGCAAGACCTCATTCGCGCCGGTATAGATATCTGCTATACTCGTTGCTTGGTTCACGAACAGCCGAAATTCGAATACGCATGAAGACCATCACCGTATACGGC
>JAAXID010000196.1 GCA_012270545.1 Anaerolineae bacterium | reverse complement strand
GGCCGGGGATGGGGTTAGAAAAGCAGAGCCCAGCCATTTAGACACTCCCGATAACGCCAAACTTTCGACCGCAGGGGCAAAATGCGTTACGATTGTGGAGGGTCAAAGGCGCATGGGCGCTTAACAAAATTGGAGCAAGAGAGGCCTATGGCGCAGACGGCTGTCGAAATAGCAGCGCATGAGGTGCCGGTCACGTTGATCGACTGCGATGTGCATCCCTATCTCAAGTATCCGGATGAACTGCGCGAGTACATGCGCGAGCCTTGGCGCAGCCGGACGATCCCCTCGCGCCGGCAGATTTACTTGCCACCGGGCGATGGCCGGCGGCTGGATGCCTTGCCCGCGGATGGCAGCCCGGCGGGTTCCGATCCAAAGCTGGTGGAGAAGCAGGTGCTCCAAGGCATTGGTGCCGACTACGTCATTCTGATTCCATCCTCCAGCATCAGCATCATCCCGGATCCGGTATTCGCCGCGGAGGTTGCCCAGGCCTGGAATGATTGGCAAATCGACACCTGGCTGGGGGCATACAATAGGCACGGTCGCTTCAAGAGTTCTATCGTTATCGCCCCTCAGCATCCGGAGCGCGCGGTGGAAGAGATCGAGCGCTTGGCGGGTCATCCGCATCTGGTTCAGGTCCTGGTGGGCTCGAGCGCGCCGGCTGCCTATGGCAAGCGCCAATATCATCCGATATGGGAAGCGGCGGCGCGCCACAACCTGCCCGCCGCGCTGCACGTGGAGAGTCCGGTCGGGCCGACGCCGCCGTCGCCCCTGGGTTATCCCACGTACTTCCTCGAGTTTCACACGCTCTATCCGACCATTTACATGACCCACTTGGTCAGCCTGATTGCCGAGGGACTGTTTGAAAAGTACCCGGACTTCCAATTCGTCTTCGTCGAAGGGGGCAGCGCCTGGCTGGCGCCGATCATGTGGCGGATGGACAAAGATTGGCGTGGCGCGCGCGCCGAAGCGCCCTGGCTGAAACGCCGACCGAGCGAATATTTGCGAGATCACATTCGCTTTTCGACGCAGCCGATAGAAGAGCCGGAGAATCCGCGGCATTTGCTGCAGATCTTTGAGATGATGGAGGCCGAGCATATTCTGATGTTCGCGTCGGATTATCCGCATTGGGATTTCGACGATCCGAAACGGGCTTTCCCGCGCATGCCGGATACGTTGAAGCGCCGGATATTCTGTGAGAACGCGCGCGAACTGTACCGCTTGCCGGCGACGCGACCGGTCGATGACTTGGATCGGATGCGGGCCGCCGTTGGCGACCAGATCTAGGAGCGAACGATTGAATGGGCAGATTTGTGGTAGGCACGGTCGCTGAATTGCCGCCCAACAGCCGCCGTATCGTGCGCGTGAACGGACGGGAAATTGGCGTGTTCAATGTGAAAGGCAAATACTATGCCTTGCGCAACCTCTGCCCGCACCAGAGCGCGCCGCTCTGTTTGGGCGAGCTGACCGGACTGACGGTGTCCGATGAGCCGGGCGAAATAGAGTGGACGCGTGATGGCGAGATACTGCGCTGCCCCTGGCATGGCTGGGAATTCGATATACTCAATGGCCGTACCGTCTTCGAATCGAAAGCCCGCGTGAAGACCTATGACGTGCGTGTAGAGAAAGCAAGGCGCGAGCGATTGGTGGAGGGTGTAGAGACCTACTCGGTGAAAGTAGAAAACGAGGTGGTTGTCCTTGAGTATTAATTGGCGGGCGCCTGCAGTGGCGAAGCAGCTATCGAGAGTTCGGGAGACGGCCTGATGCGTATCGCCATGATTGAAGTGGGGCACTGGCACGCCGGCATGCATTTGCGCTCCTTCCAATTAGCGGAGGAAGTGGAGATCGTTGGCGTCTCCGATCATCAGCCGGGACTGGCCGCGGCCTTCGCCGCGCAATCGGGTGGCGGAGCCTATGAGCGTTATCAGGAGATGCTTGAGGCGACAGCGCCCGATTTCGTCGTCGCTATGGGCCGCCACGTCGAAATGCCGGCCATTGCCCGCTACGTGCTTGAAACGGGAATCCCCTTCGCCATGGAGAAGCCAATCGGCATATCGGCGCATGATGTCGCGCCGCTCGCAGAATTGGCGGAGGAACGGAATGCCTTCGTCGCCGTGCCTCTCATCAATCGCTACAGCGCGCTTTGGCGCCAGCTCGATGAACTGGAAGAAGCGGGTCGAGTCGGCGCGCGTTCGCATTATCATTTCCGCGTCATCAATGGTCCCCCCGAGCGATACGCCTTGGACGGGGTCGGCTGGATGCTGGATCCGGCGATTTCCGGCGGCGGCTGCCTACGCAACGTGGGCATCCACACGGTCGATGGTTTCCTGCGGTTTGTTCAAGGCGAGGCGGTAGAAGTCCTCGGCGCGGCGATCAGTTATCGCGCGCATGGCAAGGCGATCGAAGAGCTCTGCGCCGCATTGCTGCGTTCCGAAACTGGTGTGATCGGCACGATAGAAGCGGGTTATTCCTACGCCTCGATGAAGCCGGGCGGCGATTTCGAGGGCCGGCTTTCGGCGGCGAACTGCTATCTCACCGATCGCGATGATACGCTGCAAGTGGCGACGTTGGACGATGATAGCGTGCGGACGCTTTCCGCCCCTGCGCAAGCTGAGCGCTACGATCAGTTCGGGCGAGACACGCTGGCGCGGCTGCGGGACGGACGCCCGCCGATCGCCACCCTACGGGATTGCTATCGCGCGATGCGGATCATTGATGAAATCTACCAGGTTGCTGTGCCTACACCCTATGCTTCTTAGGCAACAGGGGAGAAAGGAGCGTTATCGACTTAAGACGGAAGAAACCAGCCAAGGTTTGGCGCCAGATTCAGCTTGATTTCATTCTATAGGAGAAGGACGACATGTCAAAGAAGTTACTGTTCATTCTGTTAATCGCTGCACTGGGCGTATTCTCAGCCGTCGGTCAGTCGGATGAGATGGGTTCCTTCCTGGTTGGCGAGTTTGAAGGCCCCACGATCATCACCGATATGGGGATGACGCCGTCCGTGTTCAGCGAATCGCCAATGTTGAGCGCGCTGGTCGAGGCGGGTGATTTGCCGCCGGTCGAGGAGCGCTTGCCGGCGCATCCGCTGGTGGTCAAGCCGGCGCATGAGATCGGCCAATATGGTGGTCAGTGGCGCCGCGGCTACACCGGACCGGGCGATGTTTGGAACGCGCGCCGAATCGCCGGCAACGACAACCTCTTGTTCATGGACTACACACTGAACGAGATCAAGCCATGGGTCTTCGAAAGCTGGGCAGCCAATGACGACTTCACCCAATTCACCTTCAAGCTGCGCGAGGGCCACAAATGGTCGGACGGGAATCCCTTCACCGCCGATGATATTGTCTTCTGGTTTGAGGAGCTCTTCTTGAACGAAGATTTCCTGCCGGCGCCATCGACCTTCCTGTCGGTCAACGGCGAGTTCGCGGCATTAACCAAGATCGACGATCTGACCGTGCAGTACAGTTTCAGCGCGCCCTATCCGCTGTTCTTGAAGGTGATGGCGACGCCATCCAGCAATATCGCCAGCCACGCGCGCCGCGGCTGGAACGGCCATGGCGGTTATGCGCCGGCGCATTACATCAAGCAATTCCATCCGGACTTCGCCGATGAAGCCGATTTGAACGCCATTCTGGAAGAGGGCGGTTATTCCAATTGGGTCGATCTGGTCAAGTCGAAGAATGACTGGGCGCGCAATCCGGAGTTGCCGACTTTGGCGCCTTGGCGGGTCAAACTGGCGCCGGCGGAAAACCCGGTGTATGTGCTGGAGCGCAACCCTTACTACTTCGGCGTTGATACCGAAGGCAACCAGCTGCCCTATATTGACTCGATCGTGCTGACGCTGGCGGAAGACCTTGAGGTGCTCAACCTGCGCGCCATCGCCGGCGAATACGATATGCAGAGCCGTCACATCGACCTGCAGAAGCTGCCGCTGTATCTGGAAAACGCCGAGCGCGGCAATTATTCGATTCGTCTGGATCCGGCTGATTACGGCGCGAATGTCTTGCTTTTCTTCGGGCAGACCTACAGCGCCGATGCCGAAATCGCTGGCTGGCTGCAGAATATCGACTTCCGCCGCGCCGTTTCTATGGGCATCGATGGCGGGCAGGTCAATGAGACTTTCTTGCTGGGCTTGGGCGAAGCGCGTTCGGTGGTGCCGATTTCCGCCAACCCCTATTACCCGGGCGAGGAGTACGAGACGCTCCATAACGCTTTCGATGCCGACGCCGCCAATCAGTTGCTCGATGATATTGGCCTGTCGGCGAAAGATGGCGACGGCTTCCGCCTGCGCACGGATAATGGCGAGCGGCTGACCCTGACGCTGACGACGCCGGGCGCCAGCTTCGTGCCCTATCCCAAGATTGCCGAGATGGTTGCCAGCCAGCTAAGGGGAATCGGCTTGGATGTGATCCCCGAGCAGCTGGAACGCAGCTTGTGGCAGTCGCGGATCGACAACGGCGAGATTCAGCTGAGTCTGTGGGACAACGGCGGCACGGAGGACATCTTCCTGCATTACAATAATACCTGGCTCTGGGCGCGGCCGAACTACACCGACTGGATGCGCAGCGGTGGCGCGATTGGCGATGAGCCGCCGCCGGCGATCAAAGAAGCGATGGAGATCTGGGTAAGCGGTCCCGCGCTGCCGCCGGAAGAGCGGATCGAGGCGGGCAAGCGGCTCTGGGTACTCTTTGCCGAGAACGTCTGGCAGGCGGGCATCGTTGGCAGTTCGCCGGTGGTGCTGGGCACCCGCGTCGTCAAGAACACGATGGGCAACGTGCCTGCGCGTCAGCTGTCCAATGTCCTTTGCATGACGCCCGGCTGTACGCTGCCTGAGACCTATTTCCTGAAGCGCTAGCGGAGGCGTTGCCGGCAGCGTCTTCACAAGGTGTTTGCATTCAAGTTGACGAATTGTAGGGGCGATTCTTGGGGTCGCCCTCTACACTACTGTTACACATACGGGCGACTCAAGGGACGCGTAGGTCGCGTAGACACTGACCGCGGACACGGCCCGTCAGTCGCCCTTACATCTTTCCACTCAGAGCAGCGCTGCCAGGGTGGGTCGCTGAGACGCCAGCAGCGAGCGCCCGGGACACAGTCGCGATGACGGGAATGCCAAGGACTCCGCCATGCTGACCTATGCGATCCGTCGTTTTCTGCTAGCTTTGCTCACCATTTGGGCGATCAGCGTATTGGCTTTCGCCATCATCCAACTGCCGCCTGGCGATTATGTCACGGCTTACATCGCGCAATTGGCCAGCAGCGGCGTTGACGTAACGCCCGAATTCGCTGAGAATCTGCGCCAGCAATATGGACTGGACAGCCCCATCTGGGTTCAATACTTCAAGTGGATGAGGCAGATTTCGCGCGGCAATTTCGGTCGCTCGCTGGAATGGCAAGTGCCCGTTCTCGATATCATTGGCGACCGGCTCTGGCTGACGATGGCGGTTTCTGTTTCGGCGGTGCTTTTCACCTGGGGGCTGGCGCTGCCGATCGGCATCTACTCGGCGGTGCGGCAATATTCGATCGCCGATTACATCTTCACCTTCATCGGTTTCATCGGTCTGGCCGTGCCCAGTTTTTTGCTCGCCCTGATTTTAATGTACCTGGGCTTCCGCTATTTCGGCGCCAACATTGGCGGACTCTTCTCGCCGGAGTACCAGCTGGCGGATTGGAGCCCTGGCAAGGTCTGGGACCTCATCAAGCATTTGCCGCTGCCCGCGGTCATTCTTGGCATGGCCGGCACCGCGCAGCTCATCCGCATCATGCGGGCGAATCTGCTCGATGAATTGCGCAAACCTTATGTCATTACGGCGCGCGCCAAGGGCATGTCGGAGTTCCGACTCATTTTGAAGTATCCGGTTCGCGCCGCCCTCAATCCATTCGTCAGCACTATCGGTTATCTGTTTCCCTTCATCATTTCCGGCAGCATCATCGTGGCGCTCGTGCTGAGCTTGCCGACCATTGGTCCGCTGCTTCTGAAAGCGCTGGTGGCGCAGGACATGTTCCTGGCGGGAACAATCGTGTTGTTCCTCGGCATCATGACCGTCCTAGGCACCTTCATTTCCGACATTCTGCTGATGTGGATCGACCCGCGCATTCGCTTCGAGAGGCGAGAATGACCAAAGCGAAAACGTCGGGCGCTGTCCCCGCCTCATTCCACAGCGAGTTCGACGAGGCCCCGGTCACGACGGCTGTGGAAGAACGGGTTTCGGTCGCCACACAATGGCAATTGATGTGGTGGCGCTTTCGCAAACATCGCCTGGCGATGATCAGCGGCATCGTGATCGTCGCCTTTTATCTGGTGGCGATTGGCGCCGACTTTCTTGCTTATGCAGATCCGCATAAGACCGAGGCCTTCCGCTCATTGATCGCGCCGCAGCCGATCCACTTCTTTGACGAAGGCCGCTTTAGCCCGCATGTGTTTGGGCTGGTTGGGAAGCGTGATCCGCGCACTTTCAAACGCGTCTACGAACCCGACCCGGAGCAGAAGATACCGCTGCGCTTTTTCGCCGAAGGTTATGAGTACAAGTTCCTCGGTCTCTTCAAGACGAACCGTCATTTGCTTGGGGTCGATGGCGGCAATGCGGAAGAAGTGATATTCCTGCTGGGCACCGATCAGTTGGGGCGCGATTTATGGTCGCGCATGATGGTGGCCTGCCGCCTCTCGCTGACGATTGGATTGGCCGGCGTCACGCTTAGTTTGGTCCTGGGCGTGTTGCTCGGCGGCGTTTCGGGTCTTTATGGCGGCGCAATTGATACGCTGATTCAGCGCGTCATTGAGATACTGCGTTCAATTCCGACGATTCCGCTTTGGATGGGGCTGGCGGCGGCGATGCCGCGCGATTGGGGCGTGGTCCAGGTTTATTTCGCCATCACGGTCATCCTGTCGCTGATCGGCTGGACCGACTTGGCGCGCGTGGTTCGCGGTCGCTTTCTCGCCTTGCGCGAAGAAGATTTTGTCTTGGCGGCCGAGTTAGCCGGCGTCGGTCAGATGCGCGTCATACTTCGTCATATGGTGCCGTCTTTCCTCAGCCACATCATCGCGGCGACCACCCTGGCGCTGCCCAACATGATCATCAGCGAGACGGCGCTCAGCTTCCTCGGCCTGGGGCTGAGGCCGCCGGCAGTGAGCTGGGGCGTGCTGCTGCAAGACGCGCAGAATATACAAACCGTGGCGATTTCGCCCTGGCTGCTCTCGGCGGCGATTCCGGTGGTCGTCGTGATCTTGGCTTTTAACTTTTTGGGCGACGGCTTGCGCGACGCGGCGGATCCCTATGGCTAATCGTGAAATGAACGGCCGCGGCGGGCAGCCGGTTCTGTCGGTGGACAACCTGAAGACCTACTTCTTCACCGATGAAGGTACGGTCAAGGCGGTTGACGGGGCGAGCTTCGAAGTGCGGGCGGGCAAGACCGTCGGTATCGTTGGCGAGAGCGGCTGTGGCAAAAGCGTCACGGCGCTGTCGATTCTGCGCATCGTTCAAAGCCCGGGGCAAATTGTGGAGGGCGAAATCGTTCTGCGGCGCGCCGATGACGAGGGAAAGCGGGAAGAAGTCGATTTGGTCCAGCTGGACACGGAAGGGCCTGAAATCCGCGCCATTCGCGGGGGCGAGATCGCCTTGGTCTTCCAAGAGCCGATGACCTCGTTCAGCCCGCATTACACCATCGGCAATCAAATTGTGGAGACGATTCAACTGCACCAGGATGTCGGCAAAGGGGAAGCCAGAAACAGGACGATTGAGCTGCTGCGCATGGTCGGCATTCCTCGGCCCGAGCGGCGGATCGATGAATATCCCTTTGAGCTGAGCGGCGGCCTGCGGCAGCGCGTGATGATCGCGATGGCGCTGTCTTGCAATCCCAAGATACTGATCGCCGATGAGCCGACAACCGCGCTGGACGTCACGACCCAGGCGCAGATCCTGGACCTGCTGCGCGAGATTCAAGAGCGGACGCAGATGTCGGTCATCATCATTACGCACGATATGGGCGTCATCGCCGAAATGGCGGATGACGTGATCGTGATGTATCTGGGACGAGTGGTGGAAAGCGGACCTGTGGATGAGATATTTCACCAGCCGCGGCATCCCTATACCCAGGCGCTATTGCGCTCCATCCCCAGCATATTCGCCGAACCGCGCACAAAGCTGCCGACGATCGCCGGATCGATTCCTCATCCGCATAATCGACCGTCCGGCTGTCCCTTTCATCCGCGCTGTATCGAACACATGGCTGGAATCTGTGATGTCCACGCGCCGCAGCTGCGCCCGATCAGTCATTCGCAGAATGCCAGCTGCTTCCTCTATCATGAGCCGGAAGCGGTGACACCGTGATGACGGAGCGCTCGAGTCGCCGCGCGCCACTCCTTGAAGTGCGGAATCTGCAACGGTTCTTCCCGATCCGCAAAGGCTTGCTGCGGCGGGTCGTCGGTCAGGTGCGGGCGGTTGATGACATCAGCTTTCATATCAAAAAAGGCGAGACCCTGTCGCTCGTCGGCGAGAGCGGCTGCGGCAAGACGACCGCGGCGCGCTGTATATTGCGCGCGCTGAAACCGACGGCTGGCGAAGTGCTGTTTCGAACCGCGGAAGGCGCTGTGGTCGATACGGCAAGTCTGCCCAAAGGGGCGCTGAAGCCATTCCGGCATCAGATGCAAATGATCTTTCAGGATCCGTTCTCGTCGCTCAATCCCCGCATGACCGTTTTCGATATCATCGCTGAACCCTTGCTGGCCAGCGGAATCAAGAGTCGCGAGCAGCGGCGGCGGCGAGTGGAACACCTGCTCGAGCTGGTGCGCCTGCGGCCCGAATTCATGCAGCGATTTCCGCATGCCTTCAGCGGCGGGCAGCGCCAGCGCATTGGGATCGCTCGGGCGCTGGCGCTCAATCCCAGCTTGATTGTCGCCGATGAGCCGGTATCGGCCTTGGATGTGTCGGTGCAGGCGCAGATTCTGAATCTGATGCTCGATTTGCAGGACGAGCTGGGATTGACTTATCTTTTTGTCGCGCACGACCTGAGCGTGGTGAAGCATATCAGCAACCGCGTGGCGGTGATGTATGTCGGCAAGATTGTGGAGATCGCCGAGACAACGAAGCTCTTCAAGGCGCCAAAGCATCCTTACACGGAAGCGCTGCTTTCCGCCGTGCCCAAGCCGGACCCGCGCCTGCGTTCGGAGCGCATCGTGCTGCAGGGGGAGGTGGCCGATCCTGCGCATCCGCCCGCCGGCTGCTATTTTCATCCGCGCTGCGCCTATGCCATCGATCGCTGTCGGACGGAGCGGCCTCGATTGGAAGAAGTTCAGCCCGGTCATCACGTTGCCTGTCATCGCGCGCGGGAGATCAGCTTAAAGGGAGTGGAAGCGCAAGCGAAGGGGATAGCGAGCATTTAAGCGATGGCTGGATTTCGCATTGGCATCGTCGGCTGCGGCTTGATTGGGCGGCAGTATGCGCAGCGCTTGGAGCGCCTGGGCGCGCAGGTGGTGGCGGTTGCGGATCCGCTGCTTGGGCGCGCGCGGCAGGTTGCTGGCATCTGCGGCGCGGCGAGTTATAGCGATGCGCAAGAGTTGCTGGCGGTGGAAACGATCGAGCTGCTCTGCGTCTGCTCGCCGACGCCATTTCACTATGAGGCAGTGCTGGCGGCGGCGCGGCACGGATGCCATATCTTCTGCGAGAAACCGCTGGCGGAAAACCTGGGGCAAGCGCGGGAAATGTGCCAGGCGGCGCGTGAAGCCGGCGTCATGATGGGTATGGGCTTCAAGATGCGCTTTGAAGCGGTATTCGCCCGCGCCAAGGCCATGATTGTGGCAGGCGAAATTGGCCAGCCGCTCTATTCAATCTTCAGTTATTTCCAGCAGGTTCCGCCGCCCGAACGCATTTGGTACACCGATTTTGGCACGACGCGTGATAATGTCGTGCACGCGATTGACCTTTCCAACTGGCTGCTCGATCGGCGGCCCGTGCAGGTCAGGGCTCGCCTCGACAATCGCCTCGGTTTCAAAGGCGAGGACAAGGTATTCCTGCAAGTGGCCTACGCCGATGGCGCGCTGGCGTCGATTCACGGGGGCTGGGTCGGCGGCGATTATCCCAAGGTGGCGGGGTCTGACGACATCCTGTTTCAAATTGTGGGGGAGGCGGGTTATGTCGCCGGCGATCGTGCCGGGCATTTGCTGGCCGCCACCAGGCGAGGCATTGAGCGGAGCGCAGTTGATCCGGTCGATAGCTTTAGCGCTGAACTGGGAGCCTTCTTGAATGCGCTCCGGCTTGGCCAGCCGCCACCGGTTCCAGCAGCCGCCGGGCTGGTCGCGCAGGCTGTCATTGAAGCGGCCTTCGAATCCAACCGCAGGGCTGCGGCAATATCAATCGACCCGCAGGCTCTCTCAGTCTGAGGGATAGGCCGAATCGGGAGCGTTGCTCCAGCTCTGCAGGGTCTGCCCGCCATCAATGAGCAGGGAAGCGCCGGTGATGTGGCGCGCGTCATCGGAAGCGAGAAAAGCGACCGTCGCCGCGACATCCTCCGGCTGCCCGACGCGGCGCAAGGGAATGCGCTCGGCGAAGCGGGCGAAGAACTTCTCCCAGGCGGCCGGGTCATCGCTGGCTTGACGAAAGCTCAATTGCGTCTGGATGATGCCGGGGCAGACGGCGTTGACGCGGATCCGGTAACGCGCCAGCTCCAATGCCAGGTTTCGCGCCAGGGCCTTAACCGCTTCCTTGCTCATCATGTAGGCTCCCGAACCAAGAATCGTGTCCCAGCCGCCGGTTGAGGAGCCCATCAGCACGATTGACCCGCCGCCCGCGTCGATCAAGGCCGGGGCCGCCGCCTTGCAGGTGAGCACCATCCCGCGCAAGTTCACATCCATGACGCGATCCCACTCTTCGATCGGCAGGTCGACGAACTCGGTTTTCTCGCCACCAATGCCCGCGTTGGCGAAGACCACATCCAGCTTGCCGAAGGCGTCTTGCGCTGCTTGAACCATCGTTTTGCAATCTTCAAGGTCAGTCACATCCGCCTGGATGGCGCTGGCTTCCAGGCCGATTTCCGCGGCGACCGCCTGCGCGCGCTCCCTATCCAAATCGGCGATGACGACGCGCGAGCCTTCCGCGGCGAAACGAATGGCGCTCGCCCGCCCCAAGGCGCCGCCCGCGCCGGTCACCAGCGCAACTTTGCCGGCAAAGCGGTTCATGAGCCTATCTCCAACTGACGCCGAGCCGGTGGGGTATTGACGCTCTTGCGGATGACCAGCTCGCCATCAATGATTACGCCGGAGATGCCGGGCGTGTCGCCGATTTTGAGAGTTTCCAGCGCGTCATCGGCCACACTGCCAATTGGCGCGTCCATGATGACCAAATCGGCTTCGAGACCCGGCGCGATTCTTCCTGCCCGCAGCTTATAGATTGAAGCTGTTGTGCCGGTCGCCATCGCGATCGCAGTTTCGGGCGGGATATCGCCCAAGGCGCTGACCCAGCCTATCGTGCGCAGCATCCCCAGCGGAATCACGCCGCTGCCGGAGGGCATATCGCTGCCGATGACGACGCGGTCAAGGGCATTGTATTGCCGCGCGAGATCGAGAATGCGGGGGATGACGGCGGCGTTGCCACACTGAATAATCTCGAGGGCGGCATCGGTTTCGGCGCTGATCCGCTCGATATCGGCGAGCGAAGGCGCGGTCGGTCCGCCGTTGAGATGTGAAGCGATGTGCGGCTGCACCTTGAGGGCATGTTCAGCGCCGATGGCCTCGCTGCCCGGAATTGATGCGCCGCCGATGTGCATCATGACCGTCATGCCGCAGCGTTTCGCCCAGCGCACCATTTCGGCTATCTCCTCCCAATCGTGAAATCCGCCGAGCCCGACTTCGCCGAGATGCTTGACGCCGGCCGTCGCCATCTCATCGAAATCGGCTTCAGTGAGACCCGCCTGCAAGAGCAGCCCGCCACCCAGCACTTTCATGCCGCCGGGGCGGTAATGGTCCCAGGCTTTCGCGGCGAGGATCGCCATTGACTTCGTGCCGATAGCGCCGGTGGGACGACCGGGCATGTGAACCTCGCCCGCGGAAATCATCCGCGTGACGCCGCCGTGAACGCAGCTCGCGATGAAGTCGACGACTTTTTGCCGCGGGCTGTAGTCGCCGATGACCGGATGGACGTGGGAATCGATGAGGCCAGGCATCACCGTCGCCCCATTGGCGCTGATCTTGGTCGCGTCCGCGCCGGCAGCGAGACCATGACCTACCGCAGCGATTGAGCTGTTGTGGATTAGAATCGAATCGCCTTTGATGAGCGGAGCGGCGAAGTCGCCGGAGACGATTTGACCGATGTTGTGAATCAGCGTTTCGCTCATGAGTTTGCCTCCCGCTTGCGCTGGAGCAGAGCCAAGACATTGTCGAGATTGGTGACATCGCCGTAGTGGGTATCGATATCGTATAAAGTGACTTCCTGCGCTTGCGGGCTGGTGGCCATCACCAGGTCTTCCGGCACCAGGACTTTGTAACGCAGGAAGAAAGCGTCGTGGACGGTGGAGCGCACGCAGATATTCGTGACCACGCCGGTGACAATGACGGTATTGATACCCCGTTCGCGCAGGGTGAGATCGAGCGTGGTCTGGAAGAATCCGCTGTAACGCCGCTTGGGGATGACGATATCGCCGTCTTCGACCGGCAGCTCGTCAACGACTTCGGCGCCCCAGGACCCAGCCAGGCAGTGTATGGTACGCATTTCGAAGAGGCTGTCGTCAGGCGGCAGGTTCTGGTTGAGCCAGAGGATGGGCATGCCCGCGCTGCGCGCCGCCGCCAACAGCTTCTGGTGTGGCGCATAAAGCACCTCGCCGCCTTCGAGCACCATGGCGCCGCCTTCGACGAAGAAGTCCTTGAGCATATCGACCACGAGCACGGCGGTGGTCGCCGGGTCAAACTCGGTGATCTTGTCTCGCTGCTGATCCGATTGCTTTTCGGAGAAAGCGTTCCTGGTTATTGACATAGCTTTCGCCCTCACTTCGCTTGCGGCGCTGGCTGGCTGGTCTAGCCGTCTCTTCCTGTTAGACCATCTTGTCTTCAGTGTCGCTCAGTTGAAGCCCGCCGACGCGCGCGTGTGGTCGGCCGCCATCGGTGACCGCGACGATGACCACGATCTCCTCCGGCGCGGGGGCATCATCGATGCGGAAGGCCAGCGCGTCAAAATGTGAGCGTACGTACATCTCATCTTTGTGGTGCAGCGGCACATCGATGGTCGCGCCCGGCCCACCCATTTTCTTGGCTGATGGGATAATCGCCCCTCCGCCACCGACGGCTGCGCGCAAAGGGGCGCCAAGTGTTGGATGCAGCAAGGCGGCGGCGTGCTCAAGTTCGCCGTCCATGCCGACGATGGCCGCTTTGCCATAGCTCTGCGCTTCGCCTTTGAGTTGGGCGACTGCGGTTTCGCCGAGCAGCTTGCCGAGTTCGGCGCCGGTCTCGTAGAGCTCGCTGAGGTCTTCAACATAGCGTCCGGCAAAGGGGTTCTTGATCACCGCGCCAGCCGCGACTCTGCGCAGCGGTTTCGCTAATTGGCGGAAGCCCTCTTCGTAGACGACGTCGACGATAGCGCGGATTCGCACTAGCTCCATTCGTAATCCTCCCAGGAGAATTGTGGTTCATAACCGAGTCTAGCCTTGGCTTTGGCGGTGTCAAAGAGCGACTGATTGCCCGACAGGCGCGACTTGATACGGGCCTCCGGATAAAATGCACCCGCCAAGGCCGCCGAATCTGTTTTCATGAAGGTGTTCCCTGCGCTGATGTAGAACGCTTCGTGTCCGCTGATCTCGGCTTCCAGCGCGAGCTGGCAGGCCTGCGCTACATCGCGCGTATCGATATAGCCCCAGAGGTTGGTCGCGCCGCCGGCGGGATTGTCCGACAGCGGCCTCAGCACCGATTTGAAGGTCTCCGGCGTATGAATCCAGGGGAAGCGCAGGCTGACAACGGATAACGCTCCCGCCATCCGTCTGACAAAGGCCTGCGCAATATCCTCGCCAAGAGTCTTTGACAAGGCGTAGGCATCCTGCGGCGCCTGCGGGTGCGCCTCATCGATCGGCAGGTAGACCAATTGAATCGGCTTATAGGAGAAGGGCAGCCCCAACACAGACATGCTGCTGACATAGACGACGCGTGGGATTTCCAGAGTGACGGCCGCCTCGAAAATGTTGAAGGTCGCCATGATGTTGGTACGGAAGACTTGATCGGACGTATGGTGAATGGGACGCGGGATGGCGGCCAGATGCACGATGGCGTCAACGCCGTAACAGGCGCCGTAGACCTGTCCCAAATCGGCACAATCCACAAGGCGGAATTCCGCCAGCGGTTTCTGTGGCTGCGCACGGTCGATGCTGAGGACATGGTAGCCCGCATCGAGCAGGTGCGACACGACAGCCGAGCCTGCGAGTCCGCTGCCGCCGGTGACTGCAACTTTCATTCTGTTTAAGCGCTTCTCGCGCTGACAGCGGCAGCCATCAGGCCTCCGTCACCGGTTCCATCCAGTTGGGAGCGCCGACGGTCGTGATGCTCATGTGAGTCATGTTCTCGCCTTCGACCGCGCCATGCCAATGTCTTTCGCCCGACGGGAAATGAATGACATCGCCCGTCTTGGCGACGCCGCCTTCGCCGTCCTCATTGCCAAAGCGGCACTCGCCCGCGGTGACGAGAAGCACCTGCTCGCCCGGGTGACTGTGCCAGTGGGTGACGGCGCCGTCTGTGAAATGCACCAGCGCCACGGTCACGCCACCTTCCGTCTGCGCCGATATCAGCCGCTCCAGCTGCGATGATCCGCCCGAAACGTAAACGTTGGCATTCGATTCTCGTTCCTCTTTAGGCACATGTTTCATCGTATTCCCTCCTTGAACTTCAACTAAGCCGAGCGCAGCAGCGCCCAACGCAAGTATAAGATGCCGGCGACATAAAGCAGGGCGCCGGTCGCGATCAGCAGATAGGACTTGCGCGGCGCGCCTTTGAATTCGCCGATAATTAAGCCCCATATGTATGTCCACAGATACGACGTTGTGCCGATGGGCCAAGAGACGGCGGCGGTTAGGGCGCCGGTGGCGAAGGCGTTGATGATATTGCCACCGTAGTGCGCGCTGGCGGCGATGAGCGAGTAGCGATGCTTGTTCCAGCCTGCGCGGAGAAAGGTCGGCCATTGGCGGCGTATTGTCAAAACAGCGCCGGATGTCAGGAGAGCGCCGATGAGCGAGCCAGTCGCCAACACGGTCATGAAGGCAAGCGGCGTCAACCCATAATCACGCCCTGGCGCTCGCAGTGAATAAGCCAGTCCGAGCGGATAAGCGGTGATGATTGCTGAGGCTGGGGCAACCAATATGATGTTCTTGGCGATCATTCGTCGGCTTGTCGCGCCGGCGACGTCCCGCAATTGAGATGCCGCCGGCGCAAAGAGCGAGCGGTCGCGAACGATTCTCGCCCAGACGGTGGCCATCGCGGCGGCGAATAACAGCAGGCAGGCGGTCATGAGATCGAAGGGGGAGAGAGCCGCGGGCCTGCCACCAACGAAAGCGGCCAGCGATGTCCCCACTATCAGGCTCATGAAGGTCTGTATCGGCGCGGTCACCGACAAACCGACCGATGTGAATACGGTCAAAGTGATGCGGACGCCGATGACAAATGTCCCGCCGGCAATCAGCGCGACGATCATGAGCGCTGGCCGCTCGCGCCACGCTTGCGCCATCTCTTTGAACAGTTCCTCGCCCAGCAGGACCAAGGCAATCATCCACACGAGTGCAAAGGAAAAAATGTAGAGTCCGAGGAAGAAGGCGTCCAAGGGGTAATTGTCCAGTTTTTTGAGAACGGCCGCCCACGATCCCCAAAGGAAAGCGTTAAAGAGGCCGCCCAGTATGGCGACTTCCTGCGTCATCAGACTCGGATGGCGCGGATCATTTCGACTGCCAGCTCGACATCGGCATTGGCCTCAGCGCCGGGCGTGCGCACTTCGCTATCCTCGCGAATGCAATCGTAGAAGTGTAGCCACTCCAGGCGAAAGGCCTCTTCGTGAGAGGCCGGCACCACCTTGGAAATTGGCGAGCCGTCTTCGTTTTCCTGGATGGTTACGGTGGTCGGCGCGTATTTGACATAAGGATTGGGGAAGACAATGCTGACGGATTCGCTCTTGCCATAAGCGGTCAACTGTTCGTCCCACCAGAGGTAATCGGGCCAGACGCCCGCTTCAAAGACGCAGCGACGCTGGGGACCGAAATCGAGCACGGACAGCAGCTCGGTCGGCGAAATGGCATCGCTGAAGAGGACGCCCTCGGCCGCGCCAAATGCGCCGCGCAGGATGGCCAGATCATGGCTCGAGAGCATCAGCAGCATGTTATAGAGATCGAAAAAATGCGCGTGACTTGTTCCCAGAGCCGCTTTGGACGCGGCGTCGATTTTTGCTGCGCCATCAGCGAGCAGGTCTTGTGGGATATCGTCGCCGGTTACCAGCGTATAGAGTGGTTCGTGCACGGTGAAGTCGCCGGCGAAATCGTGGACGCGGATCAGCCGCACGTCTTCCATCGCTCGCATGCGCGCCATGCCATATTCATAGCCGGGATCATAACGTTTCATATAGCCGACCATCAGCTTGACGCCCGCGCGCTCGACCGCATCCAATACGCGATGTCCCTCGGCCGGGTCGAAGCAGAAGGGCTTTTCGACAAAGATGTGCCTGCCGGCTTCGGCGGCGGCTTCGGCGATATCGGCGTGATCCATCGTCAGAATGGCGACGATATCGATATCAGGCTGAGCGAGCAGCTGCTCATAGTCGACATAGCGATCCCCGACCCCGTAGCGCTCGCCGACCGTATTCACGACTTTGGGCGAAATATCACAAACGGCGCCGATTTCAAATTGCGGCAGTTCCATCAGATAAGGCAGATGCATGATCTGGGCGATCTGTCCGCAGCCGATGACGCCTACACGTAATCTGTCCAATTCGAGCCTCCTTCTTAGTTGAATCGCGGCTCAACTCTTGACGGCGCCGGCGGTTAAGCCTTCGATAAACCAGCGCTGCATGCCGACGTAGAGGACGATGACCGGAATGGTGACCATGCTGAGCGCGGCGAAATAGAGCGTCCAATCGGCCGAATAACGATAGAAGAAATTGACCAAGCCCAGGGGAATCGTCTGTAGTTCCGCCTGGCGGATGAAGATGAAAGCCAGAAAGAATTCATTCCAAAAGAACATGCCTTGAAAGATAGCGACCGTCGCCAGCCCGGGCCGCGCCAGGGGAAGCACGACGTACCAGAATACTTGCAGCCGATTGGCGCCATCGACCAGCGCCGCATCTTCCAGCTCGGGCGGAATCGACATGAAGAAGCCGCGCAAGAGGAAGATGCTGAAAGCCATGGAGGTGCCGGCATATACGAAGATGAGCCCGAATCGACTGTTGAGTATGCCCAGCGTTCTGACCACGATGAATAGCGGTATGACGGTGACCTCGGGCGGGATCATCATGGTCGCCAGAATGATGAGAAAGATCGCTTGACGACCGGGGAACTGCAAGCGGGCCAAGGCATAAGCGGCGATCGATGACACGATTAACAGAACGGTCAAGCTGAGCGCGGTGATTATGATGCTGTTGCCAATGCGCGCGCCCAAGTCAGCGATGCGCCAGGCATCGACGTAATTCTGCCAAATCATCGTCCGAGGCGGTCCCCAGACGTTGTTGAACAGATCGGCGTCGGTCTTTAGGGAGCCAAATACCATCCAGAACAGGGGATAGATCGTCTGAACTGTGGCGATGATCAATATCGCATAAACCAGCAGCAGTTTGAGGCGACCGCTGAGCTGCTCCGAAAACAGATCGGGGAAGCTATCGAGATTCCTTTGTCCGGCGACGGTTGTCATGCGCTCTCCCAGGCCTCAGAAGTTGTATGTGCCGCTGCGGCCAATGCGAATATAGGTGAAGGCGATGACCGCCACGACGACAAACAAGGCGAAGCCCATGGCCGAGGCGTAACCCAGCTTGCCGAAGCGGAAGGCTTGCGTCACAAGATGGGTCAGCACGACCTCGGTTGTGTGATTGGGTCCGCCGTCGGTCATCACGAAAACCAGCTCGAAGTTCCTGACGAAGGCGCCATTCAGCGAAAGTAGCACGCTGATGAAGGTCACCGGGGCGAGCAGGGGCAGGGTGATGCACCTGAGCCGCGTCCAGGCGCTGGCGCCATCGATGATCGCCACTTCGTAGAGATCCTTCGGTATGGATTGCAGCCCGGCCAGGAAGAGCACCATGTGAAAGCCGGTCCATTTCCAGATGTCGACCGTGATGATGGCGCCGAGCGCGGTCGCCTGATCGCTCAGCCAGGCGCGTATCAGGCTGTCCAGCCCCAGCAATTCCAAGCCCGCGTTAAGCAGACCGAAGGTGGGATTGTATATCCAGGACCAGAGCAAGCCGATGACGACAAAAGAAAGCGTAACCGGCAGGAAGAGGGCGGTGCGAAAGAAGATGACGCCCTTGATCTTTTGGTTGACGAGCAGCGCCAGAAAGAGCCCTAATACATTTTTGACCAGCACGACAGAAATGGCGAAGATGATCGTATTCGTCACCGCCTTCAAAAAAACATCGTCGCGTTCGATCAGCCTGACATAGTTTCTCATGCCGATGAAGACGGGCGAATTGAAGCCGTCCCAGCGGTGAAAGCTCAAGTAAAAGCCGTAGCCAATCGGGATGATGACGAAGATGATCAGCAAGATAATGGCCGGCGTCATCATCATATAGGCGGAGAGATGCCGGTAAACGCGCGGATAGCGTTTCCGCTTTGTGATCGCCCCGGCGGCCGCGGAGGCTGATGCCCGGTTTCTTCGACTTGAAGGCGTCTTAATGATCTTCTATTCCCAGTAATCGCTCGCCGCTAGTAACAGCGATGACGGCAAGGGCACTCAGGATACGACCCGGCAGAGAGCCCGACTGCCTAGGCGATGTTCAGTTTTAAGCCTAGGTCCTTCACAACATAGTCGATACTCTCGAGGCAGCTCTGCTCGGCTGTTTTGTGCGACGCATCCAGTTCGATGAGTGCCAGCCCGTCGTATTCGTTCTCCAGCATAATCTCGACCATAGCGGGGAAATCGACCACGCCGGCGCCCAGCTCGCAGAAAGAAAGATAGCGCGCGTAACCTTCCAGCCCTTCAAAGTCTTTCGCATCCTTGAAATGAATGTAATCGATGTGCTCCATATAGGCGCGCATGATATCCACTGGATCGGTGTCTTTGATGACTAGGTGAGCGGGATCTATGCAGAGGCCGACCAGATCTGTATCCACGATCGCCATGAAACGGTCAAGCTGCTCGCGCGTTTCGATGAAACAGTCCAGATGCGGATGGTAAACAGTGCGGATGCCGAGCTTGTTGCTGAAGGCGCCCAATTCTTCCAGCGCGTTGGCGAATTTTTGAAAATCGGCGTCCGTCTGTGGCTTTGCGCCGACCGGCGGACCGCCGCCGCAGACTAGAATCTTGGAGCCGAAACTCTGGAGGAAGCGCGTCACCGCCATGACGCAATCCCGTTCGTATGGCCATAATTCGGAATTGGTGTATTCGCAATTGGCGTAGAGCGAAGACAGGCGCAGCCCATAATCTTCCTGCGCCTTGTTGAAGAGATGCATGCGGCGCAAGAAATCGGTATCGGTCAGCATGTCGGGCGGTCCCGAATCTTGAAGCGTCATGAAGCGGCGGGCGAAATAGTCGCTGAGGCTGTTGAAGATCAGCGCTTCGTACCATACGAAGCCAACTTCGGCCAGAAAGGGAAAACCTTCTTCCGGGCGGCCTTCGAAATCCCATGTATTGAGATGATAGCCTATCTCAAACTTTTGCTCTTTTGGCATGGAAAATTGTCCTCTTTTGCGGGGCAGATCTTAGCAATGCGGGTGGATCCGCCCCGCGCGGCGGGATAGATCCACCACTATCTGATCTTTATTCGGACGGCGCTCAACTCACTCAGTCATCGTAGGAATAGCCATCGAAGACGAGGTCGTCGAAGACTTCCTGAATCTGCGCCATGCCTTCTTCGGCGGTGATCGTGCCGCCGACGATTCCTTGAATGGCGCTCTGGAAGGCGTCATTGATTTCGGTGGGCCAGATCCAATCGAGAAAGCGCGCGGTATTGGGGAAGTGGTTGGAACGCAGGTCATCGGCGATATCCGATTCGACAACGGTCACACCCTTGATCGAGGTCGCCAGCGGTTCCATGATGCCGAGGTGCTTATCGGCGATCTCGGGTCGCGAGAGGTATTCAAGGAAGGCGACGGCGTGCGGCAACGCTTCCTCGCCGACCCCGCTGTAGATGCAATAGCCTGAGTCGGGACCGCCGCCGTGCCCGCGCGTGCCTGGCACATCAGCAAGCTGCGGGAATTCAAATACACCCCATTCGAAATCGACGACATTCGCCTCAATCCAAGGCAGCTCCCAGGTGCCGCCGTAATAGATCGCCGACTGCTGGCTGGCGAAGGCGCTGCGCATGCCGTCCCAGTCGACCGACAGCGAATCTCGGTCGAGGATGCCGTCATCGACGAATTGGCCGATCCGCGCCAAAGCTTCGACATCGGGGGCGTCAGTGAATTTTGCTTCACCCCGGAGATTCTGCACCGTCTTGGCGATGGAGTCGCCCATGGTCTGGGCGGCCGTCTCAAAGTACCACATCGGCCACATCCAGACGTTCTTGCCCTGATGCAAGACGGGAACATAACCGGCCTCGTCCAGCACCGCCGCGGCCGCAATGAAGTCGGCGTAAGAATCTGGTTCTGCCAACCCGAGTTCATTGAATAGGTCGACATTGTAGAAGAAGGATGAGGTGGAGACGGGCGATACCGGAATGCCATAGACGCGGCCGCCAATGGTATAGGCATCGAGCGACGCCGGTTCGAATCGGTCCACCCAGTCGGCGATGTCGTCGGTGATGTCGCGCAGAACGCCTCGGCGGACATAGGCGCCATTGGTGGGATTGGCGGCGCAGCCAATGACATCCATGCGCTCACCGGCGAGGTGCGCGGTCAGGAGGCGTGTCACACCGCCGTCGATGGGACCTTGCGCATCCCAAACAACATCCGATACATCTGGATTTTCCGCCAAGAATCCGTCGATGACGTCTTGCTCCACTTGCGCCTGAATTTCGTCCGGCGCCATCGAGCCGAGGTTGTCGAGCGAGGTCGGACCAAAGACATGGAGGACAAAGCCATCTTGAGCGGCGACACTGCCAAAAGCAAGCAATGTCAGAACAAAAACGAGCGAACACAATAAAACTCTCTTAAACATTTTCCCCAATCCTTTCGACTAGCGGTTCATTATAAAAAGCGCATTCGCACCGTGAATATAACGAACATTATGCGGTCAAGCAAATAGGGGCGAGGCCCGCCCGCTTCATGTTTGACGCTGGTTTAAGCGAGTGGGAATGGCCGAGCGGCGGGGCGGCTGCTCGTAGTTTTGTCGCGTTGTCATGCCTTGATCGAATCGACCAGGACGCGCCGCTCGCTTTCATGGCTTTTCAGTGCCGCGCTCAGCAGCCGTTGAATGCGCGCGCCATGCTGGAAATTCGGCGTCAGATCGCTGTCGCTGATGATGCCGTTGATGAAGCCGCGGGTCATGAAGTCTTCCGAACGGAATATGTCGCGGTAGGTGTTATGCACGGTATCGCGGCGCGCTACCCCCCAGATATGCTCGGGAATCGGCAGTTCGCGGATCATGCCTTCGCCGACGCGCGCGCCTTTGATCTGTTGGATCTTATCCCAATCGATGAAATTGCATAGGGTGCCAGCGGAACCGTGGAATTCCATGTGATGCGTTTGGCCGAAGGGACTGTCCTCATAGCAAAGGGCGCTGCAATGAATCAAGCCGAGCGCGCCGCTGGCGAATTCCAACGTGAGCATGCAGGAGTCGTCGAGAATGTCGTAGGCTTTGCCAGTGGGGTCGAGCGGCGGACGCGGGACCGAGAAACCCAGGCGGCAGGTGATCGCGTTGATCTCGCCAAAGAGCCACTCGGCGATATAAAGAAAATGCGAGCCTAGATCGCCAACAATGCCGGCGCCGGCTATTTTGCGGTCGAAGCGCCAGAGGTAATCGCCAGCGCGGGCGAATCCAGTGTAATAGCGCATGTTGAGATGGTAGGGCTGGCCCAGGTAGCCGCCATCGATCAGTTCTTTGAGATAGCGGGCGGTGGGCATGAAGCTGTAGGTGAAGGGCACGAGGGTCTTTAGGTTCAGCGCCTCGGCCCTCTCCGCCATTTCGCGCGCTTGGGCATAGGTGAGGGCGATTGGTTTCTCGCAGAGTACATGCAGGCCTTTTTCGAAGGCTTTCATGGCGATGGGATAATGTGAGTTATTCGGCGTCGCGATGATGATGGCATCGAGATCGGCGCAGTCGATCATCTCGTTGTAGTCAGTATAGACTTGCGGGATCCCCCAAGTGTCCGCCATTTGCTGCGCATTATCGCGATTGCGGCCGCAGATCGCGACCGTCCTGGCGGCGGGATGGCTGGCGAGCGCGGGCAGGTGCATGGCATCCGCCCACCAACTGGCGCCGACGATACCCACGGATACTGTGTTGCTAGTCATAACACTCTTCCGTACAATGTCTGAGAATCTTGGCGGGCTTATTGTAAGTACGGGAATGACAATCGGCAATAAACGCTTTTTGAGCGAGGCTTATGCGCAGACTCTTTGACTCCGAACTTGTGGCGCGGCTGCTCTTCACTGCGATCGTCGTCGGCATCTTGCTGGCGGCGGGCGGGGCGATTCGCTACTTCATGCTGCAGAACGAGCTCTCCACCAACCTGGCGGCACAGGTGCGCGAAGAGGGTGGCGAGGTGGCAATCGAGAGCAAGGGACAGGCGCATGGATTGATGGCCGCTGACATTGAACGGCGGCGACTGGTCGCGGAGCAATTCAATATGATGATCCTTGGCGGCGTCGGTCTGGCGCTACTGGGCTTGGGCTGGCTCGGCATGGACATCACGCGCGGGCGACGGCAGGCGGGAGAAGCCATTGCCGCTCAGCCCGGAATCAGCGATGCCTCTGATTGATAGCCATCTTAGACATTCCAACCGCCTCGTTCTCTAGTTCTTGTAATCTTTCCCGTAATCCATATCTGGAATCGGGCTGGTGCTGGTCCAGCCGCCATCCACGACGATCGCTTGACCAGTGATTTTGGCGGATTCGGGCGCGGCCAGGAAGAGCACCGCGTTGGCGATGTCGGCCGGTTGAATCGCTTTCCCGACTGGAATCAGATTTCCCCAGCGCGCTTCATAGTCCGGATCGTCATTGAGGTTGCGCGGGGTGATAACGGCGCCAGGGGCGACGCAATTGATGGTGATGCCGTGCGGGCTCAGCTCAAGGACGAGGTTTCTGGCCAGCATTTCCAGCGCCGCTTTTGTCATGCCATAAGCGCTGAGGTAGGGCACGGCGCGGTGGCCCGTTACCGATGACATGAGCACGATTCGGCCTCCGCTGCCCTGCTCGCGAAACTGGCGGGCGGCCGCCTGCGCCAGAAAATAGCTGCCGCGCAGGTTGACGCCGACCACGCGCTCGAAATCGGCGGGTCGGTAATCGAAGAAGTCTCCCCATGAGGTCAAGCCGGCGTTGCAGACGCAGACG
>JAAXID010000224.1:7378-10750 GCA_012270545.1 Anaerolineae bacterium | reverse complement strand
CAGAGTCCAGCCATTTAGACACTTCCCACTCCGACATGACAATATTCATGTGTTCTCTGCTAAATCCAGACTGTCGCAATTTGAAAAATCGCCTGCGACTCGTTCACCATAAGTATAGACGGCTCATCGGCCATATTGACAGAATCCGAAGCCAGCTCTGTCGTTTGTCAGAATTAACCTGAAGGCAGCTGCAAATCCCAGGCCGCCAGATCGGCCATGAATTGATGCGCTGTCATATCGAGGTGCACCGGTGTCACGCTGACGTAATCTCGGTGCACCGCCCAGACATCGGTGCCGAGCTCATCGGTATTGGCCGTCGGCGGTTCGCCCTCGACGCGCACGACGCCCTCCGCCACTTCGACCAGGCAGTCGCGGTAAATCCGCAGGCCCTGCCGTGTCAACCGGATCCCGCGCAAGTCCGCCATCCGGGCGACCGGCGGCACATTGACGTTCAGTATCGTGAATGGCGGCAAGCCCTTCGCCAGCGCCATCTTGACAATTGGGATCGCGATCTGCGCTGCTACGCAATAGTGCTCAAGGCAATCCGCGTCCGCCCGCGCCAGCGAAAAGGCGACGGCGGGAATGCCGTGAATCGCCGCTTCCAATGCCGCTGTGACCGTCCCGCTGTAGGTCAGGTCTTGCCCCATGTTTTCGCCGCGATTGATGCCGGAGACGACAATATCGGGGCTGGCATCGACCAAGCCCAGCAACGCCAGCGCGATGCAATCCGCGGGCGATCCGCCTACCGCCAGCGCCGGGATGTCCCGGCCGACGGTCTTGCGGGAAACCGCGATGTTTTGGAAGAGCGTGATCTTATGCCCGCTGGCGCTTTGGTTGACGGCCGGCGCGCAGACCCGCGCCTCACCCAGCTCACTCATCGCATCCGCCAGCGCCAGTATGCCGGGCGCATCGTAGCCATCGTCGTTGGTCACGATTATCGAAACCACAGATTCATTCCTTCCGAAAGAGGTTGTGATTCAAGTGTTCAAGCTGATGTCTTGCCAGCGCGATGTGGAATCAGTTCGCTATCCGCAATCGCCCTTCTGCAATATGAAGGAGGCGCTGTTGCGGCTATTGTCCGTTTCATCGGTCTCCGGCAGGTGATTCCCACTGTCAACGACTACGCGTATAAACTGCTCTTCGTTGACGCGTGTCGTCAGCGTGATTGGGAATTCAACGGTATCTTCTTCGGCGGCCTCCAGCGTCTTGAGATAGGCTAGCGGCGGGTCATCACCGAGCGAGCTTCCGTCACTCATCAGTACTGCCTCCGCGATCACCCAAGCCACATTTTGCGACTCGTCGGCGCCGACATTCCGAATGCGCGCCCGCACGGTTGATTCCTGATTGCATACCAGCGGCGGCTCAATCTGTACTTCCGCCACGACCAGATTGACGCCTTTCGCGGCTGGCAGCGGCGGACCCGTCTCCACCGGCAGGCCAGAAATGTCAGCAACGGGACGCAGGAATTCGGCATATACCCAGGCCTCAATTTGGTCGGCATAGCTGATGCGATACCACTCCCGCGAGGGGTTTATGGCAATTATCAATACCTCGTGATTCTCGTCGAGATTGCCCACCAGATCGTACATGGCTCCGGGACCTGTCCGAATTCTCGCCGGCTGCGTCATCGTACCTGTCACACGGTTCTCAGCGGCGGCATCGGGCGCGGACACTGTCGCTTCAAGCTGGTCAGGCGCGCCAAGCACCGTTTCCGTGGTGTCAGCGCTCTCCGGCGATGCAAGGCTGTCTTCAGCGATCACGAGAATGCTCACATCCTCGCGGGCAAAGGATCCATCGCTCCTTTCGGCAAGGACCGAGATCTGGAATTCTCCCGCGTTGCTCGTCGGCCAGTCGATGGTTAAGGGCAGCACAGCCGCATTCGTTTCGTTTGGATTGAGCTTCTCGCCCAGCAGCGCGTCATCCAGCAGCACGCTGATTCGCGCCAGATCGGGACCCGCGTTTTCCACCCGCGCTTGAACGATGACAGTCGCACCCGCCAGGAAGGTTTGCTTGGGCTCAGGCGCCGCGATTTTGATGACTGGCGGTCCCTCGAAGCTGGGCGGCGCGCCATTCCCCGATATGCCCAGATTGCAGCCAGCGCAAATCAGCAAGACCAAAATGAGCGCCAGTCGGTAAGCGTTGATCCTCTCGGATGCGACGCCAGATTGCATTGCGGATCTCCTGCACGAATCGCGCTTGACCGCACTGACTCTAACAGAATTTGAGCCTGATTGCGAGGTTGTCTAACCTTCATTATGCCAAAGGCCTCGTAGAAATTTTGAGGTCCGGCGCCGGGCTCGAATGTCGGCAGTCTTTTGTTTGAGCCTCAGATTGTGTACCATATTGATACAGCCAAGTGGGGACTCCCATGGCGGAAATCGCAGTTTTGCGGGACAAACGAATCATCCTGGGCGTCTGCGGCAGCATCGCTGTTTACAAAGCGGTTGATCTCGCCAGCAAACTAACGCAGGCGGGCGCGCTGGTCGATGTCGTCATGACCGAAGCGGCGCAGCGGTTCGTCAGTCCGCTCACCTTTCAAGCTGTCAGTGGACGTCCCGTCTATAGCGATATGTGGCGCGCGGAGGCGAGTGGCGGGCTGCCCAGCCATATTGCCCATATCGGCTTGGCGGAAGGGGCGGATCTGCTCGTGATCGCGCCGGCAACCGCCAATACGCTGGCGAAGCTGGCGCAGGGCTTGGCTGACGATTTGCTTGCGGTAACGGCCTTGGCTGCGAACTGTCCGCTGCTCATCGCGCCGGCGATGGATGGCGGCATGATCAAGAACCCGGCGACGCAAGCGAACCTCGATATTCTTCGGCGGCGTGGCGCCCATCTGATTGAGCCGGAGAGAGGTCGCCTCGCCAGCGGCTTGCTTGGAAGCGGTCGACTACCGGAAACGCCGACGCTGGTCGGGCATATCCGGCGCGTCCTCGGCCTGGATGGTGACTTGTCCGGGCACAAACTGGTGGTCACCGCCGGCGGCACGCGGGAAGCGCTTGACCCCGTGCGCTACATCAGCAACCGCTCCAGCGGCAAGCAAGGCGGCGCTATCGCCCAAGCGGCGCTTGATGCCGGCGCCGATGTCGTGTTGATCTCGGCCACCGATCTGCCGGCGCCGGTCGGCTCGACGCTGGTGAATGTGGATTCTGCCGAAGCGATGCGCGCGGCCGTCCTCGAGCATGTCGCCGAGTCATCCGCCTTGATTATGGCCGCCGCCGTAGCCGATTATCGACCGCGCAAGATCTCCGAGCGGAAAATCAAGAAATCGGACAACTCGCTGACCTTGCCACTGGAGCGCACGCCGGACATCTTGATGGCGGTCAAAGCCCAGCGCGAGCATACCGGTTATCCCATGATCGTGGTTGGCTTCGC
>JAAXID010000224.1:0-7363 GCA_012270545.1 Anaerolineae bacterium | reverse complement strand
GCGGCGATCGGCGCCTACATCATCGAGCGCGTCGGCGGTCTGCTGGCTTAAGCAAGCGGACGCTTCTTAACTTAGCTGCCCCAATTCAAAGATCGCTTGGCAATGCGCCACATAGGCGGACAGCGTCTGCCGGCAGCCGATCTGATAGTAGGCCGCCAAGTCGGGGACGCCTGCGCTTTCAAAGCCATCCTGTTCGTAGATGACGCGCGTGCTATCTCCCTCAGCGCTGAAACTGAGCGCAATCCGCGTCTCGCCGGGCCAGGTCGGGTCTTGCCATGAATAGCACAGCCTGTCGGGCGGGCGGTAATCAATGATTTGTCCGATTACGTATTCGCTGCCGTCCAGGAAGGTCTCGAAATAGCGTCCGCCCAGCCGGGGCTCGAAGCGGATGCGCAAAGGGCGCGTACCCTCAGGCGCGAAGCTGTAAGGGAAGACGCCTTGCCGCGGCCACCAGACGTCCATCTGCTGAACGAATGTCTCGAAGGCTTGCTCAGGCGGGAGCGGTACGGTGACTTCAAGTTTTACATCGGGCATTGGATCGTTATATCTCGCTACACAATATAAGGATAGGTGAGTTTTTCAGTCATCCTCTTCTGACTTCTCTTCCTGAGGGCTGAGGAAAGATTTCGCTTCATCAAAGTTAATCCGAACGGATGGTACGCGGAATACGCGCCCAGGCTCTGATAGCAGGTTGTCCCATTCAGACGACTCATCAACGAGGCCACCTTGTCGCAAGCGTATAACCTCAAGCTTCTCTTCCCGGTTGAGCCGCTGCAGTTCGTTGACCAACTCAGGCGCGATTATGATTGTCCTCCCTGTCCATGCCTATACGATTCTACCACATCTTGAACGCGCTCGAACGCGCAGTCGCTTGCCTCGAGGCAACTATCTCGGTTACACTGCAAGCACCGAAGCGAAACGGAAGCCCCCGCCATGTTTGATGACCTGCGGCAAGTCACGGAAGCCCTCTGCCAGCAGCAATACATCGCCACTGACGAGATATCCACTGTCGTCTTCCTGGCGGACAAGCTGGGCAAACCCTTACTGGTCGAGGGGCCGGCCGGCGTCGGCAAGACCGAACTGGCGAAGGCTTGGTCAGGCGCCTCGGAAAAGCCGCTGATCCGCCTGCAATGTTACGAGGGGCTGGATGAAAACAAAGCGCTCTACGAGTGGGAATACGCCAAGCAGATGCTCTATACGCAGCTGCTGCGCGACAAGCTGAGCGATCTGCTGGCTTCCGCCGAAACCCTGCGCGCCGCTGCCGACCGCCTGGGCGAAGAGGACGATGTCTTCTTCAGCGAGCGCTTCTTGCTGGCGCGTCCCTTGCTGGCGGCACTGCTCAGTGACGAGCCGGTCGTCCTGCTCATCGACGAAATCGACCGCGCCGATGCCGAGTTCGAAGCCTTCTTGCTCGAAATCCTCAGCGACTTCCAGGTGTCGATTCCCGAGCTGGGCACGGTAAACGCCTTGCATCACCCCAGCGTCGTGCTGACCAGCAATAACACGCGCGAGCTCTCCGAAGCCTTGAAGCGGCGCTGCCTTTATCTTTTTGTCAATTATCCGACGCATGAAGCTGAGCTCAGTATCGTCAAGATGCGCGTGCCGGAGTTGAACGACAAACTGGCGCGCCAGACGGTCGATGTCGTGCAGGGCATGCGCCGGCTGGATCTGAAGAAGAATCCGAGCGTCTCCGAGACCATCGATTGGGCGAAGGCGCTGGTGACGCTCAATGCCGACAGCATCGACCAAAAGACGCTCGAAACAACCTTGACCGTGCTGCTCAAGCATGAAAGCGATGTGCAGAAAGCGCGCCGTCAGATCAAAGGTAGCGACGACCGCTTCGAAAGCCGCGGCCGACCCCGCTCCGACTGGAATTAGCAGCGGGTCAGAGGCTGGCAAATCGGGTGGGAGTGGCTACACTTGGTCAGTTGATTGATCCGCATCTATTGACAATATGAACGTATCCAAACTACTAGAAGAACGTCCGCAAGGCTTGACCCGGTCGCTTTACCGCCTGCCAATTTCCCTTTATCGGTTGGGTTGGGGCGGCATTTTGGGCTGGCTGCCCATGCTGGTCATGACAACCAAGGGCCGCCGAAGTGGCGCCCCGCGTCATGTCATGGTCGAGTTTCGACGGCATGGCAGCAAGTACTACGTTTTTTCCGCTTGGGGCGAGCGAACGGATTGGTATCGTAATCTGCTGCAGCATCCGCGCGTGACGATTCAGCACGGCGCCCATGTCTTCGCGGCTGATGCGCGGCCGGTGCAGGGGGACGCTGAGGCGCTGCGGGCGCTCTACCTCTTCACGCGCAACTCAGTATTGTATGAACGCATGTTTGCCGGGATGAGCTCGGCACAGGCGGCCGACCTGAATTCGCTGGCTGATGTGGCGCAGGAATTTACGCTAGTGCGCTTGGAACCGAATGACGAGATGCCGGAGCTGCCGCCAGTCGAGCTCTATGACGAGGGGACGCGCCAGGTGGCGAACGTCTTCGCGCTGCTCATCCTCATTAGAATACTTCTCTTCTTGCTTCGCCTCGCGCTTCCCTATCGGGACGACAAGCGCGAAAAGAACTGAACACGCGGGCGGTCTCGATAGGCGTCCGAACCAATAGACTGTGAATTCGGGCGACTCAAGAGTCGTCCCTACAGCTATCATTTCCTGGGATAGGATTATGGATTGCCATATCCTCGATATTTACCACTCCCAACAAGATGTAGCGATTTGAAATGGCAACCCGACCCAAGGAAACGGCCTTCCCTCCTCAGCCAAGACTAGGAACGGGGAGCATTTCAGGGGCTCTTCAGATAAACGGGCATAACGCGATCGGCCGGAAAGGCGCTCGCGTCACACTCGCGCAGACGGCGCCAGGCGATCTCGGCCAGGTAACCGGCCCGCCGTATGCGCGCGGCGGCCGGCGCCAGCTCGATCCGCTTCCCGGCATCTCGCGCCCGGCGAATGGATTCCAGCCCGGCCGGCGAGACTTCGCCACTCAACCGAATTGGGCGATCATAATTTGCCAGCAGCGCGGGCCAATCATTGATCTGCGGCGCGCGCCGCTCGACCCAGGCATCGCTTTCGCGGCGGTATTCCGCCCAGATGACGCGATTCCGCCCAGCGGATATTGTCGCGATAAAGGGCGAATCATCATGGCGGAGCGCTTGCGCAGTGAGAACTGTCTCCAGCGTCGTGACCGGTACCAAGGGCAGATCACCCGGGACAGCCATACCCTTCGCCAGCGCCACGCCGATACGCGTGCCGGTGTAAGAACCCGGGCCCACGGAAACAGCCAGCGCCTCCAGGTCATCCACGCTCAGTCCAGTTTGCGTCATGGTCCGCTCGATCAACGGCGCCAGCAGCGGGCTGTGCCGCCTACCCGCCCTCAGCGTACACTCCGCGGCAAGCGCGTCGCCGTCGTGCAATGCGATGCTCAAGATCTCCGTCGCCGTGTCAATCGCCAGTAACATGAGCCCCTGACCCCTTTACGACCAACGCCTGGCGAAGTTCATTGAGCAGCGCGGCGTGGCGCTCGCCCTGCGCGCGAAAATGCAGGGTGCGCCCATCATCTTCGCGCAGCATGATGTCGATCCAGAGATGCTCGGCCGGCAGGATCTCCAGCACGCGCTCGGGCCATTCGAAGATGACGATTGCGCCGCTGTCCAGAATCTCATATATGCCCAGCGTCTCGGCTTCGCGCGATCCACTGATGCGATAGAAGTCGAGATGGTATAGCCGTGTGCTATCAGCGGTCCGTACATGCTCATGCGCCAGATTATAGGTCGGGCTGCTCAATGGCACAGCCGCGCCCCAGCCGGCGCCCAGGCCGCGACTGAAGACGGTCTTGCCCGCCCCCAGCTCACCGGAGAGGCAAATGACATCGCCAGGCGCCAGCAATCCGCCAAGGGCGGCGCCCAAGGCCTCCGTGCGCTGTGCTGTCGCGCTATTTGTATGCAGTTCACAATGCCGCGCAGCCGTCATTCGTAACTCCGGCAGCCTCGTCGGCGCCAGTCCTGCGCGCGATTATACAGGGAGCCCGCCGGGAATTTGACCGTTGCCTTGCTGCTCGTTCTTGGAAGCTGCGCTCGATCTGATGCTGCGGCCATTGAGCGCCAGCTCGCTTGAGCGCTGGATGCGAATGGGCTATACTGCTTTGCAAGGCAGACCTGCCGCTATCTATTATCACGGGATTGAGAACCCATGGCGCGCGAGAATCACAGCGGCGCCCTGCAAGAGGCGCTCCGCCGGCTGGATCTGGTTGTCGAAGGCGTAAAGACCAGCGTGGTCGTCAGCGATGAAGGCTTTGCTATCGCGGCCTACCCCGGCCGAGATGACGGAAACCCCAGCGCTGATCCGTTGAATGCCGCGCAAGTTGCGGCCGTGTCGGCGACGTTGGCGGCTCTGGCCGAAAGGAGCCTCGATCGGCTGGCGCAGGGCGACATGGGGCGCCTGCTGCTGGAAGGGGAGGCGGGCACCTTGCTCAGTTGCCCCGCGGGTGATGTGACCCTGGCGCTCCTGGTGGAAAAGGAGGCCAGCATGGCTCACGTTCTCTTCGCCGCGCAGAAGACCGCTGCCGAAATCAACGCCATCCTCGCCCGCGCTTGATTCCATCTTCCGAAATCTTCGAAATCGGAAGTCCGCCGTCGGCGAGTTCGCCCGACCTAAACCTGGTCGAAGGCGGGATGAAAACGGACATGCCCCCGAACACGGTCAGGCAGGCGCTCGTCCAGAACCGCCACCATGAAATGCTCATGCGGACCGCCTGGCTTGACATAATCCGAGCTGAAGCCGAGCGGCAGGGCCGGCTGAAACCCGAAGCGGGGATAATAGCCGGGACTCCCCACTAGAAACAGCAAGCCGTGGCCCATATCGCGCATAGCCCCCAATCCGGCGCGCACCAGCGCAGAGCCGATTCCTACCCCCTGAAAGCGCGGCTCTACGCCAATCGGACCCAAAGCGGGGAAAAACTGCACGTGGTCGCCGTCAGTAACCGTCAACCGACTGTAGGCGGCATGTCCGACAATTTCGTCATTCAGCACCGCTACATGGGATAGCAGCAGCGCGTCATCCGCGCGCAGCAGGTTGACCAGTTCGGCATGCGCCTCGCCCTCGAATGCGGCCGCTTCGATTCTGAAAATCGCTTCAATATCTGCCGGTGTTTCCCGCCGTATGTTGATCGACATGATCCGTCTCCCATGCAACTTGGCTGTGAAGCGTCTCCAAACTTCGGTTGTAATGCACGCGCCTATAGATCAGAATACCGCAGACGTAGCAGCACCGATAATCACATTTTCACGGATAATCCAGTTATGGATAGAGAGAAATACCTCTACCTCATCACGATCGGTCACCGCAGCGGCAAATGCCACGAGATTGAAATCTGGTATGTGGAACATGAGGGATGCTACTATCTCGTCTCCGAAAAACGCGACGCCGCGCACTGGGTGCGGAATATCCGTGCCAATCCCGCCGTCCGCTTCCGCTTGGGATACAACTGGGACGCTGAGGCGGTAGCCACAAAAGGCAGGGCTGCTATCCCGGACGACGCCTCACTGATCGCCGCCGTCAAAGCCAAGATGGACGCCAAATACGGCTGGAGCAACGGCTTGGTTGTCGCCATCTGCGGCAACTGAATTCGGCAGCGTCGGCGACATTTGCCTGTAGTAGCNNCCCCTGTAGTTGCCGTCTTGTGGTGGCGCTCACTGCTGCAGTTCGAGCCAGCGCGTTGACGCATCGCCATCGGCCACCCAGGCCTGAGTCCCATCGCCCAACGCAGCCCGCCACCACCGATGCGCCTCAGCACAAACTGGACCGCCAACGAGAGCGAGCGAGCTGCCTGGCGCCGCTTGGAAAACGGCCGTGGAGGCGGTCTCCGGCACGGCGTACAAGTTTACCCCGGGATCCGCCGCCTGCGTCACCACGGCGCGCATGCCGACCTGTAAAGCCGTCCCCAGCATGCCATTGCAACTGGTGTCGATGACGAAATCCAATGAAACATCCGGTTCGCGCTCCAACGCGTAAAGGATGCTGGCGGCATAATTGCCTTCGTCGGCGCTGCCGACCCAAACATCATAAAGCCCCGCCAGCGGGGAGCTGAAGCCAATGCCGGGGTTGGCGTCAAGGTGATCATCGCTGCAATGCCAAGTGCCGTCGGCCGCGTTCACGAGCAGCGTCATATCGGCCGGGCTGTGAACCGCGAACCATATCTCGTCGAATGAGTCGCTGAGATAGACGCTGAAATCGGGCGCTTCCGAGATGTAGCCTTGACACTGCTCATCGGCGATGTAGTCAGCGATCTGATTGCGTCCGCCACCCACAACCTGCAGCGAGAAGGGCGCCGGTTGGAAGCCGGGCGTCAGCGATGTTTCGCCATACAGGGGATCGCGCCCGGGGTCGGGACCGGTCGCCGTCGTGGGCAGCGCTGCGGGTCCCGCTTCCGAAATATAGAGGACGCTCTCGTCGTTGGTCTCGGCCGCGTAGCTGCCGATCCAGATGCGGTAGCCTCCCGGCGGCGCGTTGTGGAAGACCAGCGCCGGATTCAAGCCGTTGGTATCGTCATTGCAAGCCCAGCTGCCATTGGGCAGGTTGATGATCAGCGTGCTGTCTTCTTCGCTGGCGATCAAAAAGGTGATTCGGCGGAAATCGCCGGTCAATTCTACGAGAAAATCGGGATCGCTCGTCGCGTAGCCCAGGCAGTTGTCGCCCAGGTTCAGCGACTTCACATTGATATCGCCGCCGCTGAGCGCGTCGTGCGTGGCGGGAGCGGGGGCAAAACCGGGTGCCAGCGCATGACTGCCATAACGTGGGGCGCCCGCCGGGTTCAGCCTATCCCCTGCCGAGACGGGCAGCGCCGCCAGGCACAGGACGAGAATGACGACAATCACAGTACGAGACATGCCTTCCGCCGGGTTTCATTGGACGGGCCGACAACCGATTTCGCCCATTATATACCCGTTCAGTCATGGCAGTTTGCTTAGCTGAGGGCGAGTGGTGAATTGCGTAGATATAATCCTCGGTCGCCCAAGTTTGTAGGGGCGATCGGCGGGCAGTGTCTACGCGCCCCTTGGATCGCCCGAACCAATAGACTATGAATGCGGGAACTCTTGAGTCGCCCCTACGTCTGTCAATTCCTGAGATAGGATTGTGGATTGCCATATCCTCGGTATTTCCCACTCCCCAAGAGCGGTTCGTTTGCCATGTCCAGCCAAATGATTTACCATCTGAGAAAGACCCCCAACGCAGCCTGGTAGCAAGGTCCGCGCCCATGCAGAAACGAATGATCGAATTCATCCGGGCTTTACGCGCCGCGGGACTTCGCATCTCTCTGGCGGAAAGTCAGGACGCCATGTTCGGCGTCGATGAAAC
>JAAXID010000053.1 GCA_012270545.1 Anaerolineae bacterium | reverse complement strand
GCCGCAGGTGGATATCGCCAACCGGCGGGGCGCCATCTTCATGTCGATCGGGGATATCCATGCCTTTGTCGATATCCTGCGTAATGAGAAGCCGATCTTCGGTCACTTGCGCGGCGACTTCCCGCAATGGACGAGTATCACCACCACCAACGAACCGGTCGGCACCGGCGATGAAGACCACCGAATCGGCGACTAACCAGTTTTCCGAACGATAGAGCGACCAAGCCGATGAGCGAGCCGATCCGCGTTTTGCACTTCGCCGATGTGCATATCGGGATGGAGAATTATGGGCTGACCGATCCCGAGACGGGCCTAAGCAGCCGCGCACTCGATTTCCTGGCACGTATGGACGACATGGTCGATTACGCGCGCGAAAGCGATGTAGATCTTGTCATGTTCGCCGGTGATGCTTTCCGCAGCCGCAGCCCCAACCCGACTTACCAGCGTGAATTCGCCGCGCGCATCCGTCAGCTTTCGCAATTAGCGCCAACTGTGCTGCTGGTCGGCAATCACGATCTGCCGATGAACGCGGCCAAGGCGAGCACGGTCGAGATTTACCAGACGCTTGATGTGCCCGGGATATGGGTGGCGGAGGAGTATGAAGCGCGCCGAATCGAGACCAAGCGGGGCCCCGTCCTAGTTGGCGCGGCGCCTTATCCAATCCGCGCGCGTCTGCTGGCGGATGCGGACCTGCGCGGAAAGACGATCGCCGAGCAGGATGCTGAGCTGGGGCGCGCGCTGCACGCGCAGCTGCGGTCGCTCAGTGGTCAAGCGGAGGAACTGGCGGATGCCGCTACCCCGCGTCTGCTCGCCGGGCATTTCAGCGTCGCCGGCGCCGTCTGGGGCAGCGAGCGAGGCGTGATGCTGGGCCGCGATGTGGTCGCCGATCTGGAGGCGGTGGCGGATTCGGCCTGGGATTATGTCGCGCTGGGGCATATTCACCGTCATCAGAATCTGACGGCGGGCCGCGATGATGCGCCGCCGGTTGTTTATTCCGGCAGTCTGGAGCGGATCGACTTCGGCGAAGAGAATGATGTCAAGGGCTTCTGCTGGGTGGAGTTGGCGCGGGGCGCTACCACCTGGCAATTCGTTGAGGCGCCCGCCCGCAAGCTGCTGACGCTGACCGTTGACGGCCGCGACATAGACAATCCCACGGGCGCGGTGCTGGCTGAGATGAAGCGGCATGACTTGGGGGAGGCGGTCCTGCGTCTGGTGGTCAAGCTGACACCGGAGAGCGAGTCGCTGCTGAATGATGGCCTCATTGTCAATGAACTCAGGCGGGCAGGTGTCTTCCATATCGCCGGCATCAGCAAGGATGTCGATCGACGGGCGCGGGCGCGGCTGGGGACGAGCCCCGAGGGCTTGACGCCGATGCAGCTGCTGGAGCGCTATTTTGAGAGTCGCGATGTGGCGGCGGGTCGGCGGGAAGCGCTGCTGCGGCTGGCGCGGGAGATCATTGAGGGGGAGTAGGCTTGCTCCCCTTTTATAGTCAGTTCGCGCTCCAGAATGACTAGGACAACTGTCGTGGTGGTAAGATCCCAAAGCGAAGTCCGAGCCTCACGTTGAGAAGGTTCTGAGATATGAGGAGTAACGCGTATGACCCCAACCAACCCCCAAGACTTCCACAGACCGGCGTATCACTTCCTGCCGGCCGCCAACTGGATGAACGACCCCAACGGCGTGATTCAGTGGAACGGGCGCTATCACCTGTTTTTTCAATACAATCCAGACGGCGCCTACCATGCCAATATGCATTGGGGCCACGCTGTCAGCGATGACCTCGTGCATTGGCAAGAGCTGCCGATCGCCATCGCGCCGACGCCGAATTCGCCCGATCGCGGTGGCATCTTCTCCGGCTGCGTGGTGAATGACGATGGCAGGCCCGTCGCCGTTTACACCGGCGTGAATGACGACTATTCGGTGCAGACGCAGTGCATTGCGCGGGGCAATGAGGACCTGACGCGTTGGGAGAAATTCGCGGGCAATCCGGTCCTTAGTGATGTGCCGGCGCATCTGGGGCAGACGCGGGACTTCCGCGATCCCTTCGTCTGGCGCGAGGGCGATCTCTGGTTCATGACGATCTCGGCGCATATCGCGGGCGTTGGCGGCGCCGTCTTGCTATATCGATCGCCTGATCTGGTCGATTGGGAATACCTGCATCCGCTCTATGTTGGCGAAAGGGCGCGCCAGGGCCGCAATTTCGAATGCGCCAACTTCTTCCGGCTGGAGGACAAGTGGGTGCTGATCATCTCGGTGCAGGGAGATCAAACGCCGACCAACACGCTTTATTGGGTGGGCAGGCTGAAGAATCACCGTTTTGTTTCCGAGCGCGAGTGCGTCTACGATGCCGGCTACAGTTACGCCTCGCTGATGCACTTCGACGAGAGCGGGAGGCCTCTCATCTATTCTTGGATCCGCGAGGGACGGAGCGCCGATCAACAGCTAGCGGCCGGCTGGAGCGGGGTACAGGCGATCCCGCGCGTTCTCAGTCTCGATGAGCGGAATCGCTTATGCAGTGAACCGGCGCCGGAACTGAAGACGCTGCGCGGCGCGCATCATTCTTTCAACGGGGCTGATCTGGGCGAGGGCCCCCTGCCGATCAGGGGACTGGCTTTGGATATTGAAGCGGAGTTTGACGTGGGCGGAGACAGGATATGTGGCATTGAACTTGCGGCCTCCGCTGACGGAAGCGAAAAGGTGGCGATTCAGTACGATAGCCTGGCGCAAACGCTTAACGTGCACCGTCAATATCGACATGAAAATCCCGAACTGGACAGCGCGCCGCAAGGTATACCGCATGCCCTCGATCTAGGGGAGACTTTGCAGCTGCGCATTCTGCTGGATGGCTCGGTGATTGAGGTGATTGCCAACGGGCGGGGGCGCGTCACGAGCCGCTTTTACGCCAGTGAGGCGACGAGCCAGGGACTGCGCGTGATCAACCCGGCGGCGGTTGCCAGTCTGGATGTTTGGCAGTTGTCAAATAATTCGTAATTGTTAGTTTTGCGCAGGAAACAGCATCATGGTGATTGGCATCGCGCTGGTTTCCGTTGGCGCTGGCATCGTTTATCTATTAGTCGAGAGAGATACAAAATGAAAAAGCACTATCCATCGCAGTTCTTTTGGTGATGCTGTTCTCGTTGAGCGGCGTCGCCTCCGCCCAGACCGAGCTGAGCATGTGGTATCACGGTGGCGCCTGGGCCGCTGAGCATCAGGTGTTCATAGACCTCATTGAAGCCTTCAACACATCGCAAACGGAATACAAGGTGATCTTGGAGGCCTTCCCGCAGGAGTCTTACAACACCTCGATCGTGGCCGCGGCCGCCGCCGGCGAATTGCCGGATATCATCGATGTGGATGGTCCGGTTATGCCGGGTTGGGCTTGGGCTGGCTGGATGGCGCCCTTGGAATTGTCCGAAGGCGCGCTGGATGGCTTCTTGCCGGGTCCCATCGGTGAATGGAATGGCGAACTCTACGCAGTCGGTTTGTGGGACGCGGCGGTTGCCATTTTCGCGCGCCGCTCGGTTCTGGAAGCCAATGACATCCGCATCCCAACCCTCGATGATCCCTGGACCGGAGATGAATTCGACGCCATTCTGGAGCAGCTGCAAGCCACTGGCGACTTTGAGTATGCGCTCGATCTCGGCATGGCCTGGGCTGGCGAATGGTATCCCTATGCCTTCTCGCCCTTCCTGCAGAGTTTCGGCGGCGACATGATCGACCGCTCGACTTACTGCGAAGCGGAAGGTGTGCTGAATGGCGACGAAGGCGTCGCCTTTGGCGAATGGTGGCAGAGCTTGTTTGGTCGCGGCCTGGCGCCGGGTACCTCGCAAGATGTCGGCGATCGCGAGTCCGGCTTCATTGATGGCAAATACGCCTTGCAATGGATCGGAAACTGGGTCGGTGTTTCCACGCTGGAGCAAGTTGGCGACGACCTGCTCTTCCTGCCCGCGCCCGACTTTGGGCATGGCAACATCATCGGCGCCGCCTCCTGGCAGTTGGGCGCTTCCTCCTCAACTAAACATCCAGAAGGCGTTTCCAAGTTCATTGAATTCGCCATCCAGGACGAATGGCTGACCGCCTTCAGCGATGCCACGGGTTTGGCGCCGGCCACCCCCAAGGCCGCCGCGATGAGCGAGAACTATTCGGCTGGCGGACCGCTGGAAGTCTTCTATGAGCTTAGCAACGAGCAAGCGTTGATCCGTCCGGTGACGCCGGGTTACGCGACTCTGGCGCTCATCTTTGAGAAGGCGCTTGCCGATATCGCCAACGGCGCTGACGTACAGGATTCGCTGGACGCGGCCGTTGACGAAATCGAAGCCGATATCGAAGACAACGGCGGTTACGGGTTCGACTGCGGTTAATCGACAAGTCATCCCCCAGTCTTTTGAGGCGGCGGGGATGCCAGCCCCTCCCTGGCAAAAAAGGGAGGGGCAAATAATTTTCCTCGCAGTGCGAGATTGTTGTTGTGTCTTGATACTTGGCGCAAGCATCCTCCACCCCGCCTCGTACTGCTTGCTGTAAGCCCTGGAGTTCCAATACATGGTAAGCGCGGCAGAATCCAGAAAGAATGCGCCGCTTTGGGTGCGTTTACTCCTCCCGAAAGACGCGCCCATGTACCAGCGCAACGAAGCAATTGCGGGCTGGCTGATGGTTTTCCCCGCTTTACTCGTTTTGACCATCTTCCTGGTAGTGCCGTTCTTGATGGCTTTTGTCATGTGCTTCACCAATCAGCGGCTGGTCTCGCCGAACCCGACCGAATGGGTTGGTATGCGGAACTTCGAGCGGCTGCTGACGGTTCGCGTTTTCACGCTGGAGCCGGATCGCGACGAAAGCGGCGCCATCGTTTGGGATGATGACGGCGGCATTGCTTATCCGCGACTGCGCACCTTCACGCGCAAGAATCCCGATTATCCCCACCTGAACGGCTTGCGCGAGTTCGTCTCCTGGTAATCGGGCGAGAACCGCACCGTGATTCTGGCTGCGGATGTTGTCTTCCTGCGCGCCTTGATCAATACGCTGATTTTCGCCGGGGTGATTGCGCCCCTGCAAGGTGGCCTGGCGCTTGTGCTGGCGCTCTTGCTCAACCAGGCTTTGCCCTTCATCAACGTGTTCCGCGCCATCTATTTCGCGCCGGTGGTGGTGTCGATGGTGGTGGTATCGCTGCTTTGGCGCTTCATCTACGACGGAGAGAACGGCTTGCTCAATACCTTGCTGGGCATAGCCACGCTAGGCGGTTTCCAGCCGGTGGACTGGCTGGGGAATCCCTATACCGCTATGCCGGCCATGATCGCCATGTCGGCCTGGCAAGCAGTTGGCTTCCACATGGTCATTTGGCTATCCGGCTTGCAGACGATACCGACCAGCCTCTACGAAGCGTCGGCGCTTGACGGCGCCGGCGCCTGGCAAAAGTTCCGTTACGTCACCTGGCCTGGGCTGCGCAACACCGCGGTCCTGATCCTGATCGTTATCGTTATCCAGGCGATGGGCTTGTTCGTGCAGGTCGATGTCATGACCCGCGGCGGTCCGCTTGACGCCACGCAGAGCGTAGTCTATCAGGCTGTGCAGCGCGGTTATGACAAGCAAGATATCGCTGAAGGTTCGGCGATATCGGTGGTGCTTTTCGTCGTTGTGCTCGCCATCACCATTGTCAATCGCTATCTGACGCGCGATCGAGATTAGCTGTGGCGGCCATGACCTACGAAACGCGATATAAACTGATCATCAGCCTGCGTTACACGCTGTTAATTTTGATTTCGGCCATCTTTATTTTCCCGATTGCCTTTATGGTCGTCTCGTCCTTGAAGCCTGATCTTCAGCTGCTGCGTGATTCCGGCTCGCTGCTGGCTTTTGTGCCTTATGGCGATATTTCGCTCAACAATTATGCCTTCGCTTTCGAGCGGGTACCGGTCGTACAGTTCGCCTTCAATTCGATATTCACCACTTCGGCGGCCGTAGTGGCCAGCATCATGCTTAATTCGATGGCGGCTTTCTCCTTTGCCTTCCTGCGGTGGCGCGGCAAAAAACTTATGCTGACATTCATTATCGCCACCTTTATTGTGCCCTTCGAGGTGCTCGCCATTCCCTTGCTGCTGGTCGTCAACAGCCTGCCCTGGATTGGACCTGACGGCTTGGAGATCGGCTGGCTCAACACCTACCATGTGCAGATCATTCCTTTCATCGCCGATTCGCTCGGCATCTTCCTCTTTTACCAATATTTCCGTGATCTGCCGGATGAACTGGTTGAGGCGGCGCGGATTGATGGCGCCAGCATTTGGCAGATATTCACGCGCATCGTCATGCCGATTTCCGGTCCTATTCTGGCGACTGTTGCCATCCTGAAGTTCCTCCTCATGTGGAACGCCTATATCTGGCCCCTGATGACGGTGCGCACGGAAGAGCTGCGGCCGATCATGGTCGGCTTGCAATACTTCTTTCAGCGTTATACTTACTGGGGCGAGATAATGGCTTACGTGACCCTGGTGACCATCCCAGTGCTAATCTTCTACCTGGCGCTGCAGCGAGCCTTCATCGAAAGTATCGCGACTTCGGGAATCAAGGGCTAGCGGGCGCAGGAATTCAAGCGAACTTTCCCGTTTTCAGCAGCGCGAGTTTACCGTTCAAGTCCTCCAAATGGCCGTACTCATGCACGCATAAACCGCGCGCCGAATAGTAGACTGATTCGGAGCGTTTGAGGCCTTCTCGCTGGACAGAGCGAGCCCACTGGTCGCGGTTCAAACCGCGCAGAATGCGGAGCAATGCCGCCCGGCGGAAGCTGAAATAGGCCATGAGTTCGGCGATTTCAAATGCCTCATATTGCATCAGCGCGCCCCAGTCCCGTTCGGCGTGGATGCGTGGCATAAACGGCAGCTCTAGCAGCAGGGCGTGGTGGATGGGGTCCGATCCGCGCTCGGCACAGTAGATGAGGTGTGTCAGGTCGCGTTTGAAGCTGCGTTCGCCTTCGCCCAGCGGCAGGTTCAATTGCGCATCCGACATGTCTTCGCTGAGTTCTTTCAAGCGCGCCGGCGCCGCCGCCAGAACCGCCAGTATCAGGGCGATGCCTTCCTCCGAGGGCTTGGTGGTCAAGCGTTTGTGCAGCGCCGTTTTGGTCATCCTTTCTTTGGCCATCAACTCATCTTTCGCAAATCCACCAGTCGGACCATTTTTGTCTTTCCGTCCGCGCCTTCGACCGGGGTGTAGAGTTCGTTCGGATCGCGCAGGCGGTCGAGAAAGAGGATGCCATCGAGGTGGTCAATTTCGTGATGCAGCACACGCGCGTCCAGGCCTTCGAGGCGGCGGATGATCTCGCCGCCGTCTTCGCCGCGGGCGCGGAATCGAATCCAGCTTGGGCGGGACGTATCCCAAGTGTAGATATCGGGGATGCTCAGGCAGCCGTCAAAGCCGGTTTCCAGCTCGCCCGCTTCGATGATCTCTGGATTGATCAGCGTCAGCATCGGCTCTTCTTCGGCGTCATCGTTTTGGCCGAACTTGGCGACGGCGACGCGCTTGTATACGCCGATTTGGGGGGCGGCGATGGCGGCGCCGCGCTGGGATTCGAGGGTGTCTTTCAGGTCTTGAATGAGCCGCTTGAGACGCTTGTTTTTGAGATTGGAGACGGGCTGGCTTTTCTGCCGCAGCAGCGCTTCGTCTTGTGGATAATAGATAAGCCGCTTGATTGCCATTGCGCTGACTAGTGGTTCGCTGGATCGCACCTCTCGCAGCAACTCTAGCATAGGATTTGGCGAGGGGACAGTAGACGATGGCAGCCAGGCGCGGGTGAGCGATGGGTCGCGGCGTCCCTCTCTGAGTCCCTGCAATTTTCTCATATTTTGCGGATGTATATAAACAGTATAGATATGGGGTAGCCCCTTCGTCAGCGCGTCCAGGAGCCGTCGGCGAAGATGCCGGTGGGATGGCAGCCGCGGCCGGCGGCGGCCGCTTCCTGTTCGAGTTGCAGGAATTCTTGGTAGTGGGCGTCGTTGGGCGGATAGAGCACGACTTCGGCAAAGCCCCCCTCGACGAGCGCGCGATTGACCAGCAGATCATCGACATAGACGAAACGCAGCAGCCTGTCGTAGCGATCGACAAGTTCCACATCCGCTACAAGCCGCACCGTCTTGCCCGCAACCAGTTCCGCGTTCGCCTGTGTCGCCTCGCGGTAGCAGGGTTCATCGCGTTCCGGCGTGTTCATCTGCAAGTAACGAATCGACACGTTGACGCCGTCGAGCAGCACATTGATGGTATCGCCATCCACCACGCGCGTCACTGGACCGATTTCTTCGTTGCTCTCAGCGAGTTCTTCTGGCGCGGTCGACGGTACACCCAAGAAGCTTGTTTCGATAGCGTTGACGTCAGCATTCTTGCACAGCGTCTCACAGGGAACGCCGTCACTATCGCGATCGAGTCTGCTGTGTCCACACATAGTCAACTTGTAGACGGCTTCTATACAGGATGCCATTTCGCCACATGTCTTGCGTTCGCAATTATATGATGCTGTCGCGGCCTCCGCAGCGGCTGTGTCCGGCTGTCCGCCGCTTGAGTTTAATTCAGCAACCGCCGTCCCCACTTGCACCGCCACTTCGGTGCTGATTTGCGGCGCCACTTCTGTGCCCACTTGCCTCGCTAGCGGCGCGCAGCTCGCGAGGATCAGCACCAACAACGCTCCAATATGGATTTTAATAGTCATCCGCCACCCCTTGTAACTCAAAAATAACAGAAAATTATCAACATTCCGAGAATAGAACATAAATTCTATTTTGTCAATTAAATCTCTTTGTTCAAACTGCTATAATCGGCGGACGGGAGTAGCGTCTAACAAAGGAGCGCCTTGTGCCACCTCGCGTTGCCAAATTCTTTTCCTATTACCGTCCGTATCTGGGCTTGCTGACCCTTGATCTTTTCTGCGCCTTCATCGCGTCGGCGATTACCCTTGTGCTGCCGCTTTGCGTGCGTCATATCACGCAGAACCTGTTGGGCGGGGGCCTGCCCAATCCGGTCGGGGATATCGCCCTCATGGCGGGGATTATGCTGGCGCTGGTTGTCGCGCACACGCTTTGCAACCTTTTCGTCGATTATCAGGGGCATATGATGGGCGCGAAGATGGAGAGCGATATGCGGCGCGAGCTCTTCGCCCATTATCAGAAGCTGTCTTTCAGCTTTTACGATGAGCAGAAAACCGGTCAGTTGATGTCGCGCATCACCAACGACTTGTTCGCGATTTCCGAGCTGGCGCATCACGGCCCGGAAGATTTGTTCCTGGGCATCGTCAAATTCATTGGTGTATTTCTGATCACGCTGAGCATCAATCCGGCGCTGAGCTTGATTGTCGTCGCCTTCCTGCCGCTAATGTTCGTCTATTCGCTGCATTTCAATCGCAAGATGAACCGCGCCATGCGCTTAAGCAAGGAGCGGGTGGCCGAGGTCAACGCGCAGGTGGAAGACAGTCTGGCTGGCATTCGGGTGGTGCAGTCCTTCGCCAATGAGGACTGGGAGCAGGCGAAGTTCGATCGGGCGAACGCCCGCTTCGTCGAGAGCCGCCGCCTGGAATACAAGAGCGAGGGGCTGTTCTACGGCGGTATGGACGCTTTCACGCAGCTGATGACGGTGGTAGTTGTGGTCTTCGGCGCGGTCGCCATCACGCGGGCGGCGCTCGATCTGTCGGATTTGATCACCTTCTTGCTTTATGTCGGCATCCTGGTCGAGCCGATAAGACGGCTGGTGAACTTCGCCCGCTGGTATCAGGAAGGCATCACCGGCTTCCATCGGTTGATGGACATGCTCGAATTGCCGCCGGCGATACAGGATCCGGCGCCGGCGCATGAGCCAGAGCGGGTACGCGGCGAGCTTGAGCTGCAGCGCGTGAGTTTCGGTTACCGGGCGGATTTCGGGGCGGTCTTACAGGATCTCTCGCTGAGGATTTCCCACGGCGAATATGTGGCTTTGGTCGGCGCGTCGGGCGTGGGCAAGACGACGCTCAGCGCCTTGATCCCGCGCTTTTACGATGCCGACATCGGGCGGATCTGTTTGGATGGCGTTGATATCCGCCAATACAGCTTGCGCGCGCTGCGGCGCAATATCGGCACGGTCGATCAGGATGTCTACCTCTTCGGCGCGACTGTGGCCGACAATATTCGTTATGGCAAACCCGATGCGAGCCAGGACGAGATTGTTGAAGCGGCGAAGCAAGCCTACGCGCATGACTTCATTATGGAGCTGCCGCAAGGGTATGACACGGAAATCGGGCAGCGCGGCATCAAACTGTCGGCCGGTCAACGGCAGCGGCTGAGCATCGCCCGTCTTTTTTTGAAGGATCCGCCACTGATTATCCTCGATGAGGCGACCAGCGCGCTCGACAACGAAAGCGAACGCGTCGTGCAGCAGTCGCTGGAGCGGCTGATCAAGAATCGCAGCACGCTGGTCATCGCCCACCGGCTGTCGACGATACGCAATGCCGATCGTATTCTGGTGCTGACGCCGGAGGGGATCTGCGAGCAGGGCAGTCATGAGGAGCTGTTGGCGGCGAATGGGCTGTATGCCGATCTGCATGATATGCAGCTGGCGCGCTAGCGTAGAAACGTCTTAATAACGCATTTGCGGTTGGCTATCTTTGAGGTAGCGGGAGAGGGGCTCGAACCCTCACGCCCTTATGGGCAGGTGCTTTTAAGGCACCCGTGTCTGCCATTCCACCATCCCGCCGCAGGAATCAGTATAGCCTCAGCGGGATGAATGTCAATAAGCCTGCGCCTGGCGTCCCTTAGACGTGGTGGATATCGTCGTCGTTCTTGCGCTTGCCGCTGACGCAGGGGCGGTACTTGCCGCCGAAGAGCATGAAGAACCCGATGCCGATCAGAATCAGCGGGAAGAGCTGCCAGAAGGCGCCGGCGAGGTCGCCGATCAAGCCGGGGATGCCGAAGACGACGCCGATGCCGATCAGCCAGAGGGCGCCGGTGGCTGATCGCCAGCGTTCGCCTGCCGCCATCGTCCGCGCCAGGGTTGAGGCGGCGATCACAAACATGATGCCGGGCCACCACCAGCCGCTGAAGAATAGCAGACCGAGCCCGATGAAGAATACGCCAGTGCCGATTTGCGAGGATTTTTCTTCCATTTGCATTTACTTCCGTCTCTAAATGATAGTCGCGCGTTAAAGATATTACGCATCGTGGCGGCGAGAGTTGTGGATATTTGATGGGTTGTGGACAGGCCGTCCCTACATCGTCTCTTGGATGCAGCGAGGGCAATCAGGTCTCGACGAAGGTGACGCGCCAGGACTTCAGCGTGCGGCGATTGCCGCTATAGCAGGCGCTGGTGCTCAGGCTGGCACCCAGTGGCTCGGCCGCGCCGGGCATATCGATGGCGTAATCGATGCCTTCTTCCATCTGAAAATCGGCGTAGGAATCGCCGCGATCGACCTTGAGGCCGCTGACGAAGATGTCTTCCTGATCGCCCCAGCGGACGCGAATCCGCTGGCCGGGGATGCCGCGCCCCAGGTAATCCACCACGCGCGCTTCGAGCAGGGCGGGGTTGGATGTGTCGCAGTAGGACCGGGCGGAGCGCGCTTCGAAGGAGCGTCGTGGTACGGGACTGGGCGCGAGGCGGCGAATGGGCGCCACTGATCCCTCCTCTCGCAGCGGTGCTTTGGTCGGCAGCGGCGTCGCGAAGCCGGTGTCGAATGCGCCCTCGTTAGCGGGAGCGGGCGCGCTCTCAGTGGCTTCCTGCGGCAGCAACTGTTCGGCGCAGCCGGCGCGCCCTTGTGATGAATAGAGCGTCACGGCGCTGCGCAGAGCCTTGATGCCGCTTTCGCTGCGCAGATAGCCGCTGCTGCCGAGCGCGCAAGCTGCTTCCGCCAGGGCGCTGAGTGGATCTTGCGCCGGGCGCATGGCGATCAGTTTGCTTAAGGCCTCCGGCAGGTCGCTGGTGTATGAGTATTCCAGGGCGATGGCGATTTTGTAATGGTTGCGATCCTCGGCGCGCAGCTGCCAGGGTTCGGCGTTGCTGCGTTGTAAGGGGCCTTGGATGCGTGTCACTGCCAGCCCCAGCGCGATCCCGGCGACCAGGCTGAAGGCGAAGACCGAGTAGGAAAAATAGATGGGTGCGCGTTTGCGGACGGCGCCGGTCTGTCGGTCGCGCCGTATCATGGTTGGCCGCCGCCCAATTCCAGAAAAGGTTGCATCGCAGGCGTCAATCCGCCCAGATCATGCGCCAGGCGGACGAGGAGACGGATATCGTCGAGGTCGCGCGCCGCTGTGTTGATGATGCGTTCGGTCGTTCGCTGAAGGTAAACGGGAATGTCTACGATCTCGAGCGGGCTTAGGCGTTCGAGAGCGCCCTGGACATCACGGTCGACAGCATAACCGGCTGCGATCATGACGGTGTATTCGTCGCGATAGCGCTGCGTCAGGTCTGGCAAGGCGCTGTTGCGCGAATCGGGCGGGAACTGAATCCAGCCGAAATAGAGCCCGGCCAGTGCGCCCAAAAACAGCCCCAGAATCAACGATCTCGTGAAACGCAGCATCATCCGTTTTTCCGCTTGGCATTCGATTAATCATATAACGGATTCGCCGATTGCAGCAAAAGTGCGGCTCACTGGGAGTGGTTAATATCAAGGATATGGCAATCCATATTCCTGTCTCAGGAAATGATAGATGTAGGGGCGACTCTTGAGTCGCCCGCATTCATAGTCTATTGGTTCGGACGATCCAGGGGTCGCCCCTACAAACTTGGGGCAGCCGAGGATTATATCCGCGCGATTCACCGCTCCCACCTACCGGGTCGCGTAGACACTGATAGTCCGCTTGGACGCGCTGAAGTCTGCGCCAGCTAGCGCTGTAGTTCCGCGATTGAGTCGCAGGCCGGGCAGGCGCCGTCGGGTCGGATGATGGCGTAGCCCGCTTGCGGATCAGCGCCGTAGGTATCGAAGTCGATATTCCAGACGATAGCCAGCTCGACCGGCATTTCTTCAAAGTTGGACATGATAAGCAGCGCTTGCGAGAGCCAGGCGGCTTGCTCGGCAACGGATGTATTGGCTGCCCAGCCAAAATGCCCGGGCAGGCGACCGTAACCTTCAGGCGAGAGATAGCCGACCTCGGTCAGGCACATCGGGATATCGGCATTGCGAAAGGGCCAGGCGACGCGCCGCAGCATAAGAATCAGATAGTAGGTCTGGTACTCGCCGCGCGGGTCGCCGCCTTGGGAGGTTGGCGGCAAGATGCCTTCGTTATAGTGCACGCCGATGCAGTCCGCGTAGTTGGCGGCGCCGGCGTTAGCCATCTGCTGCATGAATACATTGTCGTCGCAGCCTTGAGCGGCGCAGCCGGCGAAGAAGCCAGTGGGCGCGGGCGCGCCGCTGATGACCAGCGTCTCGGGATTAACCGCTTTGATGGCCTCGTAGGCTGCTTTGAGCAGGCGCACGTAGTTGGAACCGTGAACGCGGCCGATGGGCCATTCTCGGTCAATATTGGGCTCGTTCCAGACTTCGATGGCATCGGCGCCGAGTTCCGCCAGATAGGCGACGTATTCGGCGAAATCCGCCACATAGCCGTCAAAGTCCTCCGCCAGCCTGTTCTTGTCGCCCAAGGCGCCGAGCAGCACTTTATAGCCCTGGGCATGAGCGGCTTCGATGAGGTCTTTACCATCGGATATGCCGAACTGCACTTGTTTCTTCACCCAGGTCATGCCAGCTGCGCGCATGGCTGCCTGCGACTTGTCGTCAAAGCGCTTAATATGCCCGCCGACCTGCAGCGGCAAGCGATTCTCCAGTTGAGGCGCGGCGCTCTCTGGCGCCATGCCCGGCAGCGCGACGACCTCAACCGGCTCGAGGTTGACGAGCTCGCCATCGTTGTTGATCAGGATGGGCGCCAGCGCATAGTGGAAGCTCTCGTTCGCGCTGTTCAGCGCATGCAGCCGCAGCTGATAGAAGCCATCGGGGAATCTGCTAGTGTTCCAACTGCCAAGCAGGCCATCGACTACCGGCGACATAACGAAACTCGTGACCGGCTGCCAGGCGGGCGCTTCTGCCGCTGGGTCCCAGGGCGCGGCCTCGAGGAAGAAATAAAACAGATCGGGGATGTTGGCCGTGCCGACGACATCAACAGTGTCGGTGATGGTGTTCCACACCGGGTTCCAGGTCAGCTTCAGTTCCGCTTCCTGGGCGCTGGTCATTGCCACCAGCGTAAGGGCGATGAGTAGACTCAAGGTAACGCGTCGCATTTGTACTCCGTAGCTGATTGGATTGCTTCGTCGATTATAGAATAGAGCGGCAAGCCTGACTATTGCGATAACGACGAGCTGGTGGACGCGGCAATTGGAACGAAGACGCATTGGTTTTTGTCTTTTGCGCGCAGGTAGGGATAAAATCCGCTCAGCATGTGGAGGCGGTTCTTGGGGAGCGGACGGGGAGATGGAAGCAACAGCCAGCGCGGCGCAAGCGAAGCAAGACATACTGACGAGATATCAGCAGCGTAGTGCCGGCTCGCGCGCGCGACATGAGGAGGCGCAGCGTTTTCTGCCTGGCGGCGAGACGCGCAGCTCGACCTGGTACGCGCCCTACCCGACCTATATGGTGGCTGGCGAGGGCGCCTGGCTCACGGACTGCGATGGGCATCGCTATGTCGATTTTCTCAACAACTACACCTCGCTGATACACGGTCACGCGCAGCCGGCGATAGTGGAGGAGGCCGCCGATCAACTGACGCGGGGCACGGTCTTCGGCTCGGCCTCAGAGCCGCAGGTGGCGCTCGCCAAGCTGCTGATTGAGCGCGTCTCGAGCATCGAGAAGCTGCGCTTCACCAACTCCGGCACCGAGGCGACCATGATGATGATGCGGGCGGCGCGCGCCTTCAGCGGCCGCGACATCATCGTCAAGATGGATGGCGGTTATCACGGCTCGCATGACTTCGTCGAGGTCAATGTCAGCGCCGACTTGGCGGCGACTGCGCAACCGGCGGCGCGCACTGAGGAACGTGGCGTTCCGGAGGCGGTGCTCAATGCGGTCATGGTGGCGCCCTTTAATGATCTGAGAGCGATGGAGGCGCTGCTGAGCGAGCATCATCAGCGCATCGCCGGCATCATCGTCGAGCCGATGCCGAATGCGGGTGGCATGGTGCCGCCGGCGCCCGGCTACCTGCGCGGCCTGCGCGAGCTGGCCGATCGCTTTGGCCTGCTGCTGCTCTTCGATGAAATCGTGACCTTGCGTCTCAGCAGCGGCGGCCTGCAAGAAGCCGAGGCCGCGAGTCCCGATATGACCGCCCTGGCCAAGATCATCGGTGGCGGCTTCCCGGTCGGCGCGTTCGGCGGACGGGCTGACATCATGTCGCAGTTCGATCCGGGAGGTCCGGGCATTCTCAGCCACAGCGGCACCTTCAATGGCAATAACATCACGATGACGGCAGGCCTTGCTGCGCTGAAGCATCTAGATCAAGGGGCGATTGATCGCATCAACGGCCTGGGCGAGCGCCTGAGCGCGGGCATCAACGCGCTGTTTGAATCGCTGGGGATTCGCGCGCAATGCCTGGGCTATGGCTCGCTCCAGCAGATACAGTGGACGGACGCGCCACTGGTCACGCTCAAGGATGCCGCTCGCGCTGGCCAGGGCATCAGCGGACTGCGCGAGCTCTTGCATCTGGAGCTGCTGAATCGCGGCGTTTACACCAGCAATCGCGGCATGTTCTGCATCTCAACGCCGATGGGGAGCGCCGAGATCGATTTTGCGCTGGCGGCGTTGGAAGGGGCGCTGCGGATGCTGAGGTCGTATATGCGCGAGAATGCGCCGCGGTTGTTGCTGGCGTCATGAAGATGAAGAAGCGATATATAGATATTTTTGCAAATGGTTGACAATATAGAAATTGTGTTCTATACTCATATCAAGCAATAGCGATTTTCGAGCTGTTGAATGATTATTTGGGGGTAGGGGCATGAAAACAGCACAATGGACGACGAATATGAGCTTCGCACATCTGACCTGCGGTGTTCTATTGACCGCACTCATTTTGCTTTTGCACATACCCGCCGCCGCGCAGGATGTGCAAGGTGATTCCCTTGAAATTGAAGAAGATTGTGAAATTATTGGTAACCAGACTGTCTGCTTTAAGATACACAAGCAGCAACCTGAAGGGGTTTGCTATCAGATTGCTGGTGGCCGTGAATTAGATGAATCCATGAAATCGGGATTTAGTAGGCTTGTTCGGCTTGGAGACGGAAGTGAGCTTAGGGTCGCGCCAATATTTTTGAACCGTTGCGGTAATGAGCCGTTAACATTGGAAGATTGGCTATGGTTTTATGAAGATACTATTCCAATCTCGAAGAAGAGAATCGGCTACAACTGGATGTCTCCCCAGACAACGCTAAACGCGCGTATCTGCGCGCCAATGTCTGGAGAGGAACTGTCAGTATGCGAAATATATGTACAACTTTCTCCTGATGATGTATTTCCAGATATTTCCTTAATAGGAGGGAGAATTGTGAGTGGTAGACCTCGGAACTGGCGCGCTGTCCTTCATTCCGGCGAAGATGGCATTGCGCGAGTGCTTTGGGTTGCCGCTTGGCTGACCGAGCGGGTAGCTGATGAAACCGGAGCGAGTATTTTGTACGATTACCCTGATTCACCAGAAGTGCTAAACGAGATCGATCGAACAGTAGCGAGTGTGCCGTCGTGTACTCGGCGACAGGCAGCCGCATTTTATGAAAGCCGGGTTTTTGAAACTATGTCGCTGTTCGATTGGGAGTATCATGATAATTTTTTAACTTCCATATCTGAGGGTAAAACCGAGGCCGAGCAGATAACCTTCGCATATGATTACACATCCGGCATGTATCCGGACCATCTTTTGAAAGTTGTCTTGGATTCGGCTTATGCTTGCAAGGAGGTCGTAAGTTTTGTAATTTGGGCCGAAGTAGCAATGCAAGCAGGGCTTTTTGAAAAATTTGTCAATGAAGACTATGACGGGGGTCCTGCTGTGGACCGTTATGTTGAGGCAGCGGTTAGTTTGGTTCGACTTCTTGATTAGTAGGGGGTTAATTCAGCATATTCTCTAGGATGGATTTTTCGCTGTGTCAAGTTAATCTGTAACCATAGCAAAAACTCGCGTCTCACCTTGTTTGAATACCTGCTTTAAGGGCATATCGGCCGGCGCGCCCATCCCTGCCGGCGCGTAGACATAGTCCGCTTCTTCGCCGCCGGCATCGGCTCGCTCCAAATAATCCCATTCGAAGTAGCGGACGGCGCGAAAATCGGTTGATCGCCGCTCGGCGAATATCGGCAGCCAGGCCTTGCCATCGACAGCCATGACCACAGCATCCGCGGGACTGTTGTCGCGCAGCCAGGTCATCGCCGCTAGCTCGTCTTGGGTCAAGCTCGCCGGTGGGAAGCCCAGCAGATCCAGCAGCGGCTGAAAGGCGACAGCGCCGAGAAGCAGCAGCGCAGCAGCGATTGCGATCAGGGGATAGGTTGACTGGCGCAGGCGGCCACGGAGACCGGGAGACAGGCGCCTGTCCCAAATATCAAGCAGGGCGAGCCCGCCGAACCAGCCGAAGGGCAGAATCAGGCCATGTCGCGCCAGATTCGGCGCATTGGTCAGCTCGCCGAGTAGTGGCAGCAGAGTGCCGATGAAGCCAAAAGACGCGAACTCAAGGACGAGCAGCAGCCAAATCAGCAACAGCAAAGAGACGAATCGAAGGATGGCGGATGCGCGCAGCCCGACAATTATCCCCCAGAGCGCCAAAATCGATATCACGATACCGTGCTCAGGAATGATTCGCGCGAGATTGCCGGGATCGGCCTGGAAGGGCGACGGGCTGATCGGCCACATCAGTGGCAGGCTGTTGACCAGCCAGGGGGCGATGCCGAGCAGGGCGACGGCGGGTACGCCCATGGTCAAAGCCCAACGTGAAGCGGCTGTAGTCTCCTGGCGTTTGCGCGTCCAAATGAGCGCGAGCAACGGGATCCAGCCCAGCAGCGTGACTATGCTCAAACTTAGGCTGGTGTAGGCGACGGCGCCCATCATCAGACCGGCGGCGGCCAGATCGGCCAGGTTGAACTTGCGCAGTAGGCGCAGCGCATACAACATGGATGCCACCATGAAGAGCAGCGCCAGCAGTTCGGCGAAGTGTCCGTCCAGATAACTGCGATGGAGGCCCAAGCAGATCAAGGTCGACGCCGCCATGGCGCGCCCGAGTCGCTTGTCAAGCAATTCGGCGCCGAAGTCGTATGCCAGCCAAACGATTAATAATGTGACCACCGCCGCCACGCTCAGTTGAATGAGTGGAATCGACTGGTCTAGCTGACCGCTGAGATAGGCGGCAAGCGCGTGGAAACCGGGCGAGACGATGACAAGTCCCTCCGTATGATAGGGCGCCAGCGAATTGAATGACCCGCCATCACGGACGGCCAGGCTGTGGAAGCCGCTGATTTGTCCCTGCTCGCCCAGTGGCGCGTGCAAGTGAAAGAGCGGTGTTAAAAGTAGGAGCGCCACCAAAGCAAAGAATGTCAGGTCGCCGGGACCAGGCCAGCCCTGATCGCGGTCTTCCAGGCGCTCGCCACGGGCTTCGGCGCGCGCTTGGGCGGTGGAGAGCGTGCCGCCGAGCACGACGCCGGATAGCAGGGCAAAGAGCAGGTAATCGACTACCAGCGCGTCCCAGCCGAAGGCTTCGGCGTAGAAGACGGCGCCGCCTACGACGAGGCCCAGACAGAGCGTCGCGGCGAGGGCGACGCGCGGCTGCGCTGTGCGCCAGGCGGGGGATAGCATCGCGCCGGCGCCGAGTACCACCGCAGCGAGGATGAAGAAGACGAAGAGGCTCATTTCGAGTGGGCTGGGCTACCAGATGCGTTGGATAGGGTATTGATCGAAGGCAGCGTCACTGGAGATGACGGGGATGTTTTCAACTTGTGATTGCGCGATGAGAAGCCTGTCGAATGGGTCTCGGTGGTGGCGGGGCAGGTCGGCGACCAGTTTGAGATGGTCGAGCTCTATGTTTAGAATACGAATTTGCTCCGCCTGCAATTCGATGTCAACGAATTCCGCGAACGGTCGTGGCAACTCCAAGCCTCTTCCCAAATTGGCCTTTATAGCCAATTCCCAGATACTAGCCAAGCTGAAGTAAATGTCGTCGCTTGACTCTTCGAGTACTCTCCGCGCTAGCGTGCTTAGCTTTCTGTCGTCAGTCACAAACCAAAGAAAGGCCGAAGTGTCCAGCAAGTAGCTCATTTCGTGTAGGGTTCGAATTCGGGCAACGGTTCATAGAACTCATCGGTTATCTTGATTTTGCCTTTGAGACGACCCGCTTTACGCGGACCCTTTTTAGGAATGTACATAGAGACGAGTTTATACGCTTGGTTGTCTTCGCCGGTTATGATAACGGTTCCGCCCTGTTTGGCGTGTTCCAGTACCTTGTCCAAGTCTTGCTTCGCTTCTTCCAGAGTGAACGTCTTCATCGTTAGCCTCCTGAGCAACGCTCAACCAGATTATACACCATTGTTCCAGGCACTCAACAAGAGGCGGCTGCGGGGTCGCGTGTTATGGCATCACGCCCGCGCCGAGCAATACGGCAGCGAGGATGAAGGAGACAAAGAGGCTCATTTCGAGTGGGCTGGGCTACCAGATGCGTTGGATGGAGTGGTCGTCGAAGGCAGCGTCACTGGTGATGACGGGAATGTTTTCAACTTGCGACTGAGCAATCAGAAGTCCATCGAAGGGGTCGCGGTGAACAAGCGGCAGGTCGGCGAACTGTAAGAGGTGCAAAACCTTGATCTCAAGAAGCCTGAAACTGTTTGCCGCAAGATGAATATCCAACCAGTCGGTCAATGAATCCGGTGTCAACTGCAGCTTGCCGACTCGAAACTTTACCGCTAACTCCCAAATGCTGACGAAACTGAGGTATACGTTGTTACTCGAACTGCCGATAATCGACCTTGCCTGAGGGCTCAGTTCGGTTTGTGCCGATACATACCAAAGGAAAGTCGAAGTATCTAGCAGATAGTTCATTCCATGTAGGGTTCGAACTCTGGCAAAGGCGCATCAAAGTCAGCGGACATCTTTATCTTTCCGCGAGCACTGCCGGGCTTACGCGGCTTGTTGACGGGCATGTGCTTGAGGATTAATTCATATTCCCGGCCATCGCTGCCGATGATGTAGATGGTGCGACCCTTTTGCGCATCTTCCATCAGTTCATCGAAATTGGCTACTGCGGATTCCATGGTGTAGGTCTTCATCGTGAGTCTCCTGAGCAACGCTCAACCAGATTATACACCATTGATCCGGGAACTCAACGAGCGCCTTAGGTGGAGCCTGGGCTCGCATACAGCCACCAGAACGTGGCTCTTGGATAAACCGCTTCCAATTGCGGCGCCCAGATGAAGTCGCCCGCATGGAGGAGACGGCGCAAGGCAATATCGGCTGCGCGCGCCGATACAGTCGCTTCGTTCTCGTCGTAAGCAAACTCGTCCAGCGCGATGAGGATTTCTTGCACGATGGTGCGCCTGAGTGCTTCGACCGGGTAGGCGCCGGCGCAGTCACGCGGGCTTTCGCTGCACTCGCGGAAGAAACCGGCCATCACTTTCAGGCGCATCGGGACTTCGCGCAGGAGTTTCTTTTCGTAATGCAGGGTCCATTCGCGCTGCAAGTCGTCGTGCTGCGCCAGCGCGGCATCGAGGCGGAGTCCGTCCACGCGCTTCAGCTTGGCACGGAGCTGGCTGAGGCGCCGCCGCCTGAGCAGCAGGGCGCCGATTGTCATTTGTGGCGTGCTTGATCCGCGGAAGAAGCCGCCG
>JAAXID010000064.1 GCA_012270545.1 Anaerolineae bacterium | reverse complement strand
CAGCCGCGCTTCGACACGCAGATTGAACGCATCCTTTCACTCGCCTTGGTCCCTTTGCCGGTGATGCTATGGCTATATGTTTCCGTGCTGCCGGAATTCCACGTTGCCCGGCCGCGAAGGCGTTTAATCGGCGTGGCTCTTATATCGGCCTTGACCGCTTCCGCCATCGGATGGCCCCTCGTGCAAGACTTTTTCCGCGTCCAGGAGTGGCTGCCATTGCAGTCGGTGTTTGCAAGGGTGCTCGGTTATACGCTCAGCGCGGGCATCGTCGATGCCGGACTTAAGTTCATCGTACTCCGTTACCTGATCTACCCTCAGGGTTTGCGGGTTCGCGGCGATGCCGTCGCCTACGCATTTGCTGGCGCGGTTGGCTACAGCGGATTCCTCAGCTTCGCGCTGATCTGGCAGCTAGAACCGACTTGGGACAGCGCGGCGATTTATCTGCTTTCGAACTTTGCGATTCAGTTGGCATCCAGCCTATTTATCGCATTGGGCATCGTAGAATCTTACTTTTCTGATGCACACCCACTGGTGCTGCCGGTAAACGTCCTGCTAGCGGCGCTGTCAACCGGTTTGATCACGGCTTTTGTCGGCGGCTTCTTGAGTGGCCCGCTCAGCACAGCCGGAAACACCGATCGGCCGCTGTTCGCGTTTTTTATGCTTGTAGCCTCACTTGTCGTTGCCTTAGGCTTTGTGTACTTCCTCTACAGCAACTCGGAACGGCGCGAGCGCGAAGCCTACATGAGTCAGTGGGATGCTGATGGAATTTGAAACCGGCCGATCGCCCGCTGTACAGATAAGTCCACGACAGCGCTGGTCAATCGCGATCACCTATATATTGATAGTTCTCGGATTCGCTATCGGCGTCAATCAACGTGACAGTACGCTTAATCTAGCCAGCGACTACAACAATCTCGAAGCCGGTATCAGCGCCAAATATCCGGCGCGCTGGTTGCTCGAAGAAACAGGTTCCTTCATCTTCCGCGTACGAGACATGGCTCATCGCGGATTCAATACCGTCATCGAAGTCAGCGCAGCGCCTGTTGGCCGCGATACCACCGAGCGCAACATCCTCGATCAGCTGACGCTACAGCGGTCGCAAGTGCTGATTGATTACACTGTTCTCAGTTATGATGATTACCGACTGGCCGACGGCAGTCCGGCAATTTCGATGTCTTATTCCTTTGTATCGCGCGATACCAGCCCGTTCCTCGAAGGCCTATCGTCAATTGTCTATGGTCTGGACATTCTGACGATACGGCGTGGACAAGCGCTCATAATCGCCTTTCGCGCCGATGCTGATATCTACCAGCGCGAACTGGAAACATTGCGCTGGTTTGTTCAGAATCTTGAATTTTGATTTCCTGCCGGAGCCACCATGTATAGCCTTCGCCTCGGCGCGCTTCTGATTTTGCTTCTGCTATCGCTCAAAGCTTGGACGCAGAGCGCCACCGCGCTCGACATCGACCGGATCAAAAGAGCGACCGTCTTCATTTATCAGGCGGAGAGCGTCAACAATGACCTGGTCATCAAATGCGTGAGCAGCGGCACATTGATTAGCGCGGACGGCTTGATCATCACAAATGCCCACAGCGTTTTGCCCGGCCAACAGTGCGATGGCGACCAGCTGATCGTATCCCTCAACGTGGACTTGTCTGAACAGCCCATTCCTAAGTACCGGGCGGAGGTCTTCAACGCGGATGATAGCCTGGACATCGCGATTCTGCGCATTGCGCGGGAGTTGGACGGCAGGCTGATCGCCCGCAGCGAATTGCCAATCCTGCCCTTCGCTGAAATCGGCAGCGCTGACGATGTCGCCATCGACGACAATCTTATCGTGGCTGGATTTCCCGACTTTGGAAACCAGGCGGTGTCAACAACTCGTGGTACCGTAACAGCATTCATCAGCGAGCCAATTGGATCCGGCCCGTCATGGTTCAAGACGCGGGCCGAGATACCGGGAACCATGTCAGGCGGTGGCGCGTACAATAGCGAGGGCAAGCTCATTGGCATTCCCACCAATGCGCCTTTGGGTGGATTATCCGCCGCCGCAAGCTGTCGTTATATCGCCGATACCAATCGCGACGGCTTGGTGAACGCCAACGATGCTTGCGTACCAACCGGCGACTTTGTCAGCACCGTGAGACCGATAAGCCACGCGCTGAGTTTAATCCGCGGCGCCCGTAACAAATTGAACGTGAACATAGTCAGCGCGCCCGTGGATAGGCCACCGCCGTTGAATCCGCCGCGTGTGTCCCGGCTGTTTTTCGCGCCATCGGCCTCGGGTGGATCGCCGTCAACCGTCGTGGGATCGATGCCGAATAATACCAAGAGCCTGTACTTCTTTTTTGACTATGACAATATGACTGCCGAAACCGTATATGAATTACGCGTATCACGCGATGGCATACCGGATACCACCTTCAGCCTTCCACCGGTGCGTTGGAGCGGTCGTGAAAGTGGGCTCTGGTATATTGGCAGCCGCGAGCAAGCCTGGGCCAATGGCGCATACGAGTTTACGCTGCTCATCAATGGCACGTCTGTTGGAAGCCAGCGCATCATCGTAGGCGGCAGCGCCGAAAACAAGTCGCAGTTCAGCGATATCGTCTTCGGGACGCTCGATCAAAGCGGTGCCTTGATTGGCAACGGTTCTATTTTGCCATTGGGCGACATGGCTTCCGCCAGATTCCTGTTTACAAACATGCAGACCGGCCTTCCTTGGTCCGCCATTTGGTACTACGGCGGCGTCGAAGTCGCGCGTACAGTTGATATTTGGTCTGATGCCAACCACGGCGCCAAGGTAATCCGAGTCGCGCCGAATGGCGGTTTGCTGCCGGGAAATTATCGCCTGGAGCTGTACATTGAAGGCGCGCTCTCCGCCACATCGGACTTCATCGTCGGCGGCGGGCAAGCGGGACCGCTGCCTGAAATCTTCAGGAACCTCCGACACACAACAGCAGAAACGCCAACAGCGGCGCGTCGGGCGCCAGCTTCATCAAGCTTCCCCAGCTCGATTCCCGCGTTATTCGCTCTTTTCGATTGGCGACAGCTGGCGGCTGGCACTCCCTGGACACTGCGCTGGCTCGTGGATGATCAAGTCTTTTTCGAAAGGACCAACCCGTGGCTCACAGTCGAATCGGGCTCGGATTTTACGGTTTCGCTTGCGAATCCGCCGGACGGCAGTTACACACTTCAGCTACTGGTGAACAACCTGAAACTGACAGAACAAGAAGTGATAGTCGGAATCGGCCAACTGCCGATCGACCGCCTGGCCCAGTTTGAAGGGACGATCCTCTCCGGCCGGGTGATTGACGCCGCCACAGGACGAGGGTTACCCAGTATCAACATTGTGCTGATCAGCGCTGATTATACTGCGAGCGAGTTCGAATGGAGGGAAGATCAGATTTACGCCCTCGCCACATCAGACCGCAATGGCGACTTTCAGTTCGCACGTCCCTTGGCATTCGGCACCAACTACAGCGTCGTCATCGAAGCGGACGGCTTCATCCCCCACGCGGCTGACAAGTTCAAATTTGCCGCTGACCAGCCTTATGCTGAAATTGAAATAGTCATGGTGCGCGGTTGAAGACGGCGAGAAAATCACGTCTCGATGTTCTGCTCGTGAGCCGACAGCTCGCGCCCAGCCGCAGCAAGGCCGCAGCGATGATCATGGCCGGCGAAGTGAGCGTAGACGCCGTCGTCGTGGACAAGCCGGGCACCTTCGTCCGCCCAGAAGCAGACATCACGCTGAAGCAAAAGCCGCGATACGTCAGCCGTGGGGGAGTCAAGCTGGAAGCTGCGTTAGAGGCCTTTGAAGTCGATCCCGCGGCTAAGATTTGCGTCGACATCGGATCAAGCACTGGCGGCTTTACCGACTGCCTCCTTCAGCATGGCGCGGCGAAAGTGTACGCGATTGATGTCGGCAGCGGCATTCTCGATTACCGATTGCGAACTGACCACCGTGTCGAAACAATGGAGAACACCAATGCGCGCTACCTAAAATCACTTGGCGATGGGGTGGAAATCGTCGTGATTGATGTCTCCTTTATCTCGCTGCGTCTGATATTGCCGGCCGTATCACGCTTCGTTGAGCCTGCGGCGGATGTCATCGCGCTGGTAAAGCCGCAATTCGAAGCGGGCCGAAGCGAAGTTGGCAAGGGTGGGATCGTGCGCGATGTTTTGGTGCATCGGCGCGTGCTGCAGGAAACGGCCGCCGCTGCGAATTCGCTTCGCTTCACCGTTCTAGACCTGATGCGCTCGCCCATCACCGGCGCCAAGGGCAACGTGGAATACCTCATGTGGCTGAAACTCGGGCATATAGCGGAGACCCGGCCGACGCTCGAAGACAAGATTTACGCGTTAACATCTTCTAATCGCTAGCCCGCCCTACTCCAAAATCCTCTGATACTTCATAATTGATTCATCACATAAGGACCGCAGGCGATTGATGAAAATCGAGCATATCCGCAATTTCTGCATCATTGCGCATGTTGATCACGGCAAGAGCACGCTGGCCGATCGTCTGTTGGAACTGACCAACACGGTCAGCGAACGCGATATGCAAGAGCAATTGCTCGACAGCATGGCCTTGGAGCGCGAGCGCGGCGTGACCATCAAAGCATCGGCAGTGCGCATGCTGTATGACGCTCGCGATGGCAGGACATATACCATCAACCTGATTGACACGCCGGGCCATGTTGATTTCACTTACGAAGTCAGCCGAGCCCTGCAAGCCTGTGAGGGCGCTGTACTGGTTGTAGACGCCAGCCAAGGCATAGAGGCGCAGACGCTCTCCAATGTTTACCTTGCGCTCGAGCAGGACCTTGAGATCATACCCGTCATCAACAAGATAGATCTGCCGGCCGCGCAGCCGGATGAGGTTGCCAGTGATGTCAAAGAGCTGCTCGGAACGCCTGTCGAGGACCTGCCGCGGATATCCGCCAAGAAGGGCTTTGGCATCACTGAAGTACTTGAAAAGGTGATCGCCGATGTACCGCCGCCGAAAACAAACCAAGCTGAGAATTTACGCGCGCTCGTTTTCGACTCTCACTATGACGCCTACAAAGGTGTCATCGCCTACGTACGCATGGTGGATGGAACAATCGGTCTTCGCGACATGCTAAAGCTTTTCGCCACGGGCGCCCGCTTCGAGCCAGTCGAGATTGGCGTCTTCGATCCCATTATGCGCGCTACCGGCGAGCTCGGCGCCGGCGAAGTTGGCTACATCGCGACCGGGCTCAAGTCGGTGCAGGAGTGCCGGGTCGGCGATACGATCACGCTGGCGAAAAAGGGAGCCGAGCGCGCGCTGCCCGGTTACAAGCAGGTCAAGCCGATGGTTTTCGCCGGCATCTACCCAACGAACAACGAAGAATACGCCGACCTGCGCGACGCTCTCGAAAAGCTTCAACTTAACGACGCCTCATTGCTTTATCAGCCGGAGACCTCCCAGGCCTTGAACTTCGGCTTTCGTGTCGGCTTCCTCGGCCTCTTTCACATGGAAATCATCCAGGAGCGCCTGGAACGCGAATACGATCTGGACATCCTCGCCACCGCCCCTAGCGTTGAATACCGTGTCTCGCAGAGCGACGGCAATAGTGTGGCGATCGACAGCCCGGCGCTTTTGCCTGACGAGAATACCATCGACGAAATCCATGAACCCTGGATGAAGATCCAGATCTATGTGCCGCAGACCTATATCGGCTCGGTCATGGATCTGGTCATCAAGAAGCGCGGCATCTACGAAACCACGGAATATCTCGATGCCAGCCGCGTCATTTTGCACTTCGAGATCCCGCTTTCTGAAATCATCATCGATTTCTATGACAAGCTCAAAAGCGTGACGCAGGGTTATGCCAGCCTCGATTATCAGTTCCACGAGTACCGCGCTGGCGACCTGGTCAAGGTTGAAGTGCTAGTCAATGAGGACCCGGTGGACGCGTTGGCGATGATCTGTCATCGTGATGACGCTTATCATCGGGGCCAGAGACTTGTGAGCCGATTGAAGGCATTGATCCCGCGGCAGATGTTCACGGTGCCGGTGCAGGCAGCGATGGGGAAGCGCGTCATCTCGCGCGCCAATGTGAAAGCCTTGCGCAAAGATGTCCTTGCCAAATGTTATGGCGGCGATGTGACGCGCAAGAAGAAACTGCTGGAGAAACAGAAGAAGGGCAAGAAGCGTATGAAGATGATCGGCTCGGTGGAGGTGCCGCAAGAAGCATTTATGGCGCTGCTCAGTCTGGACGAATGAGGCTGGATGGACGCGTTCTCAGGTTTCAACCCTGCTCTTCCTTCAGCATGCGCCACAAGCTGGCTAGTCCCCAGCGCGATATCCACTCACGCGCCAGGTGTGAGCGCGTTCCAAAGCCATATCCGCGGAAGCGGATTTGCTCGGCCGTTGAAATGGCGACGGCGCTGCCCAATGCCACATCGGCGTTTTCATCGAGATCTGGATAGCTGAGCACAACGATGCTGGCGTCGGCGTCTTCCCGTATTCGAATGCGCGCTGCGATATCGGCGGCGAATTCTGTCAGCGATACTTCTGCGGGGCTGACTGCATAGTGCGCGAAGACTTGATCAGGGTTGTCGTAGTATCTTGTCTGCAGCGCATCAGATTCTTCATTCCAGGCGCTGCTTATCACGCCCGGCAAGCCCGCCTCAGTGACATGTACCTTCAAATTGTGTTTGCGCAAATGCTCCCACACGACATCTTCCAGCGTGGCATCATCGACGCCGAAGACATCATCGCCAATGCGTTCCTCCAGGCGCGCCTGCATCTGGTCCAGCAGCAACACCGCATTTGAGCGGCTGTCAGCCTTGGCAGTAACCCGCACATCGACAGCGCCATGGTGAGCGGCCAGCCCAACGCTTGGGTTTCGCTCGTTCAGGAGGGCTTTTCCAATCTTGTCGTCGAGAGAACTCTCGCCGATGCCGGCCGTTCGCAGCGTGCGCGCAACGATAACCCCCAACTCGTACTTCCGCAGCAAATGCGGTATGACGGACTCGGTGACCAAGTACTTCATCTCGCGCGGTACGCCTGGCAAGCTAATGACCACACCACGTTCCGATTCCACCAGAAACGCGGGCGCTGTGCCGACCGGATTCTCGATGTGAGTCGCGCACTCTGGAAGATATGCCTGCTGGCGGTTGTTGGCTGTCATCTCGACGCCGAAGCCACGGAATCGGTCTTCGATCGCTTTGTACAGAGACTCATGGAATAGCAGCGGTCGACCAAGGACATCGGCAATGGCCTGTCGCGTCATGTCGTCAACTGTGGGACCCAAACCACCGGTCGTGATAACGATTTCGGCGCGCTCCAAGGCCGCTGATATCGCATCGGCAATGCGCGTCAGATTGTCGCCAACCGTCGTCATGAAGAAAACGTTAACACCGATATCGCGCAACTGGCGCGCCAGATAGACGGAATTGGTATCCGTGATCTCTCCCAATAAGAGTTCCGTACCGATGGCGACGATTTCCGCATTCGGATTGTCGGGCATGTTCGCTCCCGCCGACGATAAGCGTCTGGCTGATTTTACATCAATTGGAGGAATTTTTTGCAAATTCCGAAAAGCGCGATATAATTGCCACTATAAATCTATCTTGCTGTCAAGTAAGATGTTTGTGCAGTTTTACCAGTATTTTCGTCCAACTGCTTATTTGAATGGAGGTTCCTGTGGCTGGTGTCACTTTCAATCATGTTTCAAAGGATTTCGGTGATCAACGCGTCGTTACCGACTTGACTATCGATGTCCAAGACAAAGAGTTCCTGGTATTCGTTGGTCCTTCCGGCTGTGGCAAGTCGACCAGCCTCCGCATGCTCGCTGGCTTGGAAGAAATTACCGAGGGCGAGATCCTCATCGGTGATCGCGTCGTCAACAATGTCGCGCCGAAAGACCGTGATGTCGCCATGGTGTTCCAGAGTTACGCATTGTATCCCCACATGACAGTCTATGACAACATGGCTTTCGGTCTAAAGCTGCGCAAGACGCCGAAGAAAATTATCGATGAGCGCGTGAACGAGGCAGCGAACGAACTGGGCATAGGCCACTTGCTCGATCGCCGTCCGCGTCAGCTTTCCGGCGGTCAGCGTCAGCGTGTAGCGGTTGGTCGCGCAATCGTGCGTGAGCCCGCCGTCTTCTTGATGGACGAGCCCCTCTCCAATCTGGACGCGAAACTCCGCGTTGAAGCGCGCTCCTTTATCAGCCGCCTGCACCAACGGCTGGAGACGACCTTCATCTACGTAACGCACGATCAGGTCGAGGCGATGACGATGGGGACCCGCATTTGCGTGCTCAACGAAGGCAAATTGCAGCAGATCGACTCGCCCTTCAATTTGTATCACAACCCGCACAACATTTTTGTCGCCGGCTTCATCGGCAGCCCGTCCATGAACTTCTTCGACGCCACGCTCAAGGAAGACGGCGATAACCTGGTTGTAGACGTTGGCGCATTTACGCTGCCGGTGCCCGCCAGCAAAGCGGACACTTTCCGCAGTCATGTGGGAATGGAAGTCGTTTGCGGCATACGCCCGGAAGACATCGACGATACCAACTACCTGCCGCAGGGCATCATCCCGGCGAACATGACCTGCAACGTGGAAGTTGTTGAGCAGATGGGTAACGAGGTGATCATCTATCTGGAAAACGCCGGGAAGAATTTCATCGCCCGCACCGATCCGCGCACGGGCGCCACCGTCGGCGAGGCGATGGATATCACCTTCAATCTGGACAACATGCATCTTTTCGATACCAACACCGAGATGTCGCTGAGCTACGAGGCCAAGGCCAAACTGGCCATGTAAGCAACTCGGAACTTCCGACCCAAAACGCAAAAGAGCCACCGTCGAGTGGCTCTTTTCTTTTACCCTGCCCGACAGTTTATTTCATCGCGGGACGGAACTTGTAACCATATACAATCATGCCGCGCTGACCATCCGTGGTTAACTTCCGCGTGACCATTTCAACCGCATCGCCAATCGCCACTTCACCATCGACATCGGTGAGTTGCGCGGTTATCAGACCACCGTCGTCCAGCGCCACCAACGCAAGGTAAAACGGCGCCTGCGCCTCAAATCCAGCGGGCGGCTCTTGTACCCGCGTATAGCTGAATATCACTCCGCGCGCTACTTTGCCGCGCTCAATCTCGCGATTGACTACCGGCGATAAATCCACTCCGCTTTCAGTCATGGGAGGACTTTGACTCGCTTGACGTCAGGTTGATGAACCCGCGAAATCCTGCCACGCGGCGCCGCCTCTGACGTGGCTCGCTCGCATCCCTTCTGTTCCACCGACATGATGAGTCGGTAACGCAGCTTCTTGTTGCGCCAGTATTTCGCTACCTGCATCGATCCGCTCCTCAGCCGTTTCGCGGCCTGCACAACTATCAATCTAGGGACGCGGCGCTATCAGAAACTATCGTGATAGTCTTTGACACTGTCAGAGCCTATCAGGTCAGTCTGTCGGCGCGCTCAGTATATGCGTGGCGACAGTCGCTCCCAGCCCACCCATGCTCTGAATCAGGATGTGCCTCGCTCCAAGGATCTGATTTTCGCCGGCCTGCCCTTGCAATTGCTGAACAGCCTCAACCGCCTGATAAATGCCGGTCGCGCCACCGGGATTCCCGCGACTTTTGAGCCCGCCAAAAGTGCTCAGTGGCAGGTCCCCATTAGTAGCGATTCTTGCACCCTCGTTCCGCGCCCATTCCCAGCCCCGCCCACGATCACTGTAGCCCATCGCTTCCAGCGAAAGGGCGGTCACCACGGTATAGGCATCATGCAATTCGAGCGCGTCAAGCTCATTCAGCGCAAGCCCCGCCTGTTCCAGACACCTAGCCGTCGACAGCGCGACCGCCCGCAAGTCGAGTGGATCCGCACGGTCCTGCAGCGTCAGGCAGTCGGTGGCTACCGCGCTGCCGCTTATGGAAACGGGACTCGGCGCCAGATCAGCCGCCAACTCCGAGTTGACGAGCACGACGGCGGCTGCTCCATCGCCATCCGGTGCGCTGTCGAAGAGATTGACAGGCTCCGCGATCATGGGCGCCTTGGCGAATGCGCCTGCCCGTAGCCGATTGCGGTACATAGCGAATTTGTTCCGCGAGCCATTTCGGTGGGCATTAAAGCTGAAGCCTTCAAACTGAGACAAATCCAGACCGTATTCGTGCATATAGCGGCGCATCAGCAGACCAGCCATCGCCGTCAAGGTGGCGCCATTGATCGATTCAAAGTCCGCGTCCAGGCTGATGTTGCGCGCGCTAATTCGCGCTGAGCCAACAATATCCGTCGCCTTCTCGACGCCGATAACCATCGCCGACCGCACCGCGCCTGAGGCGACAGCCATGTAACCCGTCCGCAAGGCGACTCCGCCAGACGCGTCGCCGGCCTCGCTGGTATATGCTTCCGCGTTCGGCAATCCGAACTGCGCTACGAGCAGACTGCCGAGCTGAGTCTGCTGATTAAAGGTTGCGCCGTAGGCATTGCCGATATAGAGCGCATCCACCTGCGTGAGGCCCGCATCGCGCAGCGCCAGCGCGCCCGCTTCTGCCGCCAGCTCCGCAAGTCCCCTCGACCAGTGTTCGCGTACGGGGATCATTCCGGCGCCTACAATTGAAACGTCCATTTCAGCTAATCCTTGAGTTTGTCGCGGAAGCGCACATAAGCCCCGTAGTCGATTTCGCTGCGTCGCTCAATGTAATCGGCTGTGGTCCTCCGCGCGCGCGGGCGCTCTCTGTTGCGGTCGGTCACGCGCAGATCGAAGGCATCGGAACCGGCGCCACTGCCGTAACTGACCATCAGTATGCGATCACCAGGTTCGGCAATATCGAGAATAGCCGTCAGCCCGAGCATGCAAGATCCCGAATAGACATTGCCGATTTCGTTCGCGAGCAAGCCCGCCGTAATCTGATCCTGTGAAAAGCCCAACATCTTGGCGGCCCGAGCCGGGAATTTGATGTTCGGCTGGTGAAACACGGCGAAATCATAATCCGTCGCTGTCGTATCCATCATTTCCATCAAGGTCGAAGCGGCCGCGATAGTATGGGCAAAGTAAGCCGGCTCGCCGGTGAATCTGTCGCCATGACTCGGATAGACCTCGCCCGCGCGCCGCCAGAAGTCGGGTGTGTCGGTGACGTAACTGTAGCTGCCTTGATAGACGGCGTAGCTCTCCTCCGCTGGCCCGAGAATGAAAGCGGCCCCGCCGGAACCCGCCGTGTACTCGAGCGCATCGCCGGGGCGGCTCTGGGCGGTGTCCATGCCAATGCTGAGGATGTACTGCGCCATCCCGCTCCCGACCAGGCCGAGGGCAGCCTGAACTGCCTCCGTCCCCGCTTTGCAGGCGAATTCCCAGTCAGCCGCCAGGACATCCGAAGGCGCGCCGATGCTTTCGGCGACGATGGTGCTGGTTGGTTTTACAGCATAGGGGTGGCTTTCGCTGCCCACCCAAACAGCGCGGATTAGCAAAGGGTCAATGCCGGCACAGGCAATCGCATTCCGCGCCGCTTCGATCGCCATTGTGACGACATCTTCGTCAATCCCGGCTACTGCTTTCTCTCGAACGGGCGCTGCCGCTAGACCGTCAGTCCAGATCCGAGCGATCTCAGAGCCGGGCAAGCGGTAACGCGGAATATACGACCCGTAGCCGACGATGCCCACGCCACGATCGGATTTCATCAGCCGCCTTGCGTCTGCATTCATGACATTTGCCTTTGTTCTCGCACGATTTCCCGCGCTCGCTCCAGCCGGATAGCGCCTTCTTCGATCATTTGTCCCGCTATTGCGCGCGCATGCTCTTCATCGGCGCCGGCCGCCAGCGCCACCTGCCGGGCATGCAAGCGCATGTGCCCCTTTTGGATGCCGTCAGTGGCGAGCGCGCGAATCGCCCCAAGATTCTGCGCCAAGCCGACAGCGGCTGCGACCTGCGCCAGCTCTTGCGCAGTCCGCACGCCCAGCAGCTTCAAAGACGTCTGCGCGCCACGATGCGTCCGCGTCGCCCCGCCCACGATCCCCACAGCCAAGGGCAGTTCAATCTCGCCGAGCAGGTTGCCCGTTTCATCTTTCCACCACTTTGTCAGGCTCTGGTATCGTCCGTTTCTCGCCGAGTAGGCATGCGCCCCCGCCTCGACCGCGCGCCAGTCGTTTCCCGTCGCGAGCAACAGCGCATCAATTCCATTCATGATCCCCTTATTATGGGTGGCCGCCCGATACGGATCGGCTTCGGCGAAGGCGGTCGCTTCGATGATCCACTGCACCACTTCCGACCCGGAGGCAGCATCCGTAGCGAGCGCTTCCTCCGGGATCAGGCCGCTGGCGCGCGCCACCCGTTGGTCGCTGAGATTGCTCAAGATGCGCAGGTTGACGCGCCCGCCGCTAATGCTCTCAATGAGCGGCGCGATATGCTCGACCGCCGTATTGATCGCGTTGGCGCCCATGGCATCGCGCACGTCGTAGTGAAGATGTAATATCAGCATCTCGCCAACAGCCGTATTGCGCAGTGGACGCACCTGCAAGTCGATAGCGCCGCCGCCGCGAGCGACTATGCTGCCGCTGGCTTCGTTAATACGCTCGAGTATCTCCGCTTTCCGCGCTGATATCGATTCGATCGCCGAACCCATGTCCGCAAAGTCGAGCACTTGAATCTGACCGATCATGACTGGTTCGTCGGCGCTGGCAGTGAATCCGCCACCCTGCCGAAACAGCTTCGCCGCAAAGCTGCAGGCCGCGACAACCGACGCCTCTTCAACGACCATGGGCACCAGGTATTCACGCCCGTTGATACGGAAGTTTGTGGCCAGAGCGAAGGGCAAACTATAACGACCGATGACATTCTCAATCATGAGATCGGCTTGGGCCAGCGACAGTCCAGAATCGATCAAAGCCTGCAAATCGGCTTCGTCAAGCCCCGCCCACTCTCGGGCGATCGCTTGCCGTTCAGCCAAAGACAAGCGGTAGAAACCGGGTATCGCCGACTGGCGCTTTCCGTCCATGTTTTCAATCTAGCAGCGACCAGCTTGCAATATCTATCAGCGGGCTTTCCACATCTCTCATTTGCTCGCCATTCGTGGTGGCTGACGCGCTCATGAGCCAGAACGAAAAAATCCACCCGGCGGTGGATTCCAAATTTTAGTATTTTGGCTGTGCCTAGTCAGGCAGGATTCGAGTGTCCATGAAAGCGTCGAACCAAATCACAAAGACCAGCCCGATCGGAATCGAAGTGAAGAGATAGTACAAGACGCCATATTCTTCAATCGATACGCCTTGAGGCGTCTGTACCGCGCTGAAGAGCGGCAGCATATCGAAGCCGACGGTAATGATGCCGTAACCGACCAATAGCCCCAAGACCATGGAAAGGGCCCAGACAATGATTCTCCGTATTGCCAAGCTGGACATGTCAAGCTCCGAAATTCATCGTACGTAACGCAGATATTGTACACCCGCGGGGCGCAGACGCGCAAGTGAGGTTTTTCACGAATGCAGGCGGCGCGCGCAAATAGTCATTGTGAAAGACAGTAGCTGCTGATAGACTGTGCAAAATACAATGGACGATATGATAGGCTGTGATTCTGCGAGACAATTGAATCAAGGCGGCTCGCCTCCATTAGACCAGAGAGCGTCACAGAGGGAACAGTCTAGACATCGCATGAGCGCTAGAGTTCTCGTCGCCGAGGGCTTTTCAGGAGAGTATCGTGGCAGACTTATTCGACAAGTTATCCGAATTCACCGTCGCCAAAGAAGCGATGGAGATGGGCATTTATCCCTTCTTCCGCGCGCTAAGCGATTCTGAAGGCGCCACCGCTACATTCGAAGACAAGAATGTTGTGATGTTGGGATCGAACAATTATCTCGGCCTCACGACCGATGAGCGCGTCCGCAACGCGGCAATCGAGGCGACGCGGCGTTACGGCACGAGTGTAACTGGCTCGCGCTTTCTTAACGGTACGCTGGAGCTGCATCTAGAAGCAGACCGGCGATTGGCTACTTTTGTCGGGAAAGAAGCCGCGCTGGTATTCTCAACTGGCTATCAGACGAATCTGGGCACCGTTTCCGCGCTGCTGGGCAAGAATGACGTTGCCATCCTCGACAAGGACGCGCACGCTTGTCTCGTCGATGGCGTGCAAATGTCGCGCGGCGCCTTGAAACGCTTCAAGCACAATGATATGGACGACCTTAAACGCGTCTTGAGCCGCGTCCCGGATGAGGCCGGCAAGCTGGTCATCGTCGATGGCGTCTACAGCATGGGTGGTGATTTCGCCCCGCTTCCGCAGATTGTCGAGATCTGCAAAGCGTATAATGCTCGTTTGCTGGTGGATGATGCCCATGGCATTGGCGTGGCTGGCGGCGGGCGCGGCACGTCGGCGCATTTCGGCTTGACTGACCAGGTCGACCTGATCATGGGCACATTCAGCAAGAGCTTCGCCTCAATCGGTGGATTCATCGCTGGTTCAGCCGATGTGATTCATTACGTGCAGCATCACGCGCGTTCATTGATATTCTCGGCTGCCCTGCCGGCGCCAAATCTCGCCGCGGTCCTGGCTGCCCTGGACATCATCGAGACCGAGCCGAAACATGTGCAGCAGGTATGGAAAAACGCCGAATATATGCGTAAAGGTCTCAAGCGACTGGGATATGACATCTTCAACAGCCAGACGCCAATTATTCCGGTTAAAATCGGGGAGCAATTTCGCACCGGTTTAACCTGGGCCGCGCTGATTGAAGAGGGCGTATACACCAATCCTGTCGTTCCGCCGGCGACGCCGCCAAACCAGGCGCTGCTGCGCACCAGCTATATCGCCACGCATCGCCAGGAACACCTTGATCGCGCCTTGGTCGCCTTTGAAAAAGTGGGGCGGAATCTCGACCTGATTCCCGCAGCCGCGGCCAGTTAGATCTTCGAAACGCTAAGGCCCCCCAAATTTCGCCGCCGGCGTGCGAAACACTAATCAGACCCGATGACGTCGATGTTTCCCGGGCCAGCGAAAACACCGCCTAGGATGAACGCGTCTTCGCCCTGAGCATGCAAGTCGGCAAGCAACTCGCCCGCCCTGTCTGCCGCCACCGCCATCAAGAGACCGCCGGACGTTTGCGGATCGAAGAGCAAGCCGCGCTCGTATTCGGCCAGCTCGCCATCGATCGATAGCCATTCGCTATAATATTCCCGGTTTCGCTCCATGCCGCCGGGGAACACGCCATTCCGCGCGTACGCGACCGTGCCCGGCAGCAGAGCGATCGCATCCATGTTCAGTCGGAAGTTAACGCCGCTCAGTTTGGCCATCTCCAGCCCGTGACCCACTAGGCCAAAGCCCGTGATATCGGTCATCGCGCGCACTCGATGCCGCTGCGCCAGCTCGGACGCCACACGATTAAGGCGCGACATGGATTCTACCGCCGCCGCTACATGTTGCGGGTCGGCAATGTCCCGCTTGAGGGCTGTTGTGACGACGCCGGTTCCCAGGCGCTTGCTCAAAATCAGAACATCTCCAACCTGCGCGCCCGACTTTCGAATGATATGCCCGGTCTCCACCTCGCCGGTGACGGACAATCCGTATTTCGGTTCGGCATCGGTGATTGAATGCCCGCCCGCGATGACAGCGCCCGCCTCTTTGACCTTCTCCGCGCCCCCGCGCAGTATCTCGGACAAGATTCCTTTGTCCAGATCATCGGGATACGCGACAAGATTGATCGCCATCAGTGGCCGGCCGCCCATCGCGTACACATCGCTCAGAGCGTTCGCCGCGGCAATAGCGCCAAAATCGTAGGGATCATTGACGACGGGCGGGAAAAAATCGGTCGTTGAAATAATCGCGCGCGCGGCGTCGAGCTGGTATACGGCAGCATCGTCGGGCTCCGACAAGCCAACCAATACTTGGGGATACTCGTCTCCCCGGTAAATCTCGCTTAAGGGACGCAAAACTTGCGCCAACTCGCTCGGACTGAGCTTGGAGGCTCAACCGGCGCAGCTGGCAAGCGACGTCAGCTTAATCTCTAGTTCCCGCATGGCTTAATCCTTTCCAATGAAAAAGCCCACCGATGGGTGAGCCCGTTTGACTTCTGTCGGGGTACCCGGATTCGAACCGGGGACCTCTTACACCCCATGCAAGCGCGCTAGCCGGACTGCGCCATACCCCGTCATCGACCCTATCATAACACAGATTTGTCCGTTTGCCACCACTTGACCGGTGAAGCGCTTTCCCGTAATCACGAAAGACTGGCTTAGCCATCAAGCGGCAGTACCCCAAAAGTACAGGACTCATAATCACGCCCAAGGATCACCACGTAATCATATTCTCGATCGGCGCTGACCTCCCGCTTCACCTGTTCTTTTGACATATTCAACGCCCGGAGGATACCCGGGACGAGGCTGCCCTTTTCCGCCGCCACATGATCAACCAGCTGATTGCTTGGATAGTATTCGCCCTCGCCAAGCTGCCCTAACGCAACCGCATTGTAACCACCCCAGCGCAATCGCTCGCTGGCGACGATGTCCCAGTTTTCCTCGCCGGACGCGTTGTAAACCGCGATGCTGGGACCGGCAAGAGCTGCTTGATATCTGGATGGTGGTGTGTACAGCGCCTGCATCAATTCTGCAACTTCCTTTCGATTTGGCAGCAGCACTAACAGGCCGTCCGGCGTCCTCCAATTCCTTGTATGGTAAATCTTACGGAACGTGTAATTCTGCACATCGCCAAGATCAAGGTTGATCAGGAGTGGCAAAAGTCGGAGCATTTGCTCAAACGGTATATCTGTATCCACGATCTCGATAAGTTCAGGCCAGAGCTGCGGTAGACTCGTCGCCAAGCCCAGGCTCCGCGCCTTTCGCCAAATTGCGCGAATAAGCAATTGATGTCGGCGACCGCGATCAAAGTCATCAGTATATCTGCGTGTGCGCGCGTACCACAAGGCATCGAAACCATCAAATGTATAATACCCAACTGGCAGCGTGCGCAGGCGATAGCCATTCGAAGCCGATTTTCTCTCTTCACCCGTGCCAACAGGATAATAGTCGCGGTACGCACAATCGACAGCGATATCGACACCACCCAAGCGATTGATAATCGCTTCGAAGCCGGAGAAATCCACCCGCGCATAGTAATGAACATTGATGCCGAAGTTGTAAAAGATTGTTTGACGAAGCAATCCGAAACCGCGGCCGGGATCCCAATTCAGATTCTCGCCGAGCCCATAAGCGGTATTCAGTCGCCCCATCCTCCCATGCGGGATGTATACGAACAGATCGCGCGGCAGGCTCAACATGGATGCGCTGCCAGTTTCCACATTGAGAGAGACTACGATCATGGTATCGGTGCGGATAAAGTTATCATCGTTCAATTGCTCGTCGCTGCCCAGCAGCAAGACATTAACGAGCCTGTGCGCGCGAAAAGTCTCCGGCGCGCGGCTCGGGACCGGCGTTCCCGACAGCCACTTGCCCTCGGGCGGGTTGCGAGGCACCAGGAGCTTCGGCAGGCTGATGTCCTCAGGCGAAGGCGTTTGCGCGGGCAATGTCGCAGCTTCGTCAGGCTCATCTGTTGACATCTCGGCTGTAGGGCTTTCCACCTTCTGTTGCAGGAGGACGATTGAGGCGCCAGCGCGCAAACTGGTGCGCTCGCGGTCGATGTTGAGTGCGGTAGCGGTAGCGCGATAAGCTTCGCGCCTAGCCTCTGTTGTGGCCGCGAGTGAGCGATCCAAATCGTTCACGGACACAATCTGAGAGGCAGTCCAGACGAAGGCAAGCGCCAACATAAGCCCCGTGACAGCCAAGATGAGAGTCGACGCGCAACTTAACCATCGAGAAAGCAATCGCATTACATCTTCACTCCATTCGGCTGGAGAGTCGAATCAAGCGCAAGTCTGTTTCTATGCTTTTGTCCGCAGACATTACAGTTTGCCGAACATGATCGGAATCTCGCAGATGCCGCCCTCGATCAACCCGCCGTCGCTATCGGTCAGCGCCAGCTGAATTCGGTGCGCGCCCGCGCCGAAAATCTCCGTATTGATCAAGCCCAACACATCACTATAGACGGTTTGATCCGATTCCAGGTACAGATAGTATTCTTCAGACCAGCCCGGTTTGAGCGCGATATGATACCTGCCGCCTTCTGGCAAAAGCGCGCTGCCACTTATCGCGAAAACTCCTTCGACATGCGCATGCGGCGCTGGCAGGACTATCTGAGCCAATCGGCGATCGCAGCCAATAACCTCATTCACTTCGTCGTCTGTTAGCAGCACTGGCAAAGGTGTGGCAGCCAGCGGTTCCGGCAGCCGCGGCACAAGCAACTGCTCACCGGCAAAGACGCCACGAATCGGCTCGAAGCAATTGCCGCTTCGCAATTCAATCAAGCTGCTTCCCGTCGACAGCGACAGCGACAGCAATGTATCGCCCGCCTTTACTTCATAGGATAGCCAGTTCTGCTCGACCGCGCAGTCAATGCGGAAACTGTCTTCAACCAATCCATAGGCTGTCGGCGTCGGTATCAGATAGGCGAAATAGAAGGGCAGCGGCGTCGCGGCGGGTGTGATCGTGGGCGCAGGTTCAGGCGTCGGCAACCAAGTTGGAGTCGCCCTTGTGATGGCTTTAACAAGTGTCGCGGCAATTGTAGGACGCGGCAAGTCGGTCGCTGTCGCTACAGCTTCGGTCGGCTGAGGCGTCGCGCTCGCAATTTCATCAATAGTTGGCACAGGTTTCGTCGCAGTCGATTCAGGCGTAACCGTTGCCGCAATTGTCGTCGGACTCGCCGTCGGCAGCGCAGTTGAAGCCGCTCGCTCTGCAAGCGCGACCACCGTTTCGCGGAT
>JAAXID010000120.1 GCA_012270545.1 Anaerolineae bacterium | reverse complement strand
CCGTTGCGTACAAGGCAAGCGCATCGACGGTAGAGAAACACCAGACTACCTGCGTCTGTCAATCTCTGTCGCTGGAAATGTCATGGGCAACATGATGGCGCAAGAATTGATGAAGCATCTGTTGCCGCCCGATGCCATCGCCGATCTTGTTGAAGATGCTATCGAACGCGCCATCAAAGACGAGGAATATGACCGAGAGCACAAAGATCCGGACGAATACGAAATACCCTAACTGCGGCAGGTAGGCCACAGCCGCCGCCAGCAAATCATCAAGGGTTGCCAGCTTCCCATTGGTTAATTGGGCAACATACATAAAGTTTCTACCAATAATATTGACATTTTACATGAATTTCGAATAGAGTGATTGTAAGTGTCGGTGTCGGGATCCAAACGCCTATTGGCAATGTCGTTTACACTCTGGCAGTTACACAGCGTTGCGAAGCGAGGCCACATTAACCATGATCCAAATCATTGCAAACATCATAATATCAGCGTCCCAGTAATCTGGGTCCTTAGCATAGCAATGATTCTGCGCAGCCGGTTAGAACCGCTGCCCACGCTACTTTGGATCGCGTGGAGCGTGCTCTTTCCAATCGTAGGCGGACTTACTGCGATGCTATACCTGAGACAGCGAAGGAATGCAGAAGGCGCCTGATTCGACCGAAATAATTGAAAGATCCTGAAGCGGGGTCGCGCGCGTCAGTGATAGGCCGGCAGATAATCGCCGTGCGCCTCGATCAACTCATCCACCATTGACCAGATCTGGTCCAGCGTCAACTCGGACCCCGTATGTGGGTCGAGCATGGCGGCGTGGTAGATATGCTCGCGCCGGCCGGTCAGCGCCGCCTCGACTGTGAGCGACTGCACATTGATATTGGTCTGCATCAAGGCGGCCAGATGGGGCGGGATCGCCCCGACGCGCGTCGGTTGAATGCCGTTGCTATCCACCAGACAGGGCACCTCAACGCAGCAGCCAGCGGGCAGGTTGTCGATGATGCCGTCGTTGGCGACATTGCCGTAGATCGTGCGCGCCTCGCCCGTCTCCATGCTATGGATGATCAGCGAACCGTATTCGACGCTGCGTACGACTTCATTCAAGCTGGTGATGCTATGCACGATCCAACCCTTGTGCATCGGGTTTACATCCTGCAGGGCATCAAGGATCTCCGCTTCCGTGGGGATTCGCCCCTTCGCTTCCGCTTTTTCCAGCAGCTGCCAACTGATGATGCCGGCTTTGCAGCGTTCGATGTATTCGTCCAAGGGGATATTGAATTGGCCGATCAAGTCCGGCGCGCTGTCCTTGATGAACCAGGGCACATATTCGCTGAAGTGCTCGCTGGACTCGGTGACGAAATAGCCGAGCCGCTTGAGCATCTCGTAGCGCACGCGATTATGCGGCGGGACATGCCCGTCTTCATAGACTTGATGCAGCAGCGGGTAAAGGTCTTCGCCGGTTTCGCGCCGCTCAAACTTGAGGTAGAAAGCCATATGATTAATGCCGGCGACCAGATAGCTGACCTCGGCGAAGGGTAGGCCGATATCGCGGGTGAGCTCATGGGCGGTGCCAGGCACACTGTGGCACAGTCCGACGGTGGCGATGTCGGTGGCTCGGTTCAATGCCCACTGATTCATACACATCGGATTGGCGTAGTTGATCAGCAGCGCGTCGGGGCAGAGTTCCGCCATATCGCGCGCAATATCGATGAGGACGGGAATCGTGCGCAAGCCGCGCATGATGCCGCCGATGCCCAGCGTGTCGGCGATCGTCTGGCGCAAGCCGTATTTCTTGGGAATCTCGAAATCGATGACCGTGGCCGGTTCATAGCCGCCGACTTGAATCATGCTGATGACATAATCGGCGCCCCGCAACGCTTCCCGCCGATCGGTGGTTACCTCCACCGTCGGGCTGTTGCCCAGCGTATTGATGATATGCCCAGCCACCTGCTCCGATTGCTTCAGGCGCTTCGGGTCGATATCCATCAGACAGATGGTCGCGCCCGCCAGCTCGGGATAGCTCCAGATATCGCCCATCAAGTTCTTGGCGAAGACGGTGCTGCCGGCGCCGATAAAGGTTACTTTAGTCATGCGTCGCCCTTTTGCAAGAAAACCTTCAAACCGCCTCGATTTAACCACAGAGCAACCCAGTCCTGTAAGGGCGAGCTGTAGCCCAGCGTCACCGGCACAGGGTATACTTGCGCCATGCTCACATCCCCCGAACTCACCGTCATCGGCATTATTGTCGTCTTGCTCGCCCTGATCGGCTTGACGCGGCTGCGCATCGACATCATCGCCTTGCTCGTCCTGCTTATGGTCGCACTGGCACAGCTCGTGCCTGCCAGCGACGCCCTTTCCGGCTTCAGCAGCTCGGTGGTCATTACCATCATCGGCTTGCTCGTAATCACCCGTGGTTTGGAGCAGACGGGCGTCATGCAGTGGGTGGCGCGGCAGCTGCAAGCCTATGGGCGCGGTTCCGAGGCAAAGCTGATCGCCTTGGTCATGTTGGCGGGGGCGGCTGTTTCCTTGCTTATGAACAATGTGGCGGCGGGCGCGGTGCTGCTGCCGGCTGTCCTGCAAGTATCGCGTGATGGCGGGGTCGCCGCCTCCAAGCTGATGATCCCACTCGCATTTGGCGTAACTGTCGGCGGAATGGCGACTTATTTCACAACTGCCAATATCTTGATGAGCGAGCTGCTGCTTGCGCAAGGCATCGCTGGCTTAGGGATGTTGGATTTCATGCCAGTGGGCGGCATGATTGTGGCGGCGGGTTTGCTTTACATGCTTTTGTTCGGCCGACGCTTGCTGCCCGATCGCGCTTCGCTGACGCAATCCTTCCACCAAGTCGACCTGCACGATACCTATGAAATGGCGGAGCGGATGTGGCAGGTGCGCGTCAATCCCGGTTCGCGCCTGGCTAACCAGACCGTGCAAGAAAGCGACATCAATGCCGAATTGGGATTGACTGTAGCGGCCGTCTGGCGCGGCAACGAGACGATCACCATCCCCAAATCGAATCAAATGATTTACCCCGCCGATGAACTGCTGATCGTCGGCCGTGAAGATCGGCTGGAGCAATTGCTGGCTTGGGGCATCGAACTGATTGAAAGCGAAAAACACATTGTGCAGGGTGAGCTGCCGATTGAGCCGATCGAAATCATGATCGCGCCCCGTTCAAACGCCATCGGCAAGACGCTCTCGGACATGAAGCTTAACCGCGACGCTGGTTTGTTGGCGATGGCGCTTTGGCGCGACGGGCAGAGCTTCCACACTGATGTGCGTAAGATGCCGCTTCAAGTCGGCGATGCGATTCTGGTCGTGGGCCAATCCTCAGACATTCAAAACCTGTCGCACAACAGCAATTTCATCTTGCCGGCCGGCGAATACTCGGCGCAAGCCATTGAAAGCCGTAAAGCGCCCTACGCCGTCGGCATCACCGCCATAATCTTGGCACTTTCCTTCTTGAATATCGTGCCTTTGCCCATTGCCATGCTGGCGGGGGCGGCCGCCATGGTTCTCACGCGCTGCCTGAAAATGGAACAGTTCTACGCGGCGGTGGACTGGCGGACGATCTTTTTGATCGCTGGCATGCTGCCACTCAGTCTCGCCATCACCGAGACCGGCTTGGCTGACCGCGTCGGCGCGTTCTTGGAATTGAGCCTTGTGAACGCCAGCCCGATTCTGCTGTTTGCGGTCATCGCCCTGCTAACGATGTTAGTCGTACAAGTCATCGGCGGGCAAGTAACGCCGCTGCTGGTCGGTCCAATCGCCATCAAAGCCGCGCTGCAAATGGGCATCGACCCGCGCGCAATGGCGGTGGCGGTCGCTATGGCTTGCTCACTGGCATTCATCACGCCAATTTCCCATCCGGTGAATATTCTGATGATGGGACCCGGTGGCTACAAGTTCAGCGACTTCTCCAAGATAGGCATCGGCATGACGGTGGTTACGCTGCTGACGATGATGCTGGGCTTGACGCTGCTTTGGGGGGTTTAGCTTCCGCGCAATTTGCCACACTGCCAGCGGCTGCCGAGTCAACGGGCATAACCCCGAGGGCGACATCACCTGTTCAAGCGTAATTTCGGCAGGCGGTTAATTGCATCCGCTCTCTTTTTCTTTCCGCGCAATGGTGCTAGATTTGTGCCGAGCCCAAGTAAGCAGGAACCAGCCAATGCAAGTCGCGCGACTGCACGGACCAACGGACATCCGTATCGCGGCCGAGCCGGAACCGTCGCCACCCGGACCCGGCGAAGTCACGCTCAAGATCAAGACGGTCGGCATCTGCGGCAGCGACCTGCACATGTACGAAACCGGCCGCATCGGCTACACCGTCGTCAGTGAGCCCTTTGTCCTGGGTCACGAATTCATGGGCGAGATCGCGGCGGTTGGTGAAGGCGCGCTCGATGGAGAGCATCAGCCGCTACAGCTCGGGCAGCGCGTGGCGGTCGAGCCGGCCGTGCCTTGCTGGCGCTGCGAACTCTGCGAGAAGGGTCACCCCAATCTCTGCCCCAATCACTACTTCTACGGCCTCTTCCCTGAAGACGGCGCCCTGCGCGAGCGCATGAACGTCAGCGCGCGCAACTGCTTTCCCCTGCCCGACTCATTGAGCGACGAGGTTGGTCCGCTGCTGGAAACGCTCGGTGTCGCCATCCACGCCATCGACCTGAGCAAGATACGCGTCGCCAGCTCAGTGGCCGTGATCGGCGCCGGGCCTGTCGGGCTGCTGATCACAAGATTGGCGCTACTGGCGGGCGCGTCTGAAGTCTTCGCCTTTGACAAGCTGAATTGGCGCCTGCGAAAGGCGCGTGAATGGGGCGCGACCCAGGCCATCAATGTCGCTGAGTGCGATCCGGGCGGCGTCGTCATGGATCTGACCGGCGGGCGCGGCGTTGATGTGGCGATCGAAGCGGCCTGGTCGGACCACTCGGTGCAGCAGGCGGCTGATATGGCGCGTTATGGCGGACGGCTTGTTTTGGTCGGCATCCCACCGGATGACAAGCTGTGGCTCCAGCATTCGGTGGCGCGGCGCAAGGGGCTGACTATCATGATGTCGCGGCGTATGAAGCATACCTATCCGCGCGCGATTGAGCTGGCGATCTCGGGTAAGGTCAAGCTGGAAGAACTGGTGTCGCATCGCTTCGATATCACGCAGACGGCTGAGGCCTATGCGAGTAATGCGGCCTATGAGCGAGGCATCAACAAGGTCATCCTGCGGGTGGGTCCTTAGCAGCTGCGGGGACGGGGAAGATCTCGCGGACGGGGACTTCAAAGCCCGGCAGGACATCGCCGCCGCTGAGAACGTCGTCTTCTTCAAGCGTGGTGGCGCCAGAACGCATGTGAACCTCCACAGTACGCGTTGTCGGGTAGACGATCCAAACCAAGGTCGTACCAGCCGCAAGCAGCTGCCGAATTTTGCGATGAATATCCGCCGCTTCGTTGCTGGGAGAAATCACTTCTACGGCTAGATCCGGCACCACATCCACCAATTGGTCAGGAAGTACGTCAGGAACTCTTGTGCTACTAATAAATGCGATATCCAAACCTCTGACGGTATCTCTTCCATCAGGATTGCGCTCCACGATGAAGCCCGTGTCTGCCGCAGTTACAACGCCGAGTCCGTTGCTTAATACGTAGTTTCCAATCTTAAGACTAAAGAGCAGTGTTATCTGACCATGTAGTCCTGTTGGCTTCGACATCTCGACGATTTCGCCTTCCACGAGTTCGACGATGCGGTCGTCGTATTCTGGATTTTCGACGATTTCGAGAAAATCGCTCGCGCTGATGTATTGCCGCTCCACTAGCATAGCAATCCGCGCCTTTCACATTACGATTGACTTGATATATTCTAACAAGCTACCCGGTGAAATCACACCACCGCGAGACCGGAGGACCAACCCTTCGCGGTTCCACCCAACTAACCGACTGGACATGTGTGAACGCGCCTGTTCTATCAGGCCGAAGGCGCCGAAGCTGACGCGATATTCGTAAATTCCTTCAAATTCAATTATTATTAGAGTCGCGATGGTGCAGGAGGAATGTGATGCACATTGAAGGCAGCTATGATTTTGATTTCGAGCGCGAGCTGGTTTGGGATGTGCTGATGGACATCGATGTCCTCGGCAGCATCATCCCTGGCTCGAAGGGCTTGGATGAGATCGGTGAGAACAAATACCAGAGCAAGCTGGCAGTTCGCGTGGGACCCGTCAATGGCAAGTTCGAGGCCAATTTCGAACTGGCGGATATCAATGAGCCGAAGAGCTACCGCCTGCTAGTCGAAGGCAAAGGACCAGCCGGTCACGTCACGGGCGAAGGTGTCATCCGCCTCGAGCAAGGGAATGGGGTGACTGTGATGCACTACGCCGGCGACGCGCGCATCGGCGGCAAGATTGCGGCAGTTGGGCAGCGCCTGCTCGATGTGGCGGCTAAACAAATCGCCAAACAGTCGCTGAAGAAGCTAAGCAAACAGGTCGAGATGCGGCTGGAGACGGCCGGGTGAACCGACGCTTTCTTAAATCCCTGCAAAAGATCTACCCCGCCGACCGTCTCCTGACGCGCGATGTGGAATTGCTGCCTTACGAATCCGACGCCCTGACCGCCTTCAGCGCCAAACCGGGCGCGGTGGTTCTGCCCGTCAATGAAGACGAGATCATCGACACCGTGCGGCTCTGCCACGCGCTGGCTGTGCCTTTTGTCGCGCGCGGCAGTGGCACGAGTTTGTCTGGCGGCTCGCTGCCGATCTCCGATGGCCTGACCATCGGCTTGAATCGCCTGAACCGCATTAAGAATATCGATCCGGAGCAGCGCATCGCTGTGGTCGAGCCCGGCGTGATTAACCTGCGGATTACCGAGGCGGCGCAACCCTACGGCCTCTACTACGCGCCCGACCCATCGAGCCAATCGATCTGCACCATCGGTGGCAATATCGCTTTTAACAGCGGCGGCGCCCATTGCCTGAAATACGGCATGACCAGCAATCATGTGCTGGGTATGAAGGTGGTACTGGCCGATGGCACAGTGACGCAATTCGGGAGCGAAAGCGTCGAAGGCGTCGGCATCGGTCCTGACCTCGTCGGGTTCTTCGTCGGCTCAGAAGGCTTGTTCGGCATCGCGCTGGAGATAACCGTTCGCTTGCTGCCGCAGCCCGAGCTGTATCGTACGGTGCTGGCCGCTTACGACGATCTGGGGCGCGCGGGCGATGCCGTGTCGATGGTGGTCGCTTCCGGCCTGCTGCCGGGCGCGATGGAGATCATGGATCGGCTGGCGATTAAAGCGGCGGAAGCCTCGGTCAAGGCCGGCTATCCCGCTGCGGAAGCGCTCCTCATCGTCGAGCTCGAAGGCGAGGCGCTGCAGGTCAACGCCGAGTTTGAGCAGTTGCGGCGCATCATTGACGAATCGGGCGCCTTTGAAGTGCGCGTCGCGGAGAGCGAAGAGGAACGGATGCGTATATGGAAGGGGCGCAAGGGCGCCTTCTCGGCGGTCGGCCGGCTCAGTCCCGATTATGTCGTGCAAGACGGCGTTGTGCCACGCAGCCGCCTGGGCGAGGCGCTGGTGGAAATCAGCGCGCTCAAAGAGAAATATCAGCTGGATGTGGCCAATGTCTTCCACGCCGGCGATGGCAATCTGCATCCGCTGATTCTGTACGATGGGCGCGAAGCCGGCGCGCTGGAGAAAGCTGAAGCGCTGGCGGGCGAGATACTGGCGCTCTGCATCAATCTCGGCGGGTCGATCACCGGCGAGCACGGTATCGGCATGGAAAAACGCGATTACCTGCCGGCGATGTTCAGCGAAGAAGAAATCGATATCATGGCGGCGCTGCGGCTGGCGATCGACCCTGAAGAAATCGCCAATCGCGGCAAGATGTTCCCCAGTGGCGAAGCGCCCGCTCTAGCGCAGCACGGCATGCACCCCCTGGAGCGAGCGGGAGTGATTTCACGCGAATGACTGTCAGCGCGCCCGAAACTGTCGCCGAGCTTCAGGCGCTAGTCCGAGACAGCGAACGAGTCCACGCCATCGGCAATGGCAGCAAGACGGCGCTGCACGGTAGCGTCAACGGCGCCGCCCTGGCCAATCTCTCCGCGTTAAACGGCATTATCGAATATCAGCCGACGGAATATACCGTTACTGTCCGCGCGGGCACGCCTGTTCGCGACTTGGCATCGGCTCTGAATGAGGAAGGACAGTACCTGCCTTTTGACCCGCTGCTGCCGGAAGCGGCCACAATCGGCGGCACGGTGGCCGGCAATCTCTCCGGCTCCCGCCGTTATCGTTATGGCGGCGTCCGCGATTTTATCCTGGGCGCGGAAGTGGTGGATGGCTTGGGGC
>JAAXID010000273.1 GCA_012270545.1 Anaerolineae bacterium | reverse complement strand
GCCTTGCACAGATGCTCCATGGAATCGGTCACGGCCAGCAAGTATTCAGCGAGGCGACGCCAGGCCGACTGCACGTTGACGAAGCTGCCGGAGTCTCGCTGCGAGTCCAGCAGCCGTTTGGCGTATCGCCCACCACCGGCGCCGTTCTTGGCGAAATCATGCAGCGCGCGGAAGTAAAGACGAATCTCCCGCTTCATCTCGTCAATGGCTTCGCTGATATTGGCGATGAAGGTCCTGAGCCGATCGAATTCTTCTTGGGGAAAATAGTCGCGCGCCGCAGTGAGAAAGACGCCAAGCGTGCCGCTCTTGACGTTGCCGAGGTCGCGCAAGCGCATTAGAATCAGCTGTTGATCGATGCGTCGGCTTAAGCCGTCGGTGATCGCGTCTTCGAGTTGATGCGCTTCGTCGACAATCAGGTGGAAATAATCGGGCAAGGCGCGATTGTCGATCTTGGCATCAGCGATCAAGAGGGCGTGATTCGTGATCAAAATATGAGCTGTCTCCGCCTTCTTGCGCGCCTTGTAATAGGGGCAAACGCCGTCCATTTCGCTGGCGCAGCGAAAGGCGGTACAGTCCTCATCCTGCGCGCTCAGGCGTGTCCAAACTGGCCACTCGCCGGCGCGCAAGTTAATCTCGCCGCGGTCGCCGGATGAGCTGTTTTCGAGCCAGATGAGGATTTTTGCCAAGGTCCGCAGTTCATCCAGGTTTGCCGGTTTCCGCCGCCGCAAGGTGGCCAAGCGCCTTGGACAGAGATAGTTGCCGCGTCCTTTCATCAGGGCCGCTTGGAGTTCTTCGCCGACGATTTTGCGCACCAGCGGAATATCCTGCTTTAGCAGCTGCTCCTGCAAGTTGATCGTGCGCGTCGACACGGTCACGCGCTGTCCGTTGGATGTCGCCCATAGCGCTGCGGGGACCAGATAGGCGATTGATTTACCGGTGCCGGTTCCCGCTTCGATCATGAGGCGCTCGCCCTGGTTGAGCACTCGTGTGACGTCTTTCGCCATTTGCAGCTGCTGATCCCGCTCTTCGTAGGCGCTATGACAGTCCGCCAACTTGCCACCTTCGCCAAAAACCTGGTCGATAGCGGTCGGCTTCAATGGATTGTGTCCCGCCTGCGCGATATCCAGTGGTGGGGCTGTCAGCCTCTCGGGGACGAAGGGAACGCGCGCTCGGGTCGCGCCGCCCTTTTTCAATTCTTTCGCCAATGCAGCTTGAAATACCTCGCGCAGATCCCATGCCATCCCGCTGCTGGCGCCTATGATTTCAGTCAAGAGGCTGGTCGGCAGTTGGCAGATAATTTCCCAAAGGCGCCAATAGAGGTGGCCAGTTGCAAGCGCGTCATCGAAAGCGCGGTGAGCGCGCTCCAATTGAATCCCCATGGCCCTGGTCAAGCTGCCGAGGTTGTATCGCGGCGCAGAGGGCAAAACGATCGAAGCGAGCTCAACGGTGTCAATCACGAGATTCGCGTCGAGAGGCTGGTGCTTGCCAAGGAACGACACATCGAATTGAAAATTGTGAGCGACAACGGGTGAATGGCCGAAGAAGTCGCGTATGTCCGACAGGATGTCTTGAATGCGTGGTTGGCCTGCCACGTCTTCCTGCTCGATGCCAGTCAGCTGGGTGATCTCGGCTGGGATGGGCTTTGCTGGATCGACCAGAGACTGGTATTGGTCAACGAGTTCGCCTTCGCGGAAGCGAGCGATGCCGATTTCTATGATTTCATCTGATGCAGCGTCCAATCCTGTGGTTTCGAGGTCAAAGGCGATGAATTCGCCACGCATGGGACTCTCCGATCTGGACGACGCGCGAAACGGACGAAGTATATCATAGCGTTAGAACCTGGGACGCGAAAAATCGTTCGTCAATTTCTTCGCGTGCAACTGGAAATGCGCGTACTCCGCTATCGGTACGATCAGCCAGAGTCAGCGTCAGTCGTTTCGTCTTGCGGCATATCGCCGTCGGCGGCCGATTCGTCTACCGCTGGATACACGGCTTCCGCTTCGGCGAACCAGCGCTGCAGCTCCAGGCGCACACCCGGCAATGCAAGCGCCGGTAGCCCGACAAAACCTTCCCGTTCAACATTCAGCCAGTTATCCGCGTCAAATAGCCGCCAAAGATACGACTGCGTGCTGATGCCTGCCAATGACTCTTGGCGGATGAGCAGGGTCGCCGGCCGAGAAAGCGCGTAGCTGCCATCCGCAATGGCTGTGGGCGAGGGCGTCACGCAGCCCGCGCCGGCATCGATCGCGACTAAATGGACATTCGCCTGATCATTAGCGAGAACGCGCTGATAATCAGGCCAGTTCATGTAAGTCAAGGCGCCCGGGACATTTCCTACCGCCGCCGCCCGGTACAAGGGATTAAAGTCTTGCTCCGTATCCCGTCGAATCGGCGGGATCACATCGCCGGCTGTTTGCAGCAAGATGTCGGTGGACTGGTCCAGAAGCGTCAAGCCGAATAGCGTCATGCCCAAATCGGGAAACGCTGGATCGACGCCCGACCAATTTGTCACGATCCCGGCAGACTCAGCGCGCCATACGCTGTTGACCTGGTCGGTGGTCAAGCAACGGGCATGCTCATCAGCTGCATTGCCGATTAGCACAGCGGCCTGCGATCCCAGATTGGCCGACGTGGTGGCGACTTCTCCAGCGAGACACTCGTCGATTTCGCTGTCAGTCAAGTCCGCGTCGAGCAGCGCAATATCGGCTTCTCCCGCACACAGGGCTGCGAGGCCGTTGACTCGGCCGGCGAAGTCCAAGTTGACCTCAAAGCCATCGTTGTCTTGCGTGAGCGCGCTCGCAACACGATCAAGCACATCTATCGCACTGGCCGCGCCGACAATCCGAACGCTCCCGGTCAAGATGTCCGGAACCTGGAAATCAACGGCCTCGCCGCTCGCCGCCTGATCCTTAAGCACGCTGTCGTTCAGAGCATACATGGCTTCACTCGGCGGAGTGACGTCCGACAAGCGTATAAGGGCTTGATTCGCCTCATCGGTGACAAACTGCAGCAAGTCGAAGACGCGCTGATTCGACGCCATCCGCGCGCGATTTACATAGACGTACAGGGAAAGGGCGGCGCTGTATTGCTCTTGTTCTACGTTCTCTGCAGACGGCAGCGAGCATTCGCCCAGTTCGCCACTGCCATACTCCAAAAGCGCAATGGAGTCCATGTGGGCGAGCGACTCCTGCCAGCCCACCAAGGCGAGGGCGCCTTCAGTTTCGCCGACGATCGCCAGCGCGTCGCCGGCCTCCTCGTAGGTTTGAGCATCACGCCGCAAGCCATCGCCCGGCACAAGACCGTCGACTATGGTGAACTCGATATGGCCATCTGGCGGCAAGATCAGCGATAAGGGTAGATCGTTTTCCTCGTCGCCATTAAAGGACCAGTCCGTCGCCTGACCGCTTGCGGAAGGTTTTAGGATCGCCTGCGCTTGGCTTTCCGCCAGGCATTCGAGCGGCGCGTCAGGATGGGCGATAAATGCGACGATGCGATGGCCTATGAGCAATTCGCTGTAAGCGACGTCGTTTGCTCCGCAGATGGCTCTCTCCGCGCCCGACATAGGCCGTATTGCTGTCGCAAGGTCGATATCGCCGTTGCAGAACTTGTCGATGCCAGATGCACTGCCAATCGTTCTGATTTCCAGCGACTCCTGCTCGGCGCGCTCGGCCAGCGCCTCAATCAACGAATTGACGATACCCGAACCGATGACGCGGATCGATGCGGATTCTTGTGCCAGGACGGGATTCAGCGCCAATAGCAGCAGCGAGAGCAAACCCGCCCATTTCATGATGTATCGCATATTTTGCGGTATCCTCGCAGCCCCTTAAGTCAACGCATGGATTGTACAGTCGGCGCAACGATTGTAAAGTCAAAGTTTCTCGCTGGGATAGCGTCGAAACTGCGGATACAATTAGCTGCTGTCGCTCTCTGGTGACGTGTCCGATTCGGTGTGGTGCCGGAAAGCGGGTCCTATGAGTTTCAAACCACAAAGCGTTTACCAATTGCTCGGCGGAGAAGAACCGCTGCGCTTGCTGGTGGAGGCCTTCTATGACAAGGTCGAGGTGGACCCGATCCTGCGCCCGATGTATCCGGCCGACCTAGTGGAATCAAAGCGTCGCTTATTCCTTTTTCTGGTGCAGTTCTTTGGAGGACCAACCCGTTATAGCGAGGAACGAGGCCATCCCCGCCTCCGTATGCGGCACTTCCCCTTCGCCATCGATCGGCAGGCGCGTGACCATTGGCTCGAGCATATGTGCGCTGCGATTGACGAGACGGGTATCGAGGAGCCGGCGCGCTCTATGATGCGCGAATATTTTGACCGGTCCTCGGCATTTCTCATCAACCAGTCGGATTCGAGCGAAATCGAGGATTAGCGTTCGCCCTCAGTTTTCGATCTGCAATATGTATTTGCGAAAAGCCTCTGCCGTCCAAGGGAGGGCGCACTTGAAGAAATCCTCGTAGATTGCCGCAGCGTAGACCCGAATCTCATATTGGGCGTCGCTCGCCATTCGCAGCCTGAGAAAATGCATCAGATTGTGAGCGTCAATCTTGGTCACCCAAGTGTAATAGACGCTGAAGCCGGGCAAGAAGAGCCGAGCCATTTCTTTGGAAACACCCTTCTTCAGCGCTTCTGAATAAAGCCGGAAGCCTTCATCATAGTGCGCCAGCAGCTTCTGGGTCAGCCCGTCGCTTTCCTCCGTCTCCAGCATACCTTCGCTGGCTTGCTTATTGTCAGTGCTTTGCTTGCGCCAGGGATTCGGCACATAAAAGTCGTTCTCTTGAAATGGCGTGTAGCGACCCGATTGCGCGTTCATATTCCAGGTGCGATGCCGTACCCACTGCCACCATGTCACCAGCGGCGCGCGCACGCGAAATTTGAATTCAACCATCTCAAAAGGTGAGGTATGGCGGTGGCGGAACAGATAAAACAGCAGCTTCTTATCACGCTCTGGTCCCTTGCTCTCACCGAGGAAACTGACCCGCGCCGCATTGACGATGGCGAGGTCGCCCGTCACATCCGACTCTGGATGCGGCATCAGGTCGATCAGCTCGATCCAGCCTTTGTCGAGCACGTTTACTCGCTTGCCGATTAAAGATGCTGCCACACTAAGTTACCCGTGGTAAATTGTAGATGGTAGTGGTTTGCTACATGCTTACGACAGTTTTGCATCGGGACAAAATGCTCAGCTCAGCAAATCATACAGCGTTTGGAACTAGTTGTGCTCAAATACTCAAATCTTATATCTTTGGAATGCTACGACGTAGGACCTTGTCGTCCTCGTCCGCTAGTTGATGCTTAGCATTTTTCCGCTGCCAGTTCCTTGATGATTTAATCTTCCAATCTTCCACTACCCCAGTCTTCGGATGTCTCATCGGGTTGAGAGGAGGTAGCTTCGTCAAGTTGCTCTTTTTCCGTGGTTTGTGAACGGCTGTTCCTAATTTCCTCCGAAATGCTTTGCACTGCTCCAGCCAGTCCCGAAAGGATTTCTGCTCACGCAAGTACTTGGAGCAACGCTTGACACCCAGCTGGTTTATGAAATTAGCTACAACTGGGCGGAGCTTACGATTGTCTTCTGGTAAAGCGTAATTCTTGCAAAGTGCTGAAACAAACGCTTGAATCTGCGAGAACTTCTCATAAGCCGAGTCTATGCCAGTTGTGCTTTTTCCAGCTTTTTCTAGATGGGCTTTGCAAAACGCAAGCCACTCATCTAAGCTGTCCGCTCTCGCCAATAGCTCGTACGACTGCTCTATACCGAGATTCAAAATAATAAGTCCTGCACAAGAGTGTAGTTCGTTAGCGCCTTCCACAATATCGTATTTGGTGTCCATTCTTTTGTAGAATTTTCGACGTTGACTTTTGCTCATGCAGCTTTACCTTTGTCATTTAGATTCTTGGATCTGTCGTATGATCAAATCGCTACAGCAAAGTGCGTGTGTAGAGCAAGTGAAACTATGTGCCAAGACTCTGCAACGCGATCACAATGCGCTCTTCAACGCTGTCCGGCGCGTTCAGCGGAATAGACTGAATCGCCGTTTGCGCTTCTACAACGCTATACCCGAGCGCTGTCAGCGCATCCATCACCTCAGCGCTCGTATCGCCGTCGGCGCCGAGTGGCGCGGCCTCCAGTGTGGATGGGATCTTATCTTCTAGTTCAACAACAATGCGCTGTGCACCTTTCTTACTGATTCCAGGAACGCGGCTGATTATTTCAGGACGATTATTTCGCACGGCGTCATGAATGTTCTCGACACTTAACGTGCTCAAGATAGTCACAGCTAGTCTTGGACCTATCCTGCTGACTTTTAGGAGGGCGTCAAAAAGGTCGCGCTCACCGCGAGTAGCGAAGCCGCAAAGGGCAAGAGAGTCTTTGCCAATCACGAGTCGCACATTTAACAATAGGTGTTCTCCAACAGTCACTTTTTCAATCGTGCTGTATGGAGCCAAGACTTCAAAACCAATGTCGTGAACCGAGATGACCAGGCGGTCCGTCTCCTTTTCGAGTACCTCACCTTGAAGCGTAGCAATCATCGGCGACGGTCCGCTTCACACTGTGGTGACACTGGCAAGTCGATAACTGTGTAGATCGGCAATGGCGACAGCCAGCGCATCGGCCGCGTCATCGGGCCGAGGCCTCCGCTCAAGCGCCAACAGCAGCCGAACCATCTCCTGCACCTGCGTCTTGTCCGCGCCGCCGTAGCCCGTGATGGCTTGTTTGATCGCGTTGGGCTTGTATTCCGCTATCGGCAGACCCGCATTCTCTAGCGAAAGCAAGACCACGCCGCGCGCCTGAGCCACTGTGAGGGCCGTCGTAACATTGCGGGCGAAAAACAGATCCTCTACAGCAGCCCGATCCGGCCGGTAACGCTCGAGCAAGCCGGCAAGCTCATCATGAATATGCTTCAGTCGTCGCGGCATGGGGGTATCGGCTTTGGTGCGGATTACACCGTAGTGGACGCATGACAGCGAGCCATCGCCGTACTCGCGAACGAGTCCATAGCCGAGGGAGGCCGTGCCCGGGTCTATGCCAAGAGAAAGCATATTACGACCCAAAAGCGGCCAGAACTTCGTCCGTAATGTTTAGATTAGAAGAAACGGTTTGCACGTCATCCGCATCTTCCAACTGCTCCATCAGGCGCATGTTCTGCAAGGCCTTTCCGGCTGGGACTTCCACTTCGTTCTGCGGGAACCAACGCAATTCAGTATCTTCGAGTACGTAGCCGGCGTCGGTCAATGCCTGCTCGACGGCGGCGAAGTCATCTCGCGCCGTGTATATCGCGATGATACCGTCTTCATGGACGACATCCTCCGCGCCTGCTTCAGCAGCTGCCATGAAAACCGCGTCGAAATCCGCCTCGTCCTTAAGCGTGATAAATCCCTTTTGATCAAACTGCCACATGACGGCGCCGTTGGTTGCCAGGCTACCGGCATGCTTGCTGAAGGCATGCTTGATCTCGGCCAGCGCCCGGTTCTTATTGTCGGTCAGGATCTCGACGATATAGGCTACCCCTTCCGGTCCATATCCTTCGTAGAGCATTTCGACAACTTCGCCCCCGGCGATTTCACCCGTCCCCTTCTTTATCGCGCGTTCAATATTTTCCTTCGGCATGTTGGCCGCGCGCGCCTTGGCAACCGCTAATTTCAGCTTAGGGTTGACGTTTTCGTCGCCGCCACCTTCACGAGCAGCGACCATGATTTCACGCCCCAAACGGGTGAAAACCTTCGCGCGTTTGGCGTCTTCGGCGCCCTTCTTGCGTTTGATCGTCGACCATTTGCTGTGACCAGACATTGTGGTCTCACCTCCGACTCATCGCCGCCGGCTGACATGCTTGAATTATAGCGCATAAGCTCGGCGACAAAACAGATGGTGAATGCTATAATGTACTTGCCAATTAAGTCTCGGTCGCTGTTTTGGGTCTTCGGAAAGTGGATATCACACAGCAGGCGGAACAGATAATCGAAGCCGCGACAAACGATGACATGGCCTACGACTTTGTCGGCGCCAATTCTCCCGAGCGCATCGCCTGGATTGTGCTATTGGGCGCCTTTGCGCTTTTCTGCACGATGACGCTAACATCCGCGTTTGGAGTATACCACTACCTGTTCCGTTCGACAGTGCCGATACCTGCCATGCTCTACGTTTCCAAGGGAACGGTCGGTGTAACCGGCGCCGACTTGAGAGAGACCGTTGAGCGGAATCGCGAAGAATTGACTAACACAGTCACCAGTATCAGTACCGATTCTCTCTCGCAGGCGACCGTTCAGTTTAGAAAGGCCACCGACATCGAAGTTGAATCGGAACCGCTGCTGGCGGCCGTCACTTTACAGGGCAATACTTTCGTCACTTTCAATCAGGCTACCCGACGTCGCTTCGAATGGGGCCAGGCGCCTCAGCGCGTGCGATTCTCCCGGCTGACAGGCCAGCTTGACGTCACCGTCACCGGGGTCGACGCGCAGCATCCCTTTGTGCTGGATATCTATACTGAAGACCTCAATACGGACAAGGGTGTTCATATCCAGTCAGTTACCAACGGTCGCTATCGTCTAAGTGCCTCCGAAGACGAAATCCGGCTGCTGAATCTGGCGGGCGCGGTCAGCGCATTCTTTGGTGATGATCCCGGTTTGCGCAATCCAGTTGAGCCCGGCCGAGAATTGGTGGTCAGGATCGGCAATCGGAGCATTCGAACGCTTGATGATACGAGTAACCTGTTGATGAGCGGCAACTTCAGTTTGCAGAGATCGAGCATCGGGTGGCTGTATTCGCCTGGCGAGCCTTTGAACTGGAATTGCAGCGGTCTGCCTGAACAGAATCCCCCTGGATCCTATTCCATGCTCGAGTTTGACGGCCGCGTAGGCGTGAGTCTGCAACGGTACAGCAATGCCACGAGTCACGGTGAGATTTCCTGTATTCAGGAATTCGAGGGCGACGGGTTGGATGTTAGAACGTTGGATTCATTGAGCGTGATCGCTACATTCAACCTCAATTTCCAATCCTTCAGTTTGTGTGGCAAGGAAGGGAGTGAATGCCCGTTGATGCTGCATATCATGTACACGACCGACGATTCGCCTCTCGCTAATCGTGGCGACTGGTTTCGCGGTTTCTATTACGAAGGACAGGCGTCGGGTACGCACAAGAAGATCTGCGCCAGCTGCTTGCAGGAGCATGTCGATACGAATCCATCGGTGTGGTATACCTTTGACTCCGGAAATTTGCTCAACTTGATCGCGGAGGATCGCCGCCCCGCCTTCATTAACGCGATCAGGTTTTATGCTTCGGGTCACCAGTTCGACACTGTAGTCAGCGAGATGGTGCTGCTAGCAGTCGACTCGTTTGAGTCTACGGCGAGTGGTTAGCGATTCCGCCCCCCGCTTCTGACGATCGACTTTGGAGACTGACACATGCCTGAGGGCTTCGACGATATCCTGCTGGTAGGGACGGTGTTTGTAGTCGTAACGCTTGCCGCCTTTTGGTTGGCGCTGATAATTTGGGCCTACCGTGACATGCGCTCCCGATCGCGCGATCCATTGGCGCAGTTGCTGGTTGCCATCATCGTCTTTCTGCTCAATGTGCCCGGTCTGTTCATTTACATCTTGTTGCGCCCGCGGGTGACGCTTTCAGAGACCTACGAACGCTCGCTGGAAGAAGAGGCTCTGCTGCAGGAGATAGAAGAAAGGCCGACATGCCCGGGTTGCGCTCAGCGGGTACAGCATGATTGGCAGGCTTGCCCACACTGTCATCATCGTCTGAAAAAAGCCTGTGTGAACTGCGATTATCTGCTTGAGCTTCCCTGGAATATTTGCCCGCGCTGCACGACCAGCCAAGTGAATTATACGTCGGACGGCACGATTGCCATGACCTCGCGCCACGTCAAGCCCTCCGAACCGGCCCCGATAGATGCGAAGTGGGTGGCCTCGCAGCAAGTGGAATAGCGGCGATTCCGGCAGTTTCTCTGGTCTTGTTCAGCGCGTGCGAAACTGAAGCGAGCTTGTCCGACAACTGAAGCGTTCTAGATTTCGCCTTCCTCGCCAACAGTATGGATCTTGACCAAGTTGGTTTGGCCGTCGATGCCGAAGGGGACGCCGGCGATGATGACGAGTCGATCTCCGCGATCGACCAGCCTTTTGTCGTGCGCTGTGCGTACGATAATGCTGATCATTTCGTCTATGGTGGTGAATTCCTGCACCTGAAGGGAAGTGACGCCCCATACGAGTGCCATGCGGCGCTGAGTCGTCGTATTTGGCGTCATGCAGAGGATCGGTGTGCTGGGGCGCTCTTTCGCTACACGTCTCGTGGTGTATCCAGACATGCTCGTCGTCACAATCGCTTTGGGCTTGATGGCCTGAGATATTTCGGTGGTCGCCTTGCTTATGGCGTCCGAAATGTCTTCTCTCACTTCACCGGCGGCCTTACTCTTGACCGACGAAACATTCTCGTAGCTGAGATTCTGCTCGGCGATAGAAGCGATTTCGCTCATGACCTCTACAGCGCGCACCGGATAACTTCCGCTGGCGCTTTCGGCACTCAGCATAATCGCGTCGGTGCCATCAAGAATCGCATTGTATACGTCACTCGCTTCGGCGCGCGTCGGCCGTGGATTTTCCGTCATTGACTCCAGCATTTGCGTCGCCGTAATGACAGGTTTCGCGGCCACGTTGCAGAGCTTGATAATGCGCTTCTGGTGGAAAGGCACTTCCTCGGCCGGTGTTTCGATACCGAGATCGCCTCGCGCGACCATAATGCCATCGCAGACGGCAATGATCTCTTCAATGTTTTCCAGCGCTTCTCCCATTTCTATTTTGGCAATGACCGCTGAGTGCCGGCCCAGCTTGCTCATCAACCCCTTCAGTTCGCGGATGTCATCGGCCGAACGAACGAAGGACATCGCCATATAATCACAATCCTTCGCCAGAGCGAATTCGATATCCTCGCGATCTTTGTCCGTGATGGCGGATAAGGTCAGGCGCGCGTTTGGCGCCGAAACGCCCTTGCGCGACTTTAATGGACCGCCTACGACGACATTGCAGACGAGATTGCGTCCGTCTGTTTCGAGCACGCTGAACTGTAAATTGCCGTCATCGAGCAGGAGGGTGGCGCCGGCTTCGATATCGCGTACGAACTCCGGATGCGGCAGTGACACGATTCCGTTTCCGCCTATGAGGTCATCCAGCGTGAGCGTGATGCTGTCGTCGATTTCAAGCATCATCTGCTCTTGCTGCAAATCCCCGATGCGGATCTTGGGACCCTGTATGTCGCAGAGCACGGCGACGACCGTGCCCTCTTCGGCGGCAAGCCGGCGAATGTTGTCGATTGTCTCTCCATGTGTCTGGTGATTGCCATGCGAAAAATTGATTCGAGCGACATTCATGCCGCCGCGGATCATGGCGCGGAGGGTCTCAGGATGGCGCGATGCCGGCCCGATAGTCGCTACGATTTTGGTGTGCTTGCTATCCAGTCTGAGTCGCACGCGTCTCCTCTCGAATGTGACTTCGCTTGTCGCCCGCTCAAATGAGTTTGTTCCACGCTCGGCGTTTGTGACGGATGCTGCGCTATTTTACATCGTGATTGAGGTTGGTAAATGCTGCCAGGCCGGCGTATCGGGCGGCGCCCCCAAGCTGCTCTTCAATTCGCAGCAGCTGGTTGTATTTTGCGATCCTGTCGCTGCGGGCTGGCGCACCGGTCTTGATCTGCCCGCTGTTCATAGCGACGGCGATATCGGCGATTGTATTGTCCTCGGTTTCGCCACTTCGATGGCTGGTCACCACCGTCATATTGTGCCGTTGCGCCAGCTGACCAGCGGCAAAGGCTTCTGTCAGAGAGCCAATCTGGTTCACTTTAAGGAGAAGCGCATTCGCCGCCTTTTCATTTATCGCCCGCTTGACCTTTTCCACATTGGTCACGAGCAAGTCATCACCGACGATCTGTACACGGTCGCCGACCTTGGCGACCAGTGTCGACCAGTTGTCCCAGTCGTTCTCGTCCAGCCCATCCTCGATCGAGATGATGGGATAGCGGGCGCACCAATCGCTCCAGAATTCTACCATCTCCTCGCCATTGAGCTGGCGACCTTCAATCTCCAGATTGTAGACGCCATTCTCGTAGATTTCGGAAGTCGCAGGATCCAGGGCGATGAATACCTCTTCGCCCGCGCGATAACCCGCTTTTTCTATGGCTTCCATGATCACATCGAGAGCGGCTTGATTGCTGCCCAAATTGGGCGCGAAACCGCCTTCGTCGCCGACTGTCGACTGATAGCCTCTGTCGTGTAGAACATTTTTCAGCTGATGGTAGATCTCAGCGCCCCAACGCAAAGCTTCACGAAACGTTGGCGCGCCGACCGGCATCACCATAAATTCCTGAAAGTCGGTGCTGCCCAGCGCATGTTTTCCGCCATTCATGATGTTCATCATTGGGGTTGGCAGCAGGTGCGCGTGAATGCCGCCCAAGTAGGCGTATAGTGGCGTACCCAGGCTCTTAGCCGCCGCATGCGCCAAAGCCATCGACACACCCAGTATGGCATTGGCGCCCAGCCGGCTCTTGGTAGGCGTGCCGTCAAGCTCAATCATCAGTTCGTCCAGCGCCTTCTGGTCGTAGGGTGCCAGACCAAGCAGCTCAGGCGCAATCGTGCCGTTCACAGCGGCTACAGCCGTCAAGACACCCTTGCCAAGATAGCGTGACTTGTCGCCGTCACGCATTTCAAGCGCTTCGTGCTCGCCGGTTGATGCGCCGCTGGGAACGATTGCCCGGCCGAGCGTGCCGTCCGAGAGATGCACATCGACTTCTACGGTGGGGTTGCCGCGTGAGTCGAGCACCTCGCGGCCATGCACCTTGCTAATCCTTGGCATATTTGGGGCGCCTCCACTGTCCTTCGCGTGAACAAACCGTTTGAACCGCAGGGCTGTTCTGAGTAGGTATGATAGTACAGCCATTATCCCAATTACAACTGCAATCACCAGTTGCCGCCGGTCCGGCGCTCTACGATATCGAGCCTGCTCATTGAACAAGATGCCTCGATTGGATTAGAATGAGCAACAACGAGCGCTGACCGGTCTTCTATTCGACAGAAGACTGACAGGTGCGGGCAGAAGCGTAGAAGGAATTCAGCCCGAGGTGATGGCGAGAATGGACAATTGATGAAAACCAGGCGCGAATTATACCTCGATTACTCGGCATCTACGCCTGTTGATCCCCGCGTGATGGAAGTGATGATGCCGTACTTCAGCGAGATCTACGGCAATTCGACTTCAAGCCACCGCCAAGGGCGTCGTGGCGAGAACGCGATAGAAGACGCCCGCGCACGTGTGGCTCACATCCTTAATTGCCAGCCGTCCGAAGTCGTTTTCACCAGCTGCGGTTCAGAGAGCGACAATTTGGCGATTCGCGGCGCAGTCTGGCGAGCGCGCCAGCGGGGCGAACCCACCCGCTTGATTACCTCGCCAGTCGAGCACAGCGCTGTGATCAATACCGTATCCCAGCTTGGCCAACTGATGGATATCGAGACCGCCATTGTTCCCGTGGACAAATATGGAATGGTAGACTTCGACGGCTTCGCCAATGCTTGCCAGGGCGGCGCGGCGCTCGCCAGCGTCATCTATGCCAACAACGAAGTGGGCAGCATCAATGACTTGGCGGAGTTGGCGGCGATAGCGCGTGATCATGACATGCTGTTCCATACTGACGCGGTGCAAGCGGGCGGTCAGTTGACGCTCGATGTCGAGGACCTCGGCGTCGACATGTTGAGCCTTTCGGCGCACAAGTTCTACGGACCCAAGGGCGTTGGCGCGCTTTACCTCAAGGATGGCATCGAACTTCCGAGCATTCTGAC
>JAAXID010000117.1 GCA_012270545.1 Anaerolineae bacterium | reverse complement strand
AGCGCGAAGATGCCGAAAGTCAGCTCGAAACTGACGGCATCGACCAGCCAGCCGCCAATGATCGGCGCGAATATCGTCACCGGCGCGATAAACGTGTTTGCCATCCCGATGTAATAGGGGCGTTCCGCCACCGAGCCGAACTGCACAGTGATCGTCATGATCGTCGACCACTGCGCCGAATTGACGATCCCGGTCAAGGCGAAGACGGCGTAGAACCAACTTACCTCGCTCGCCGACAAGGCGATTGCAATCGCCAGCACTGTGAGCACATTGGCCGCTATCAATACACGGCGGTGACCCCAGCGGTCACCGATCCAGCCTATGACCGAACTGCTCAAGGTATTCGACACAAGCAAGACGCTCGTCAAGACGCCGGCGAACTCGGGCGACATATCAAAGCGCCGAATGCCATAAATTGTATAGAAGGAAATGGCGGTTAGGCTGACTGCCGTCAAGCCACGCGCGATGAGAAACCAGCGGAAGTTGTCGTCCTCGCACAGAATCTGCCGCAGCCGGCCGCCGAATTGGCGCCACTTGACCGGCTTGGCGACATGCTCTGGGTGGCTCTTCGGCTCGTAAGTCAAAGCCAGGAAAACAAAGGAAACGAGCATGCTGATGCCGGCAAGCGTGAAAAGCAGCGAAAAACTTTCGGGGAATTCCAGCCTTTTAAGAATTAAACTTGCGAGCAATGCGCCGCCTGCGCCGAAGAGATTGACACATGCCGACTGGATGCCGAAGAAGGAACCAAGGCGATGCGGCGGCATGATCTTGCTGATCATGCTTTGCCAGGCGGTTCCGGTGAATCCGCCGCCCAGCGATTGCACGCCAAGCAGAAGCAGGACCGCTATGAGCGCGGCATCCACGCCAATTTGCGGAATCATAAAGGCCAGCAGCGCCAGGCCGAAGTAGGGCGCGCGTTCTACCAGCGTCATCGCCAGCACCATCGGCTTATAGCGCTGACGACTGGCGACGAAGCTGGAGGTCAGCAATTGCGGAACTTGCCAGCCGATGTGGAAGAGCGTGGCGACGAAGCCAATCAAGGCGGTCGACTCGGTGAGGTAGGACAGGAAAAGCGGGATTATGGTAACATAGGACGCTAAGCCCATGAGGGCAAAGCCGAACAAGCTGCCGTCGAGGATATTGACAACAGCGTTGTGCTGGAGTTTATCGCGCAGATCTTGCGGCAACATGAGGCCCGCCAGCGTAGTCAATTCCGTGCCAAGCGGCAATTGTAGCAGACTATCGAATATGCAGTATAAAGAAAGCGCTTAGCATTTGTCGGCGCAAACCTTGACAGAAAAGCTCTTGACGCGCGCGGGCCGCTGTGACCAGGTCAGCCCCGGTGACATCGTCGTCATCGAAGCCGATGTCGTTCTTAGCCACGACAACAGCGCCGCTATCGCCACGATCTTCCAGCAGCTGACACAGAAACGCGTCAAGTATCCCGATCGGCTGGCGATCACGCTCGATCACGCGGTTCCGCCGCCGACGGCCAAACATGCGCGGAATCACGCGCGCGTGCGTGAATTCGCGCGCGAGCAAGGCATCGCGAGTTTCTTCGAAGTTGGGCGCGGCATCTGCCACCAGGTCCTATGCGAAGAAGGCCTAATCGGTCCGGGCATGACACTATTGGGCGCCGACAGTCATAGCACGCATTATGGCTGGCTGGGCGCCTTCAGCGCGGGCATCGGGCGCAGCGAGGTCGCGGCGCTGTGGGCGACTGGCGAGTTGTGGCTGCGCGTCCCGGAGACCATGCGCATCTCGCTCACTGGCGAGCTCAGGGCCGGGGTCGCCACCAAAGATCTGACAATCAACTTGATCGGGCGGCTGTCATCCGATGGCGCCACCTATATGGCGATCGAGTTTGATGGGGACGGCATCGCCGGCTTGTCGCCGGATTCGCGCGCAGTGCTGACGAATATGATGGCGGAGATGGGCGCCAAGAACGCCTGCATAGCGCCAGACGCGGTCACGTGGCGCTGGCTTGATAAGACCATGAGGCGGACGCGACCTTATGATCACGAATCGAGGCTGGATTTCTTTCGCAAGCGAGCGCTCTATCCTGATCGCGGCGCAAATTATGCAGTTCAGCACCAGATCAATTTGAGCGAGATTGAGCCGATGGTCTCGTGCCCGCATAGCGTTGACAATGCGCAGCCACTATCGAAGATCGCAGCAACAGTAGTTGATGTCGGATTCATCGGCACTTGCACGAATGGCCGGCTCGAGGACATTGCGACCGCAGCCGATATCGTCCGTGGCCGGCAGCTGCGCAAGCGGCTGATCGTGATACCCGCTTCGTCGCTGGTGCTGCGCGACGCGGCTGAAGCCGGTCACATCGCTGACTTGATTGACGCCGGCGCGACCATCGGCACGCCCGGTTGCGGACCCTGCATGGGGGTTCACATGGGCGTCCTGGCACCAGGCGAGGTTTGCATCAGCAGCGCCAATCGAAATTTCCGCGGACGCATGGGCGAGCCTGATGCCGAAATCTATCTAGCGAATCCAGCGGTGGTAGCGGCGAGCTGCATAGCAGGACAGTTGATCCATCCGGCCGACTTGACCGGCTGAAATAAAACGGACGAGAATTCGAACGCTCACGCGGAGTATCTGAAGCATGGCTAGAACCCGGCATCGTGTCTGGAAGTACGGGGACAACATCAACACGGATGTCATCTTCCCTGGCAAGTACACCTACACCATCGACCACGATCCGGCCGAACTGGCGCGCCACGCCCTTGAAGACCTCGACCCGAGCTTTGCCGGCGCGGTGGAGCCCGGCGATGTAGTCCTTGCCGGGCGCAACTGGGGCAATGGCAGCAGCCGAGAGCAAGCAGCCACCTGCCTGATTGCCGCCGGCGTCCACGCGGTCATCGCAAGCAGCTTCGCGCGCATTTACTACCGAAACGCGATCAACAGCGGTCTGTTGGTCATCACTTGTCCCGAGCTCGTCGAGCAGGCCGAGAACGGACATACGATCGAGATCGACATAGACAGGGCACAGATTGATTATGCGGGACAGGCGTTTTCGTTTCCGCCATTGCCCGAACAGGTACGCGAAATCGTCAGCGCCGGCGGCATCATCGCCTACCTCCAGGGACGTTCCTGAACAAGACCCTTCACATTTTGCGGGTGATTTTCGCTCGTTTCGCCTGTAGTATTGTCCGATAGCGCCGTCGCTCCCCGGGGAGTCCCTATGCTAGCCATTGTCAATACCTGCGCCGTCATCGGCCTAGATGGCCAAATCGTCGAAGTGCAAACTGACTTCAACCCGCGCGCCGCGCTGCCCAGCTTCAACCTGGTAGGATTGCCAGGCATAGCCGTCCGCGAGAGCAAGGACCGCGCCCGCTCGGCAATTCGCAACAGCGGTTTGCGCTTTCCCAACAAAGCCTACGTGGTCAATCTATCGCCCGCCGATATTCACAAGCACGGACCGTCGTATGATCTGGCGATCGCCATCGGTGTGCTAGCCGCCACCGATCAGATCCCGCTTCACATGTTGGACAAGGCCATGTTTATTGGCGAGCTTTCACTGGATGGCGGCATCCGCCACGTGCAAGGCGTCCTGCCGATGGTGTACACCGCCATGCAGCAGGGCTTGGAAACGGTTTACGTGCCAGAAGCCGATGCCGCGGAAGCCGCGCTGATTCAGGACGTTACGATCATTCCGGTGCGATCCATCGGCCAGTTGGTTGAGCATCTGTATCAGCTGAATCCGATCGAGCCGTTCCAGTTCAATCTGGATGAGCAAGACAGAGAAGGCCTGCTCCTCGATGGCATCGAAGATTTTTCCGATATTCGCGGTCAGGAACATGTCAAGCGCGCGCTTGAAGTCGCCGCCGCCGGCAATCACAACATCCTGATGTCGGGCCCGCCGGGCGCAGGCAAGAGCCTGCAGGCGCGAGCGCTGGCGGGCATCCTGCCTACATTGACGCTGCCGGAAGCGCTTGAGGTGACCCGCATCTACTCCATCGTGGACATGCTTTCGCAGGACAAGCCACTGATGCGGCAGAGACCGTTTCGAGCGCCCCACCACACCATTTCCCAGGTTGGACTTGTTGGCGGCGGATCCATACCAAAACCGGGTGAGATCAGTCTGGCGCATCGAGGCGTCTTGTTCCTTGATGAGATCAACGAGCACTCGAGCAAGGCGCTGGAAGTGTTGCGTCAGCCAATTGAAGACAAAATTGTGACGATCAGCCGGGCAAAGGGCAGCATAACCTTCCCCGCCAATTTCCTGCTTGTCGGCGCTCGCAACCCCTGCCCCTGTGGCTTCTATGGCGATACGCTGCAAGCCTGCACATGCACGCCGAACCAGATTCAGCGCTATCAATCGCGAATTTCCGGACCCATTCTCGATCGCATTGATATTCATGTCGATGTGCCGCGGGTTGATTTCGACAAGCTGATGGGAGAGGCACGCGCCGAGAGCTCGCACGATATCCGCCAACGGGTCGAGGTGGCGCGCAGGCGGCAATCCGATCGGTTCAAAGAGCATCCGGGACTCTTCGCCAATGCCGATATGACGGTCAGTGAAATCGACCAGTTCTGTCCGCTCAACGAGGAGTCGCGAGAGATTCTGACGCTGTCGGTGAGAAAGCTGCAGTTGAGCGCGCGCAGCTATCATCGCGTACTCAAGCTCAGCCGCACGATTGCCGACCTCGACGCCTCAGCCGAAATCCAGGTCGCGCATATCGCTGAGGCTCTGCAGTATCGACCGCCAGTCGAATGAGCGCGGATCGCCAGAAGGCATCACTGGCCTGAATCAAGATGATATTCCAGAATTCGTTCGCGACGGTAATTCATTATCCGTAGATCCTTCGCCGACACAGTGGTTAACGCCGCCCGTGGAATCAAGCCAATAATCTCCGAACCGTCTATTCCGATGCGGTATTGGCTCGCTTCGTGGCGAATCCTTTCGAATGCAGCGCCCATCGAAGTCACGCGATAGTTTGTCAGATTCATCGACACTTGCGCTTTGCCCCTGACGAAGAACCCCAGCGCTTTCACGTGCGGCATTCCACCGGAGGACGCCCGTATTGTTCGCGCGATTGACTTGGCGACTGCGACATCCGCGGTGCTCAAGTAGACGTTGAAGGCGATAAGGATATCACGCGCGCCGATAAGGCAGCCGCCCGCCTTGCCCATCCGCCGTGGACCGAAGTCCGGCTGCGGCGACTGCCCGGTCCTTATTGTTTCTCGCAGGCGCTCGTAACCACTGCGGCGAATCGCGGACAGCTCTCGGTTGCTCTCTTGCAAGGCGGCTTCGGCGTAGAGAAAGACCGGCAGCCGCAATTCTTCCCCCACGCGCGCAGCTAATGTGCGAGCCAATTCTACACACTCGGCCATGGTCACGTTTCGCAGGGGAACAAAGGGAATCACATCGGCGGCGCCAATCCGCGGGTGTTGGCCTTGATGATGGTTCATGTCAATTTGCGCTGCCGCGGCGCGTATACCAGAGAAAGCGGCTTCAGCAACAGCTTGCGGCGCGCCAACGAAAGTCAGTACCGAGCGATTGTGATCGATGTCGCTTTCGGCCCCAAGCACAACAACACCAGCTGTGCGCGCTATCGAAACTACAATCTCGTCAACAATTTCCTGACGCCGTCCCTCTGAGAAGTTGGCGACGCATTCGACAATTTTTTCCAAAGACACCTCGACGCTCCAGCTTACACAGTCGAGCCTCAAGCCGGCACAACATGTTGCGCGCTCATCTCCTACTGGAATACGATTCTAAGTTGAACTATAGTGCCATGCGAGTCAAATCTTCAGGTGAACGATCTATTCCATCGCTGGTGGGAGCGCGACAACGGATGGCGAACAACTCATCCCTAAGCCAAGACATCCATACGCTGGGCAGCTGGCTTGGCGTCATCATCCAAGAACAGAACGGCATAGCCGCTTATGAACTGGTCGAAGAGATTCGCGCCATGTCCAAAGCGCGGCGCAGCGGCGATTCAACGGCCGCCTTCAAATTGGCCGATCGCCTGGAAAACCTGCCGCTCGCTTCGAAGAACATTCTCATCAAAGCCTTCTCCAATTATTTTCAGCTGATCAACATTGCCGAAGACTTGCAGCGCATCCGTGTAATTCGCCAGCGCGAAGCCAAGGGTACACTGCGAGAATCCATCGCAAATGCGATTCGCAGCTTGCAAGAGAGTGGCAAGACAGCGGATGAGATCCGCTCTCTGCTGGAACAGACGCGCCTGCGGCTCGTGCTTACCGCGCATCCATCCGAAGCGAAGCGGCAAGAGATTCTTGTCATTCTGCGACACATCGCCCAAATGATGGAGATGCGAGACCGCCACAACTTGCTCCCGCGCGAGCTGCGCAAACTGGAGAGCAATCTGGCGGAAGAGGTGGAAGAACTGTGGCAGACGCGACAAGTGCGCGCCTCCCAAAAACAAGTATCGGATGAGGTTGACTTTGGGATCTATTTCATTCGCTCCGTCATCCTCGATGTGGTAATCGACATTTATGAAGACCTGCAGCTGACGCTGGAACGCTTTTATCCGGACGAGGATTGGTCGGAGCTGCCGCCAGTGCTGCGCTACGCCTCATGGATCGGCGGTGACCGCGACGGCAATCCCAACGTAACTACCGATGTCACCTTGCAGACTCTGGCGACTTTGCGGGAAACGGCTCGCCAGATTTATTTGGAAGAGATCGAAGCGCTGACACAGAACCTGACGCAAGACACGAATCAATTGGGCGTTTCAGAAGAATTGCAGAAGGCGGTAGACAGGGCGTTTTCGGCCAGCGCGCGCTATCCTGGCGAGGTCTACCGTCAGATGCTTGCAATAATCCGCAAGAGGCTTCAAGACGATCAGTATCGATCAAGTCGCGAACTGCTTAGTGATCTATTGCTGATTCAAGACAGTCTCAAAGCGCATCGCGGTACACGCGCTGCCATGGGGGCAGTCCAGCGCTTGGTGCGGAAGGTGCGCCTGTTCGGCATGCATCTTGTCCCGCTCGAGGTTCGTGAAGATGCCAGCTTGCACGGCGCGGCTTTGGATGAACTGTTCAATCGCTATGGAATTGCTCAGAATTACAGCAGCCTGCCGGAACAAGACAAGCAAAAACTGCTGACAGCTGAGATTGGCAACAAACGCCCGCTCTTCCCCAATGACATCTCTGTCTTCACCGAGACGACCCAGCGTATCATTCGCACCTGGCGCATGATTGCGGAAGCGCAGGCCCGCTACGATGCCATCGTGATAGATACCGTCATCGCCAGCATGTCCACACAACCAAGCGATGTGCTGGCGATGCTGCTTTTCGCGCGCGAGGTTGGTATCGACAATGATGTCTACATTGTGCCGCTGTTCGAGACGATTGATGACCTTTACCATTCACCCGAAATCATGGAGGCCCTTTTTGACAACAGCGAATATCGCAAGCATCTTGTCGCGCGCGCCGGCAAACGCGGGCTGCGACAACAGGTGATGATCGGCTACTCGGATAGCAGCAAAGACGGCGGCTACCTGGCATCCAACTGGAATCTCTACAACGCGCAGCGCATTCTCAC
>JAAXID010000219.1 GCA_012270545.1 Anaerolineae bacterium | reverse complement strand
CATCCGGTCGTGCTGACCGTCGATGGCCGGGTCGCCGCCGAATTGGGCGAGAATCAGCACATCTGCGTCACATCAGCCGCCCCGCAAAGCCAGTTTGTGCGCCTGCGCGACCGCAATTACTTTTACCGCTCACTGCTGGATCGGATGGAGCCGCGCATCAACCGACACGGTCCGCGGCGCATGACCTTCTAATGAGCGAAGTGCAAGACGAGGCGGACATGGACGATAACATTCCGAACACCCCACTTGAAAGCGAGATTCATTACTGCGCCGCGCATCCGGAACGCGATACCGAATTGCGCTGCAACCGCTGCGAACGCTATATGTGCATCGATTGCGCGGTGCGCACGCCGGTCGGCTACACCTGCCGCGAGTGCGTGCGCGGGCACGAGAACAAGTTCTTCGAAGGCACGACCGTCGATTACGGCCTGGTAGCGGCGACTTGCGCCGTCGGTGGCGCGTTGACGCCCTTCGTGATGCTGCTCATTGGCGGCTTCTTGATCCTGGGCTTCATCGTAGCGCCGGCGATCGGCGGGACGGCAGCCCAAATCGCGCTACAGTTGACCGGGCGGCGACGCGGACGGTACAGCGGCTACGTGGCGGCCGGCGGCGTACTGGGCGGCGGAATCGCCTCCGCATTTCTGCTGGTCGGCGGCCTGGGCCTCTTCACACTGCTCTACCTGGCGCTGGCGACCTCAGCGGCCTACGCGAGGTTCAAAGTCTCGATTTAGGACATTTCGACCGACTATGCTCGAAGAACTGCGCATTCAGAATTTCGCCGTGATCGACCGGCTCGAGCTCCAATTCAGCGCCGGTTTCAACGTCATCACAGGTGAGACGGGCGCGGGCAAGTCGATTCTGATTGACGCGGTGGAGCTGCTTCTCGGCGCGCGAGCCGACCCCGATTATGTGCGCGCGAGCGGTGACCGCAGTCTGATCGAGGGCGTCATCAAGCTGGATCCACGCACGCGACTCAATATCATGACGCTGCTGCAGCGCGAAGACCTGGTCGATGCCGATAACCCGGACTACCTTACGCTCATGCGCGAGATACGGCGGCGCGGGCGCTCGACGGCGCGGATCAACGGCCTGCCCGTCCGCAGCGAGCTGCTGGCTGAAGTCGGGCGCGAACTCTTCGATATCCACGGGCAGAGCGGCCACCTCTCGCTGTTTCGCACCCGTCACCACATTGACCTGCTCGATCGCTACGCCGACCTGCTGGAAGCGCGCGCGGGGCTGGCCAAGCTGGTCAGCGAGCTGACGGGGCTACAGGCGGAGATGCGCGCCTTGCGGGATGACCGAGAGACGCTTAGCCGACGGGCGGACTTGCTGCGGCACGAAGTCGAAGAGATTCAGGCGGCCGAACTCGAAAGCGACGAAGAAGCCGTGCTGCTGGCGGAACGTCATCGCCTGGCCAATAGCGAGCAACTGGCGACCCTGGCGGCGGAAGCGTCGCAACTGCTCAACGGCGACGATCGCCGCGCGCGGGCAGCGGCGGTGGATGGTCTGATGGGTGTGGCGGCCGCGCTCTCGAAGTTAGCGCAAATTGACCCGAATATGACCGACGATCACGAGCTGGCGGAAGGGCTGGCGCAGCAATCACAGGAATTGGCGCTGACCCTAGCGCGCTACGCCGATGAAGTGGAATACGATCCTCAACGACTCAACGAACTGGAAGAGCGGCTGGAGTTGATCCGGACGCTGAAGCGCCGCCACCGCGTCGATAATATCGCCGATATTCTTGACTATGCGAAACGGGCGGCGACTGAACTGGAGGGCATCGAGCACAGCGATGAACGGCTGGCGACATTGGGCGAAGAAGTGGAAGGCCTGCTGCGGCAGATTGGCGCTATATGCGCGCGCTTGAGCCGGGCGCGGACGGCGGCGGGCCAGCGTCTCAGCGCGGCAGTGATAGCGGAATTGGCCGACCTGCGCATGGAACAGACGCGCTTCGAGGTGCTGCTGGCGCAAGCGGAGCACCCGGCCGGCTGCGTCGTCGGCGACAGGCGCTACAAGTTTGATGGAGCGGGCATCGACGATGTCGAGTTCATGCTGAGCGCCAACCCCGGTCAGCCGCTGCGCCCGCTGGCGAAGGTGGCATCCGGCGGCGAGGCGGCGCGAATCATGCTGGCGCTCAAACGCGTGCTGACCGCGGCCGATCAAACGCCGATTCTGATATTCGATGAGGTCGATCAAGGCATCGGCGGGCGCATCGGCGCGGTCGTCGGCGAAAAGCTGTGGTCGCTGTCGAAAGACCATCAGGTGCTCTGTGTCACCCACCTGCCCCAATTGGCGAGCTACGCCGATGAGCATTTTCAGGCGCAAAAGGATCAGAGCGCGGGCCATGCGGCGACGCAGGTGCGGCCGCTAGCGAATGACGATGAGCGGATTGGCGAGCTGGCGGCGATGCTGGGTACGGCGGGCGCGGCCGGGCTGGAGAGCGCGCGGGAGATTCTGGCGGCGGCGCGGGCAATTAAAAGTAGCTGAACTGATCATATTCGCCCATATACGCAATAGATGTAAGATTCCTCGCCAGCCCCTCGTCCATAGGGTGGAACGAAATCGCAGGAGTACGCGCCATGTCAGAACAACATGATGGCGACCAACTTGACAGACTTGTCGATTTCATCGCCAACGCGCCGGCCGATGACGCGCTGATTAAAATGGACTGCAACGACTGCTGCGAGAAGATCACGCGGCTGGCCGAGCAGGTGGCCAACGGCGCCGACCTGAACGAGATCTGGCCCGAGATGCAAAAGTTCATGCGCTATTGGGGCGATTGCCGCGAAGAATTTGAAGCGCTGGTGGCCGTGATCCGGCAAGAAAAGGCGCTGGAAGGCTTTGACTTTTCCGCATTGGAATAACCCCCATTTCTAGCATTTCTTTAACGACACACACACATTTGAACACGAGGCAGAACAGATGAAGAAGGAACGTGTTGTCATTATCGGCTCGGGACCTGCGGGCTTAACCGCCGCCCTCTACACCGCCCGCGCGCAACTGGCGCCCGTGGTCATCGCCGGGGCTCAGCTCGGCGGGCAAGTCGCCATCACGCATGAGATCGAGAATTACCCCGGCTTCCCCGATGGCTTGAGCGGACCCGAATTGGTCGAACGCATGAAAGAACACGCTGAGAATTTCGGCGCGTTAGTCGAGTTCGACCTGGTCGAGAGCGTCGACTTCAGCAATGGCTCGCCCTTCCATATCAAGACCCTGGGCGAAGAATACCTGGCCGACGCCGTCATCATCACCATCGGCGCCGACCCGCGCAAGCTGGGTGTGCCCGGCGAGGAAGAATACATCGGGGCAGGCGTCAGCTATTGCGGCACCTGCGATGGCTTCTTCTTCCGCGGCAAGGATATCGTCGTGGTCGGTGGCGGCGATTCGGCACTGGAAGAAGGCATCTTCCTGACGCGCTTCGCCAACAGCGTCAACGTCATTCACCGCCGCGATGAGCTGCGCGCCGGCATCCAACTGCAGACGCGCGCCTTCAAGAACGAGAAGATCAACTTCACCTGGAATTCCGTAGTCGAGGAGATCCTGGGGGGAGACGACGGCGGCGTCCATGCCGTGCGCTTGAAGGACACCGTCAGCGGCGAGGAGACCGTGCATCCGACCGAGGGCGTCTTCATTTTCATCGGGCATGATCCGAATAACGCCGTCTTCGACGACCAGATCGCACTCAACGAGAACGGTTATATCATCACCGACCAGCGCTATCGCACGAACGTGGAGGGCGTCTTTGCCGCCGGCGAGATTCAGGATGAGATCTGGCGGCAAGTGGCGACTTCAGTCGGTCAAGGCACAGCGGCGGCGATGGCGGCCATCCAGTGGCTGGAAGAGCGCGAAGCCGAACTGCAAGAGCTGGATGTGGCGCCGGCCTAGAACAGGAATTTGGCGGACAATTCGAGCGCATCCGCGTATCAGACTAAGAGAATTGAGCAAGTTTCGCGGGCGGTCGGTCGCCCCTACATTTTCTTTATCAATTGAATATTATTCGATCACAAGCAGTACATGATATCGCACCTCTTGCAGGTCGATCCGGAGTACTTTGCCGGCCATCTCCCATGAAATGTCGGTCTCATCACCCAGGGCCCTCACCTTCTGAGCGGGTGAATCCACGTCAACTTCCACCTCGACGGCACTGCTGACGATCGTCTCATTGATCGGCAGACGCGTTTCGTCGCGCACGCTGTTGACTAGGTGAATCAGCATTCGCTGTCCTTGGCGAAATGCCGTCAGCGCAAGCGTGTCGCCGGCGCCTTTCACACGAACTGGCGCTGCAGATTGCGCCGTCCATGAGACCGCGTCGGCAATCAAGTTGCGGAAGTCGCGGATGCCAAATTCGAGATAGCGCGCGCCGATGGGCGTTGCGAAATAGATGCAGCGCCCAGCGCCCGGCTGATGGGTCAAAACGACGGGCGGTCCGGTTTCATCGCCGAGCGGCCCGTAATGCACTTCGGACGCGCCTTGCACATGCGCGACCGGGCGAGCGCCGTTTGGCTCGACAGCAATCTGCATGCCCAGCGTGGGAATCCGCTTGCCTGGGGGAACCGCAGTCGGCAAGTCATGCTCCGGCGTCATGCGCATGTAGATATCGAGTTCAAAAGGCAGCTGCTCGCCGGCGTAAGTCAAACCAAAGCTGTCGGCGAAATCATCGGCAGCGGAACGATGTCCTGTCGTATCGTACATCCCGCACTCATAGGACCCGATGAGGCCGCCGCCGTCCGCGACGAATTGCCGGAGCAGCGCCTTGCTTTCCACCGCGAGGCAGCTGGCGTTCGGGATGATGATCGCGCGATACCTGTCGAGTCGCTCGCCCAGATCGGCTTCGGTGATGATGTCGAAAAGGATCTTCTCCTGCAGCAGCGCTTTGGCGAAGCCCTTGATTTCGCCAATATGCGCCGGTTTATCCGCGCGATAATCGAAGCGTTCGACGGTCCTGCCGGAATAAAGCAGCGCGACATAGGGGATGCTCACTCGGTTCATTAAGTAGGGCGACAATGCCTTGGCTTCAGCGAATCGATCATAGACCTGATCCCAAGCCTGCTGATCCACCTGATCGGGATAATAGCGGGCGAAGAGCAGCGAGGCATTGTTCGCCAGCAGTTCCGCGGTCGACAGGCGCAATTCGGTTTCGCCCAGGCCGTAGAGGTCAAATGGCGATTGCGCCATCATGCTCAGCACCAGGATCTGCTTGCCCTTGGCCATGGACTGGACGTAGCGCATGGCGACGCCGTACCACCAGAGCGGCTCGCGGACGCTGGCGCGGTAGAGCTCCATGTGCACGATGTCACCGGTCGCCGCCGTTTGCGCCATATCATCGCCGTGCGCCATCGGCACGTGCCATGAGACGCCAAAGCGCTCGTGATACCAAGAGAAAAGCGGGGGCGAGCCAGACAAATAATAGCGGTCACCGCTCAAAGATGCCAATGGAAAAGCGCCCTGAAAGTAGACGCAGCGGTCGTCGCGCTTGGCGACCACATACAGCGAGCGGCGCCACTCAGCAATCTGCTCGTAACGCCAGTTGAGAAAGGTCTGGAAGAGCGGATCGTCCCACTGTTCTTCTGTCGGCAGGGGGAGACCAAACTCAACTTCGAAAGCGCGCTGGCAGGCGCGGCTGGCGGACCAACTCTGAAAGCTCGGCTCATCAAAATAGAAGCCGTCGACATCGTAATTGTCGGCGATTTCGCGTACGATCGAAGCGAAATAATCACGATAAGGACTCAGCGGATCCATCGCGACCGAGTTGTAGTGCTCATCCCAAGTCGTGACGCGCCCGTCCGTCTTTCGCTGCGCCCAATCGGGATGCGCGAAGTAAAGATCGCGGTTTCCCCAGATGGACGCCAGATAGGCGACCACTTTCTGACCATTGGCATGCGCCGCTTCGATTGACTCAGCCAGTAAGTCGCGTTCGCCCAAGCCCGGATAATGCGGCGCGATCTCGCTCTGATAGAAGGCCGTGCCGCCCGGATAATAACCGGTAGAAAAAACATTCAGCGTATTCGCATCTCCGCGATGCGTTTCATCGACGATGCCCTTGACATCAATGCTCGCCACGTCAGCCGCGGGAAACTCCAACGTGACCGCGCGGATCTGCTCGTCCCACCAATTCGCCATGTTCGCTCTCCCCTACTCGGCGACGCCGCACCAATCAACCGCCATGCGCGCCAGAACGCGGGCGCAATCGATGACCTGCTCGAATTCGATATACTCGTCGGTGCTGTGGATCATGGCGCCCGAAGGACCAAAGAGCACTGAAGGCGTGTTTCCGTACAGCACGGGCAGACGCAAATCACAGCCGCCGGCGCCGTCCACCTGCACTTCGCGCCCGGTGACAGACTTGGCCGCCGCTTTCAGCCTATGCACCATCGGATGATCCGGGTCGATTTCGGCGGCGTCAAACCACAAGCCGAACCATTCGATCTGCAGCGGATGATCCTGGAACCAACTGTCCTTCGCCGACCATTCGAGAATGTATTGCCGGAAGCTCTCCTTGACCTGATGGATGTCTTCGCCCGGCAGGCATTCGATGGTGCCTTCCAGCAGCGCTTGCGAGGCGACAGTCGAGGGCCATTCGCCCGCCTGAATCTTGCAGATGCCGGTCGGCACTTTGGTGTCGTAGGCGTCGTCATAGAGCGGGTGAGACACCACCGACTCGCGCATAATGGAGTAGGCTTCGACGGCATGAAAGACCTCAAAAGCTTTCGTGATGGGATTGGTGAGTTGATGCTTGTACTCCACGCCGCCCTCTTCCCCCAGCACAGTGATGCGGAAGAATTGCGCGCCACGATTTGAGACGGAAAGGCGATCCATGCCTGTCGGCTCGGTGAAAATGCAGGCATCGGCGTTGTGCCCGCGCAGAACGGTCGCCAGCGTGCCGTTGCCGCCCGCTTCTTCGTCGACAACACAGTCGATGATCAAATCACCCGCCAGTCGAATGCCAGCCGTTTGCAGCGCAAGCACGGTCAGCACGTTGCTGACGACGCCGCCCTTCATATCGGCGCTGCCGCGGCCATAGACCTTGCCGTCGACGAATTCGCCGCTCCAGGGTCCGTACTCCCAAAGTTCCGGCGGACCGATAGGCACCACGTCGACATGCCCGTTCAGCTTCAGCGACTTGCCGTCGCCAGCGCCGCGGAAAATGCCGACCACGTTAGGACGCTCGGCGTAAGACCAGCCGGTCGGCACATAAGCCGGGTGCGCCGCCAACTCGTCATCATCCGGTGTCCAGCGGTCCACAGCCAAATCCATCGCCTTTAGCTGACGCTCGAGCAGATCCATGCAAGGTTTTTCCGCCCCTTCCAGCGAGGGGATGCGCACCAGCTCTTGCAGCAAAGCAAGCGCTTCGGCGCGATGCGATTCGATCGCTTGGTCGATTTGATCATAGAGCATGAAAGTTATCCTTTCACTGCGCCGAATGTCAGGGCGGAGATGAAATAGCGGCGCACAATCAGCGCGAAGATCACCACGGGCAGCGTGCCAATGGTGGCGGTGGCGAACATTGGTCCCCATTTGATGCCGGAATGGGTCATGAAAAAGGCGATCGTCGTCGGCATCGTGCGCGCGTTGGTTGAAGTCAAAAAGAAGGCGACGCTGAATTCATTCCAGACGCCGATGAAGATCAGAATCGCAGTGGCAGCGATGCCACCGGCCATCAGCGGCAACGTAATCAAACGGAAGGCTTTGAAGCGCGAGGCGCCGTCGACCATCGCCGATTCTTCAAGTTCCACCGGGATGCCCTCGACAAAACCGCGCATCATCCAGATGGCGTAAGGCACATTCCACAAAAGATAAACAACGATCAGGAAAATATGCGTATCAGACAGGTTTAACGAGCCAGCGATGAAGAACAAAGCGAATACAATCGAGATGCCCGGCACCATCTGCAAGAACAAGAAGCCATAGGCGATGCCTTCTTTGTAGTGAAAGCGAAAACGGGCGAAGCTGTAAGTCGCCGGGATTGAAATGAGAATCGTCAGAAGCGTGCTGCAGACGGCGATGATCGTGCTGTTCTTCATATAGAAGAGGATGTTCATATCGCTGAAGATGTTTTCGAAATGCTCAAGCGTCGGTCTGAACTGCCAGAAAACCGGCGGATAAGCGAAAGTTTCCAGCCGCGTCTTGAAGGCGGAACTGACCATGAAGAGATAAGGGAAAAGAAAAGCGGCGACCACTGCAATCGTCAGCAGGTCGAGAAAGCGAGAGCCCAGCAAGGCGCGCAGATTTCCCAGCTTCATAGACCTAAGCCTCGTATCGGATGCGGTCGCGCATCTTGATCAGGATGACCGTCAGCGAAACGATGATGATAATCAGCATCACGCTCGCGGCTGAGCCACGCCCTACATCGCGTTGGATCAAGGTCGTGCGATAGATGTAGAGCGGCAAGGTAGTGGTCGACGTGCCCGGTCCCCCGCCGAACATGACGAAGATGACATCGAATAGTCGCAGGACATCCATCAGGCGCAAGATCAAAGTGGTCATGATCAAGGGCAGCATCAGCGGCAAGGTGAGATGGACGAAGGACTGCAAACGGGAAGCGCCATCGACGCGCGCCGCCTCAAAAGGCTCAACAGGCAGCGTCTGCAAGCCGGCGAGCAGGATCAAGATGAAGAATGGCGTCCATTCCCATATATCGACCAGCACCGCCGCCCATAGCGCCAAGTCAGCGCCATACCAATTATGCCTGACGCCAGTGAGCGACTCGATGAAGTAATTGATCAAGCCATAGGGCGAAAAGTATAAGCGGCCGACCATGCCCACCATGGACGGCATCAGCACCATGGGGATGATCAGCGCGGCCGTGAAGAACGAATTGCCGCGCATCTTGCGGTTGAGCAGCAGGGCGATGAGAAAGCCGATAATCAGTTCGGGAACAAGCGTGCCGACGACGTATACGGCGGTCACGCGCAGAGATGCCCAAAAGGTGCTGAATTCGTTGAAGAGCAGCCAACTGTAGTTTTCCAAGCCCACCCACTGGGCGGTGCGGAAGGGATCGCCGAAGGTCAATTTGACCGTGCTCAGCTGCAGCAGCCAGACGGCGCTGTAGGCCGCCAGCGCGAAGACGACCAGGAAGGCGGGGATGATGAGCAAAGCAGGCGCCAGCCAGGGCGGCTGGCGCCTTTCCGTTATAGTTTTGGCCTTCATAGACCGGGATCCAGGAGTGGCAAGCTGAGCTCAGCCTGCCATCACTGCGGTCAAGCTATTCGGCAAGGACTTCGGAGACCTGCGCCTGCATGCTGGCGACGGCTTCTTCCACAGTGATCTCGCCGATGAAAGCGCGCCCGCCTTCCGTGCCCATGATGCTGCTGACCTGGCTCCATTTCGGCGAAGGCAATACGACAGCCAAGCCCTCCGCGCCCAGGTCCGCAGCTTGTCCAAGCGCGTCCAGCGTCGCCTGGTAGTAGGGGTTCGCCGCTTGCCGCTCGGGATCGCCCAAGGCGGATTGGCGCGAGACGATGCCGCCGTTTGCCAGGTAGTCATCCTGCAAGCCTTCGCTGGTCAGGTAAGCGATGAAAGCCCAGGTGGCTTCTTTCACTTCCGAGTCGTCCATCATGGCGAAGGACCAGCCCCAAACGCCGGAATAGGCGCCGGCCGGCCCCGCGGGCAGCTCGCTGTAACCGGTCATCCCGGCGACAACGGACTTGTCGGGATTCTCCACTTCGGGCGCGGCCGCCGATGCCTCGATCATGATGGCGGCGCGGCCCAGCATGAAGGCGTCCCAGGCTTCAGGGAAGGAGAAGGATTCGACGCCGACCGGACCGTACTGCCAGAGGTCGCGGACGTATTCCAGCGAGGCGATTGTGCCCGGCGAATCCAGCGCGACATCGCCAGTCTCCGGATCAACCATCATGCCGCCGAAGGGCGCCAAGAAGATCGACCACATATAGGTGAACTCCCAGCCGAGACGGGCGCGATAGGAAATACCGTCAACGCCATCGACGTTTTCGCTGAAGTATTTCGCCGCTTCCATCACTTCGGCGTAGGTGGTCGGCACATCTATGCCGTGTTCCTCGAGGAGGTCTTCGCGGTAGAACATGAAGACGGTCTCGCCGGCGAAGGGGATGCCATAGTGCATGCCGTCTTCCCAGAGGAACATATCGCGATAAGCCTGCAGGATGTCTTCGTAGTTGAACCAGTCGGGCGTGATGTCGGATTCGATCCAAGGCTCCAGCGGCGTGGCGTAACCACTCTGCGCCACTTGCGCGTTCCACTCGATCGCCGTCATCATCGCGTCATAGCTGGCCGATTCGGCCGAGACTTCCAGCAAGCGCCGCTGGCTGAGCTGGCCCTCTTCCATCTCGTCAAGCACAACCGTGATGCCGGTCAATTCCTCGAAGCGCGGAATCATCGTCTTGAAGGCTTCTATCGACGGGTGTGAAGCCACCGCCACGGTGATTTCAGTACCGCCGTAGGCTTCTTTAATGCCAGCCGCCCAATCTTCGATCGGATCGTGTGACATCGCGGTAACGCTGGAAAGCACGAGAGCGAATACCAAGAGTACGAGAATTAGTCTGGCTTTCATTGAGCATTCCTTTCAAAGAACTCTGAACAATTGGAACTAACAGCGGATACTTTCCTCCATCGTGAAAGCACCTCTCTTAAGTTTACTCGCTTGGCCTGAATTTGCCACTAATTGAGGGTAACGTGGGGTGGTGAATTATGGATATGGCAACCAATAATCCTGTCTAAGAAAAACCTAGATGTAGGGGCGACTCTGTGAGTCCCCCCGCATTGGCAAATTCAGACTTCGGGCGATCCGAGGGTCGCGTAGAAACTGACCGTCGATCGCCCCTACAATCTCAGACGAGCAGGAGTTGTATCAATGATATCACCGCTCCCGGGTAACAGCATGACACTGCTGGTAACGCCGACCTAAACTAAAAGGGCCAAATCTTATCCCAGGCTGCCATCCAGTTTTCCGCGCGGCTGTACATTTTCTGCGCTGGCTGATCCAACTCCACATCGGCGCGCGGCAGGTATGCCATCATCGTGTCGAAGTGCCCGAATTCGACGGTGATCGTCACTGGCGATGCCGGTACATAAGGCGCGACCGCGTTCAGATTCTGCAGCGCCTGATACGCGCCTTCCTCGATCATCTCACGGGCGCGCCGGGGCGCGATCTGGCGCGCCGAGTATTTGGAAAGCCCGCGCTTGACCGCCACCGTCGTCAGCCCGGCGCCGAGCAGCGTCGTTGCTTCGCGGCAAACGGCGACATCGCCGGTGACCAACAGCACAGGACTGCCATAATGGCCACAGAGCGCGGCATTGACACCAACCTCGCCGACGAGTTCGTCGTTGAACCAGAGATTGCGGCATTGCGCCGAGGAGATGGTGTGGTTCAAAACGCCATCAGGGGTGTTGTTGCGCGCGTGATAACCGACCATCAAGCAAGCGTCCACACCCTCTTCCAGTGGCGCCCGGTAATCGGTCCAGGTATGGTGCGCCACGTACTCGCAGGCGGGATCGAGCATGTCCTTGAGCAGCGAATTGTAGCGCCAGTCGCCCCCCGCGTTATGACCGTCGATGACGATGATCTCCCTCGCGCCCGCCCGGGCCGCGCCACGCACCGCCGCATTGACTTCGGCTGTATACAGTTCGCGCCCTTCCGGGTAGCCCGCCTTGCCGCCGCCCACCTGATCCCAGGTGACGATGCCACTGACGCCTTCCATGTCACACATGATCAAGATTCGCATTCCGCTTCCTTTCCCCATACAGTTCCGAAAGTTGACGCTTCGATTGTACCGCAAACCGCTCTGCGGCGAGCGGCAATCGCGCCGCGAGGGGATTGGTGCATTGTAGATATGGCAACCAATAATCCCGTCTCGGGAAAACCTAGATATAGGGGCGACTCAGTGAGTCGCCCGCATTGGCAGATACTGGCTTCGGACGATCTGAGGGCGCCCCTGCACACAATGATGTGGAGGGCTGGAAGGTTACAGCAGGTCGCGCGCGTTTTCGCCAATCTTGCGGATGGCGGCGGCGATCTCGCCCATATCTTCTTCATCACCGAGCAGCGCATTCTGCGTGATCCAGACGGTTTCCCAGGCTTCGCGCTGCGAATTGGGAAAGGCATCGTTTAGAAACTCGTGATTCGCCCGTGCCTGCGCGCCGCTGAGACGATCCCGATAGGCGCCGCTGGTGAACAGGTCAAGTTTGTGAAGTGGCGGATAAGGCGCTTGCGTCGGGATGCCTTCCGCTTCCAGCGCCTCGACGAAGCGATCAGTAGGGACGCTGGCGAAGGCGCGCTTGTCGTAGTGGAAAATATAGGCGTATTGCCCGTTGCGTGTGATGCGGCTATCGTGAGACTGCGGCGTGATGCCGGGCAATTCGCTCAGCAGGCGATCCAGCAAGCGTCCATTTGCGTGGCGGCGGGCAGTCTGTTCATCGAGTCGCGTCAGCTGCGCCAGAAGAACGGCGCCTTGCCACTCGCTCAAACGATAATTCGAGCCGTAGACGAAGTGGTCATAAAACCACCTGCCCGGCAGACGTCCACAGTCATGCGTAGAGCGCGCCAGCCTTTCGAAGTCGTCATCGTCGCTGATGATCATGCCACCTTCGCCGGCGGTCATGGTCTTGCTGGCCTGGAAGCTGAAGGTGCCGCCGATGCCAAAGGCGCCCACCTTGCGCCCGCGCCACTCGCTGCCATGAGCATGCGCTGCGTCTTCCAGCAGCGCGATGCCATGCTTCTCAGCGACCGCCGTCAGCTGATCGAGATCGGCCGGGCGTCCGCCCATGTGCACGGCGATGATCGCCTTCGTATTCTCCGTGATCGCCGCTTCCGCCAGTTCGGGATCGATGCAATAGCTGTCGGCGCTGACATCAACCAGGACGGGCAGCGCACCTGCAAAGAGCGCTGCGCTGGCGGTGGCGACGAAGGTGGCGTTCGGCACGATGACCTCAGCGCCCGCTCCGATGCCCAGCGCCGCCAATGCCACTTCAAGCGCGTGTGTCCCGTTGGTGACGGCGATGCCGTGTTTCGCCTGATGATAGCTGGCGAACTCTTGTTCAAAGGCAAGGGTCTTGGTTCCAGGCGTCCGCCACCAAACGCGGCTCTCCAGCACTTCCTTGAGCGCTTCGCGTTCGCGCTCGTCGAAGATGGGCCAGACGGGAAATGGTTTAGTCTTGGCGGGCGGACCGCCGTGGATGGCGAGCTTTGGCATCAGGTTCTTCCCAAAACTGGATCGAATACCTTCGGAATTCTACCCCTTTAGTGATCCCAGCGTCAGACCCTTCACGATATATCTCTGCGCGAAGACTGCGAAGGCGAGCATCGGCACAATCGCAACGATGGAGGCGGCCGACATCTGACCCCAGTTGATCGAAGTGTAACCGCGGAAAGACGCGACCGCGACCGTGACCGTCTGCGCATCGCTGAAGGTCAAAGAGAGAGCGATGGTGAGCTCGTTCCAGATCCAGATAGCGGTGAGGATGGCGGTGGCCGCGATGCCGGGCGCCGCCAGCGGGATGTAGACGTGGCGCAGCGTACCCAGATGGCTACAGCCATCTATGCGCGAGGCATCATCCAATTCACTCGGCACTTCTTTGAAAAAGCTGCGGATGAGCCAGACGGCGAAGGGCAGCGAATGAACCTGATAAACCAGCGCTAGGCCGATATGGGTATCATACCAACCGATGCGCTGATAGAGCACGTACATCGGGATGATGAAAAGAAACTCCGGCAACATGTATGCCAGCAGCAGCCAGACCGCAAACAGTTTCTTGCCGCGGAAGTTGAAACGGTGGATAGCGTAGGAAGCGAAGATCGCGATGACGATGGCGATGAGGACGCCAAACGCAGTCACGTAGACGGAGTTCATGAAGGCTTCGACGAAACCAGGCCGATCCAGGAGCCCAAGAAAATGGTCAGCGATCGGCTTGAAAAGTAGCTTCGGCGGCATGGCAAAGGCATCGCGCTGCGTCTTCAGTGCGACGCTCAGCAGCCAGACGATGGGAAAAAGCGTGAGCAAGATCGCGATCAGCGAGATGAGATATGCCAGCAGTCGTTCCAGTTGATCGCGTTGGTTGATGACCATGGCTAATCCACCTCGAGGCGTTCTTCAAGGCGCATATAGACGAGACTGATCGCCAGGACGATCGCGGAAAAAATGACCATCACCGTCATCGCTTCGCTCATTTGCAGGAAGCTGAAGGCTTTGCGGTAGGCCAGGGTTTGCATCACTTCGGTGGCGATTTGGGGACCGCCGCCGGTCGTGCCGAAGATGATATCGAAGACTTTGAGCGTATCAATGGTGCGGAAGATCAAAACGGTGAAGAGCACCGGGCGCAGCATGGGCATCTTGACGCGGAAGAAGATCTGCAAGCTGCTAGCGCCATCGACGCGCGCCGCCTCGATCGGTTCTTGCGGCAGGCTTTGCAGACCGGCTAATACAATGATAAAGACGAAGGCGGTCTGCCACCAGGCGTCCACCATGATGACGGTGGCCATGGCGGTGCTTGTCGTGCCGAAGAAGGGCGATGGCGGCAGGCCCAGGGAGATCAGCACATAATTGACGATGCCGAGCATGGGATCGAGCACGATCTTGGACATCAGCGCCACGATGATGCCAGAGACCATCAGCGGCGTCAGCAGCAGCGTCCGGATGATACCAGCACCGAACTTGAGCCGGTCGAGAACAACCGCCAGCGCGACACCCAACACCAGCTCCAGCGCCGTCGCCACCACCGCGAAGAGGAAGGTCTGATAGAGCACCTGCCAAAACTCGGCGCTCCGGAACAGATCGAGATAGTTCCGAGTGCCGACGAAATCGAATTGGATCCCCCAGTTCCAGTTAAAGAAACTGAGAACAAAGGAATAGATCGCCGGATAGAGCGAGGTCACCGCGAGGATGAAGACGGCGGGCGCGATTAGGCAATAGGCGAAAACTTTGCCGTGGCGGGCGGGCATTTGCCAACTCCAAAAAAAGCGAGCAGGTAGATAGAGACCTACCTGCTCTGAGCGAAATGTTGTATGTCAATACAACCCTACTGGTCCATCTCTATTATGCGCTGCTGCGCCTTAGCAGTCGCATCGGCCGGCGCCATGCCGCCATACATATCCTGAATCGCATCGACAATGACCAGTGCGTACTCGCTCCAGCCTTCGCGGAAGACCACTGTCGTGCGCGAGGTCTGCATTGCTTCTAGCACGGTATCGACATAAAGCGGATTCAGCGCGTCGACGTATTCCGCCTTGTCCCAGGTGGATACGCGCGCCGCGCCGCCATGGAAGGCGCCGATCACTGGTTCGATATCGGCGCTGGTCATCCATTGGATGAAGTACCAAGCGGCCTCGGGATTCTGAGCGTTGGCGGGAATGCCGATGCCCCACATCCAGTGACCGGTCCAGGAAGCGCCGCCCGCTTCAACCGGCGGCATCACCGCATAACCGGTCTTGCCGGCGACGGCTGAGGCCTCCGGATCTTCGAAGCCGGGACCAAAGAGACTGGCGTCGATGAAGAAGCCGGCGCGCCCCTGCTGGAAGAGCAGGCTGGCATCGGGCCAATCGAGCGACTGAACGTTGATCGGTCCAGCCGACATCATGCCGGCATAATGCGATAGACCCGCCGTGATCCGCTCGTCGGTCAGCACCGGCGCCGACCAATCGCCAGCAAACCAGACGTTGTAAGGCAGGGACATTTCCGCCTCGCCCCAGTTATTGAATACCATGCCGGTCACAGTGTCCATGATGGTGTGGGAACGAATGCCACGCATGACCGCGCCCGCGACCGCGCCGCCGCTGGCTTCGGTGATGCTCTGCGCCGCTTCGATCAGTCCGCCCATGGTATCGGGAATCTGGCCCTCGAGGTATTCATCGACGATATCCTGGTTCCAGAAGAGGGTGTATGCCTCGAAGGAAACGGGGATGGCATAATCCTGAGCCGCCATGTCACCGGGCGGGTATTGCGTCGCCTGGGTGAAGCCGACGGGGAAATCTGCGAAGTCATAATCAGCAGCGGTCATGCTCGCATCATTGATATAGGGACTGAGCGGATGGATCAAGCCATTGGACCATTGTGTGAAGGCGGTAGAATCCATCGGCACCATATAGACATCCATCACCCCTTCGTCGGCGCGCAAAGCCACTTCCATGCGGTCGAAATAGAGGTTCTCGGCCAACGCCTCGACATTGACCGTGATGCCGGTGGCCGCCTCAAAATCTTCCATAACGCTGCGCATGCCATCGAGCACGGGGTGCTCCGGCATCAAGATAGTAATCTCGCTACCGGCGAAGCGCATCCAGTCGAAGTCTTGTGCTTGCGCGGCTGGCATAAGGCACAAGACCAGCAGCAGAACTAAAACAAGCGTCTTCTTGAACATCTTTGTCTCCTTAGAGTAATGGACAATAAACCACTGACTGGCGTCAGGTGATTCCAAATCCGGCTGTTTAAAACGCGACACCCGCATAAGCCGCTTCGACATTCTCACGCACCTGCGCGGCGAAGGCTTCGTCGATCTCGGCTTCGTGGAAGATGCCGTACCACAAGCCAGCCTGGCGCACAAATTTGCGCATATTGACGAGCGCATGCGTCACATCGTCCCAGCTGATGCCCATCGCTTGCGGGCGTATATCGACGCCGGCGCGCACAATGGCAGCGAGCATCTCCTGCGCTTTGTCATCGTGCAGCAGCGAGCCGACGTATATGCCCAAGCAGACGGGCTGCCCGTGGATGAATTTCTTGCCGGTGTAGTATTCCAGCGCGTAGAAGAGGAAGTGATCGGCGCCTTCGATATGACGGGGATTCCAGCCGGCGTTGTGGAAAGCCGCCCCACCCCAGCGGTTGGCCGTCATCAGCGTGCGGATTCCCTTTTCGTTCACCTCGCGGATATCGTCCAGCGCGTCCAGCACCGTCGCCATCACCGCCCCCGCTTCATCGACCAGGTCTTGATCGTAGGGCCATTTGTCTTCGGTCAGGCCACGCGCGTGGGCCAGGCGCCAGTCCGCGTGACCGGT
>JAAXID010000060.1 GCA_012270545.1 Anaerolineae bacterium | reverse complement strand
CCGCGTAGACACTGGCGGTCGGGGATGGGGTAGAATTTCGGTATACAAATCGTAACATCAATCAAGCCCCTTCAATCCTTTATGGCAGGAGGCCAAATGACACAAGCAAACATCATACTCATACTGGCGGACGATATGGGTTTTTCCGATATCGGCTGTTTCGGTTCGGAGATTGCGACGCCAAATCTGGACCGCCTGGCCGGGAATGGTGCGCGCTTCTCACAGATGTACAGCTTCGCGCGCTGCTGCCCCTCGCGGGCGGCGCTGCTGACCGGATTGCACCCGCAGCTGGCCGGCGTCGGTCACATGGTGCAGAATCGCGGCACGCGCGCCTATCAAGGCTACCTGCGCGATGACGCGGTGACCATCGCCGAAGTGCTGAAGGGCGCCGGCTATCGCACCATGATGTCCGGCAAGTGGCATACCGGCGGTCAAATGCTGGCGCAGGAGCCGGAGAGCTGGCGGCCGGGCACCGAAGGATACCCCACGCCACAGCAGCGCGGATTCGATCGCTTCTATGGCACGCTCGTCGGCGCGGGCAGCTTCTTCTTTCCCCACGCGCTGACCGAAGATGGCGAATTCGTTCAGGATTATCCCGACGACTTCTATTACACCGATGCCATCAGCGACAAGGCGGTGGAGATGATCGACGAAGCGCATCACGACGGCACGCCTTTTTTCCTGCATGTGGCTTATACAGCTCCGCACTGGCCGCTGCAGGCCCCGCCGGAGGACATTGCCAAATACGAAGGCGCCTATCGCTCCGGCTGGGATAGCTTACGACAGAACCGACACGAAGCGCTTAACAGCCTGGGGCTTCTCGATCCGGTCTGGCGCATATCGCCGCGCGATAGCGATTCGCATCCCTGGGGGTCGGAGGAAAACACTGATTGGGAAGACCTGCGCATGGCGACCTATGCCGCGATGATCGACCGCATGGATCAGGGCATCGGGCGCATCCTGGCGAAGCTGGAGGCGCTGGGCATCAGCGAGAACACCCTGATTATCTTCCTCTCGGATAATGGCGGCTGCGCCGAGTTCATGGCGGAGGACGGCTGGCGCGATCACCGCTCTTATGTGCCGACCCTGCCCGATGGTCGGCGCGTGCGCATCGGCAACCGCGTCGGCATGCGCCCCGGACCGGCCGATACTTTCATGAGCTACGATCTGCCTTGGGCGAACGCCTCTAATTCGCCCTTCCGCCTCTACAAGCATTGGGTGCATGAGGGCGGCATCTCTTCGCCTTGCATCGTGCATTGTCCGGCGCTGATTGACGAGCCGACTGTCGTGCACAGTCCCGTTCAATTCATCGATGTGCTGCCAACTGTCGCCGAGCTGGCGGGGGCGGATTATCCGAGCGAGTTCAATGGGGTCGCGATTCAGCCGGTCGAAGGCGAGAGTTTTCTGCCGGCGCTGGAAGGCGCCGATTGGCGGCGTGAGAAGCCGCTCTATTGGGAGCATGAAGGCAACCGCGCCCTGCGTATCGGCGACTGGAAGCTGGTCAGCAAGCATCCAGGCAACTGGGAACTCTACAACATGATCGAAGATCGCACCGAGCTGGACGACTTGAGCACTGGCGAGAGCGAGCGGGTCGCCATGATGAGCGGCCTGTACGATGCCTGGGCGGCGCGCTGCGAAGTGCGCGAGTGGCCCTTGGGCTAGGGTATTTTGCCACAGAAGTAAATCCAAGTTAGTCGTCAGCATCCAAGTCGAATTGTAGGCTTGTCCGCTACTGGGTCATGCTACCTCGCTTTTTCTGCCCCATCCCCGACCGCCAGTGTCTACGCGGCGCGGCCCCTCCTCGCCATCTCTATGGCGAGCATCCCAGCGAGCTAGGGAAAAGGAGCTAAATGCGCACGAATACACAGTTTAAATCAGAGAAACGCCACGCTGACAGGGCTTCAAAGGGCAATTGATCGCAGGTTGGGAGCCAGTCAGTTAATACCAATCAAGCCTTGTAGAGTCACCCCCTACAAATTGACATTGTGGGGGAGCGATCAACAACCAAATCCCAGCGCCAGGACGACATCGCGGACGACGGGCAGATCGCACCAGAGATTGAGCACATCAATGATAGTCAAGGCGATGCCGGCGAAGCAGACGAAGACCAAGATGAAGAAGACGAAGCAACCGAGGATCAGCCAAGGCGAAGTGCCACTGCTCTCTTCGCGCGCGGCGTAGGGGTCATAATCGTAGCCGGGATAACCCTGTGGCGGCGCCGGCGGCATCTGGTAGCCGGGCGGCTGCTGCGGATAGTAGCCGGGCGCTCCTTGCGCTGGCGCGGCGCTCCCCTCGGGGTAAGCCGGATAGGCCGGCTGTTGCGGGATCTGCTCGCCACCGAGGGGCGCATAGGGATCGGCCGGATTTGGCGGCGCGCCTCCCAAGCCGTGTTCGGTGGGCGGCGGCGTATATGTCGGTTCGGGCACGGGCGCCGCTGGAACCTGTGGCGCCGGCGCCGGTGTATCGGATGGCGCCGGGGCTGATGGCGACAGCAAATCGCCCAGGTTAGATGGCGCGCTCGCCGGGAGCTCTCCGCCAGCGCTGATGCTCTCGAGCGCCAGGGTGACGGTCTCGCCAAGCCCGATCATGTCGCCATTTTGCAGCGGCGTCACGCCGGATAAGCGCTTGCCGTTGACGAAGGTGCCGTTGGTGGAGCCGAGGTCTTCGATCGTCAGTGCGTCGCCCGAGCGCATCAGGCGCAGATGATGACGGCTGGTTTCACGGTCGTTGATGACGATGTCGTTGCTGATATCGCGCCCCAGCGTGATGACATCCTTGCTGACTTCAAAAGCTTGATTGGGCTGTGGACCCCGCCGGACAACCAGACGGAAGTTGTCATTCTGCTGCATGATTCCCTCCTCAAGTCAGCGAGCGTTTCAGCCCATGAAGTCTTAATTATAGCAAAACTCGCCGCCGGTCATTTGCGCATTATACCGTGATTTGTCGCTTGATGTGAATTTCCGCTAGGCACCGGCGTTGCTAGGGGCAGGCAGCCACAGATCGAGGAATGCCCGGCCATCCACCCAGTTTCCCCGAAGCGCGATTTCCCAATGCAGGTGGGGCGCGCTGCTGCGTCCGCTGTTGCCGCTCAAGCCGATGATCTGCCCCGCTTTAACGCGCTGTCCCGCTTCGACATGCAACTCGGAGAGATGAGCATAACCGGAGAAGATGCCGAGGCCGTGGTCGATCAGCACGTAGTTGCCGCGGATAGCGAGCGCCCCGGCGAAACGCGCCTCGCCCGCCGCCATAGCGCGGACCGGCGTGCCAACCGGCACATTCTGATCCCAACCGGTATGGCGCGACTGACGGGCCTCCGCCAGTCGGCGAAAGGCGCCAAAGGGAGTGGTCAACTCGCTGAGATGCGGCAGTTCAAAGCCGGTCGCATCCCAGAGCGGCGTCGGACCGATCTCGGATGTCAGCGCTTCGAGCAGCGCGAGCTCCGCGCTTTCGATCTTGGGATCAGTCAGATAAGCGCGGCTAGCGGGAAGAGCGAGGTTCTGCAAGATGAAATTGGCCGAATCGATGCGCAGCTGGCCCTCGAAGACGACATCGCCAGAGCCGCGCCGCACGGTCACCGTCAGTGGATAAGCGCGCGGATGGCTGTGCATGTCGGCGACGATCAAGCTGTACCAGGCGCCATCATCAGCGGGGAAAAACAGTGACGTTTCGCCCCGGAACTCGGCGCGCGCTCGCTGTATCCCGTCGCCCCCCAGCCGCAGCAGCCCGACGCCGCCCTGCGTCAGCGAGGAGAAGTAGGTCTCTAGCCGCAGATCGGGCTCGACCTGCGCCGACGCGGGCATGGGACGCGGTTCGGGCTGAAAGATCGGCGGCAGCTCAGTCTGCGCCGATGCGCAGCAAACGAGCAGGTAAATGAGCAAAACCGAAACGGTACGAGATAGAGGCATTGATTTCAGCGCGCTCGACCAGAAGACTGAGTGGCGACTATGCCTGTATCATACCCAGCGAGCCATCGATACGAAAGAAGACGGCAACGGTTCAGTTTTCTCACGCGCATATGGCTTCTATGGAATTGTTTACTCGGCGCTCTCAGAATCCTCGCTGTCCTCGGTGGCTTCTTCCCGCCCCTCCATTGCCGCGCGCAGCTCCGCCAGATGATGCCGCTCATGAGCGCTACAAGCGCCGACCGCGCCGAGCAGATCGTAATCCACAAAAAAGGGCGTGCTGAAGGGCCTCTGCATTAGTTCGGCCGGAAAGGCAAGGATTACAGCGCGCAGCTGATTGCGCGCACGCTCCCACTCGCGCAGCAAATCGTCCCAGCTGTGATCGGCCCGATCGCGCCGCCGGAGTTCATATAAGTCTGGCACAGTGGGCTGGCCGCGCAGATTTACGTTGAACGGTTCACCTTCGATCGCGCACTGCATCGCGCTGATCATGTCAGCTTCGAGAGCGGTCAGGTGAATGATGAGATCGCGCGCCGTCCAATCCGAGTCGGCGTGCACCGGCAGGTCCGGCGGCAGCGCCTCGATGTAAGCGCGGGCCGCGGCGCGACCCTCATCCAAGGCGACGATTAACTTGCGCTTCACGCGCGGGAAGTCCTTCATTGCTGCGCTCCTCGTATTTATCTTAAGTCAAAAAGGCCGGAATTGGTATCATTGCCGAGAATTAGGTGGAGTCCTCTTCCCAAAGAGCGGGCGCAAGAAACGAGTCATCTGCGCCTCTGTGCGGCATTTATGTTGAATCCGCGATTCTTTACCGACGTGTTATACTCTTGCCACCCACTCATCAAACAAGGAACAGAATCACATGACAGCTGAGGACAACCGACGCATCCTGGCTTATCTGCGCGCGCATGCGAACGAGATGGTCGCCGACTTGAAGCGCTTAATCACGCTGGAATCGCCCACCTCATGCAAGCCGGCTGTCGATGAGCTGGGGGCAGCGCTGGCGGCGGAATTACGCGGGCTGGGTGGCGCGGTGGAGGTCATCCCCAAAGAAGCCGTCGGCGATGTTTTGCGCGCCCGCTGGAACCCGGGCGAAGGCGGCATCGTGATTATGAGCCACATGGACACGGTTTGGGATGTGGGCACGCTAGCCGGTCGGCCGACGCGCATCGACGGCGATCGCCTCTATGGCGTCGGCGCGATGGATATGAAAGGCGGCATCGTCATCGCGCTCTGGGCATTGCGCGCGCTGCGGGCGCTCGATCTCTTCCCCGCGCAGCCAATCACCTACCTGCTCAATTCCGACGAAGAAACCGGCAGCCGCCATTCCGCCGCGGAAATCGAGCAAGAGGCGCTAGCGCATAATGTCGTCTTCGTGACCGAGCCGCCTCAAGATGGCGCTTACAAGACGCAGCGCAAGGGCGTCAGCCACTATACGATCACGGCGAAGGGGCGCGCGGCACATTCGGGCGCCGATCATGAGAATGGCGTCAACGCGATTGAGGAGATTGCTCATCAGGTGATAGCGGTGGAAGCGATGACGGACTACGCTATCGGCACGACCGCCAACGTCGGCGTCATCAGCGGCGGCACGCGCCCCAACGTGGTGCCGGCGGAAGCGCGGGTCGAGATCAATGTGCGCGCCTGGACGCGCGTCAATCAGGCGGCAATTCACGAGCAGATGATGAGCCTGAAGGCGGCGCATCCCGAAGCGGAAATCATCGTGGAAGGCGGCGTCGGCGTGCCCCCAATGGAGCGCAGCCCAGAAATAGCGGCGCTGTTCAAACGGGCGCAGGCGCTGGCGGCTGAGATGGGCATCGCGCTGGAAGAAGGCCGCACCGGCGGCGGCTCCGATGGCAACAAGACGGCGGCGCTCGGCGTCCCCACGCTGGATGGCATGGGCATGGTCGGCGAAGGCGGGCACGCGATCAACGAATACGGCGAGATCTCGTCCCTGTCGGAGCGGGCGGCGATCATGGCGGCGATGCTGCGCGAGACGCTTTGAGCGGGAACGAGAGGGAGGACTGATGAGAGGGATCGCGCTGGTCACGGGCGCCAATCGAGGAATCGGGCTAGAGGCTTGCCGGCAATTGGCGCAGAAGGACTACCGCGTGCTGCTGACAGCGCGTGATTTTCAGAAAGCGGAAGATGCCGTCAAAGACCTGAACCACGACAGCATCCGCCCGCTGCAGCTTGACGTCACCGACGACGCGAGCATCAGACGCGCGGCCGCCGAGATCGAAGCGCGTTACCGGCATCTTGATGCGCTGGTCAACAACGCGGGCGCCTACTACGATTACTGGCAGACGGCGCTGGATGCCGATTTCGCCACGATTCGCGCCGCCGCTGATGTCAATCTCTACGGCGCCTGGCGGATGGCGCAGGACTTCGTGCCTCTGCTCAAGAAGAGCGACCATCCACGCATCGTCAACGTGAGCAGTGGCGCGGCCGCCCTGAACAGCCTGGGCGCGGGTCCGCCGGCCTATATCGCTAGCAAAGCGGCGCTCAACGCGCTAACACGGATGCTGGCGGCAGAGTTGAAGGCGGACGGCGTGCTGGTCAATGCCATCTGTCCGGGCTGGGTGGCGACGGACCCGAACAATCCCGGCGGGCGACCGATACCCGAAGGCGCGGCCGGCATCGTCTGGGCAGCGACTTTGCCGGATGACGGACCGACAGGTGGCTTCTTCCGCGATGAAGCGCCGCTGGCGTGGTGAGCGAAAGAAAGAATGCGATGGAGAAGCTGTGTCCGTTGAAATCAGCTTAGATCTTCAGCAGATTGAAGAGCGCGCCCTTGAGCAAAGTTTCTATCGTGGTGTATCGCTTTATGAGAGCGACGCGATTTTCCTGCCCGCGCGCCGCGGCAATCAATTGAGCGCTATGTGCGTCGGCACATCTTCCGCGGCCTATCATGTAACGGCCTCTTTCGATGAGGCTGGCGATTTAACGACGCATTGCACTTGTCCCTATGATTGGGGCGGCGATTGCAAGCACATCATCGCCCTGTTGATCACATATTTATTACAGCCGGAAGTGTTCAGGGCGGGCGCAGCGCTGCGCGAAGAGCTTATGTCCTTGGACAAGCAAGACCTGATCGATATCGTTGAACAGATGGTCACTCGATATTCGGGACTTGAAGATATTATCGAAGGCATGATAAACGAAGCCCAGAAAGACTGCTGAGCGATGCGAATACTGAATTGGAATACGCAGATCGCCAGCCCACGCGGTGTGAACGGCCGCTTCGAGGTCATCCATGGTTTGCTCACGGGCAGCTTCAGCGACATCATCTGCCTGACGGAAGCCTATCCGGAAACGTTGCCTCTGGGCGGATATACTGCCAGCAGCGGTCTCTCAGGCTGGAACAAGCACGAGCGGCTGGGCGCGCGCAAGGTTGTGCTCTGGAATCCCCATTATCCTTGGTATGATATCGACCAAATCGGCTCGCCCTACCTGCCGGAAGGGCGTTTCGTCAGCGCCAAAATGAGGTGGGCGGGTTTAGAGATAATGGTAGCTGGTATGTGCATTCCTTATCACAGCTACCGTTACGGTGAATCTTGGGGGGAAAAGCGCAAAGCCATTTGGCAAGGCGCGATCGAATACCTCGATGCCTTGCGCGAAGATGTGCTGCCACAAGAGCGCTACCGTAGGCACACGATTCTGCTTGGCGATTTTAACATGCAGATTCCGCCATCGACCTATCCGCATCCGTCTTCACTGGTTAATCGGAAACGGGAACAGACCTTTGCCGACTGGTATATTCCGACCGCTGTTGACTACACTCTATACAGCATAGACAAGCCGCTGGTTGACCACATCGCCCTCAGCCTGGATTTCGATGTTGGCGCTCTGCGGGTGATCAATCGCCTCTCGACGCATATTCAAATATTAAGCGACCATAATGGCGTATTACTAGAAGCCGTTCCCCTTTATTAGTCTAACACGCGCGAGGTCAGAGCCGAATGAAATTTGCCCCCTTCAAAATCGAAAACTTCTTCCGCCAGCACGAGTTCAGCGCGCCCTATGGCATCAGCCAATCCGACACCGAGCCGCTGACGCTCGCTGAGCTGCTGACTTATGCCAGCCCCGAACGGCGCGAGCAGTTCGAAAAGCTGTGGCTGGGTTATACCGAGACGCAGGGACACCCCGAATTGCGCGCTTCTGTTGCCGGCTTGCACGCGGGCGTCGACGCCGATGATGTCATCGAGGTGGTACCGGAGGAAGGCGTCTTCCTGCCGATGAACAGCCTCCTAAATGCGGGCGACCACGTGGTGGTGATGCATCCCAGTTTTCAGTCGCTGTGGGAGATCGCGCGCGCGACCGGCTGCGAGCTGTCCTTCTGGCATCAGCGCCGCAGCGAAGACGGCTGGCATTTCGATGTCGATGAGCTGGAGGGCTTGCTCCGCCCCAATAGCAAAATGCTGATCATCAACTTTCCGCATAATCCGACCGGTTATCTGCCGCACCACGCTGATTTCGAGCGCATCGTTGAATTGGCGCGAAAACATGATCTGATTCTCTTCTCGGACGAAATCTACCGCTTCACCGAGCAGGACGAGAGACTGCGCCTGCCTTCGGCTTGTGAGCTTTACGAACGAGCGATCGTGCTCGGTGGATTGTCGAAGTGCTTCGGTTTGCCCGGCTTGCGCGTCGGCTGGCTGATCACGCGGGACGCGAGCCTGAGCCACGAGCTGCAGGAAATGAAAAGCTATACGACCATCTGCGGCAGCGCGCCAAGCGAAATCCTGGCACTGATCGCGCTGGAGAATTGGGGAGCGCTGACGAAGCGAAGCATCGACATCGTCAAGGGCAACATCAGCTATTGCCGAGAATTCTTTGGGCGTTTCAGCGACCTGTTCTGGCTGAGTTATCCGAAGTGCGGCACGATTACGCTGGCGGAGTTGAAGGCGGACATGCCGGTGGCGGAATTCGCCGAAGCGGTCGTGGCGGAGCAAGGAGTAATGGTTCTACCGGCGGAGGTCATGCTATTCGAGGGCAACTACTTCCGCCTGGGCTTGGGGCGGACGACCCTGCCCCATGCGCTGGAACCTTTCGAGCAATTCATCATCGACCACTTCAGCTAAGGTTGCGTATCGTCTAGGATTGTGGGAGGGATATGCAACAGCAGTTCCATAGTAATGGAATCTTACTGTGCATTGAAAAGAATGGGTTTCGGGCGACCAGATAGATCACCCCTACAAGGCTTGTCCGATACTACAAATCTTACGCAGAGACAGCTGAAATAGTTACAAAACATTTATATAAGGCGGTCAATCTTTGTAAAAAACAACATATTTCTACAGAATGCACAGAGAATAGCTCCCCTTCCCTAGCTCGCTGGGTGCTCGCCATAGAGATGGCGAGGAGG
>JAAXID010000251.1 GCA_012270545.1 Anaerolineae bacterium | reverse complement strand
CTGTAAGACGTATCGATGGAAATCAAGCTCTCATAGCGCTCTGGCAGCGACGCCATCGCCGCCGAACTAGCATTCATCGCTAGCGTCTTCGACAGGCGTTGGCGGTAACGATTCCCGCGGTGCTTGAAAAAAGCTATCCGTGTATATTCTTCGCGATTCGGCGATCGCAAGACGTTAAGTTCAACCAAGGGCGCGCCGGCCGGGTCAATCTCCAGCGCCAACTCCAGCGCGCTGCCGCTAACGCCATCCAGCAGGACTTCTTCATTCGCCGGCAGCGTCATCGGCTCCACCCGCTGGTGATCATAGCGGAGCGACTCAATATCACCGGCTGGCCGCTGCAGCAGACGATCGTCCTCGTCCAGCGTGAGCAGGCGCGGCAAGGTCATGATCTGGTTCCAGCCCCGCGTTGGAATCCCTTGATTCATGTTGAAAATGACGACCACGCCCCCGTTGCCATCCGGCGCCGCCGATGGCGCGTGCAGGCCCGAAGGCGTCGACGGACCGAAGTTGAACAAGCCGCCATCGGTGACGACAAACTTATCGCGCGCCTTGTCGTAGTCCCCCAATAAATACTGCCCGCCCGTCATATGGCTGTACATGAGAAAGATGTACTTGTCGTCGCCGATTGGCCAGAAATAAGGACAGGCGCCGTCATCGTTAACCACCGTGTATTGGTCACCTTCTATGAAGGGGTGCAGGTAATCCCAATGTTCAAGATCGCTCGAACGGAACAGGAAATTGGCGCGTATCTGTTTCTTGGCCGGTCCATTGGGCAGCCAGCCGCCGGACAGCGCGTAATAATAGTCGCCCTTCCGCCATACGCAGGGGTCAAAGACGGTATAGGGCAAGGGTTCCGCTTCTGACTTCGCCAGCGGGATAACGGCGCCATCGCCCACTTTTTCCCAATTGAGCAAGAGCGGATCCGACGAGACGGCGACCATATTGCCCAGCTTCGTTCCGTGGTACATCGCGATGACGCGATCCTCCTCGACCAAGGCCGTGCCTGAATAACAGCTTTCTTCCTGATAAGGATAAATGGCGTAGGGCAAGTCGCGCCAATGGATCAGATCGTCGCTGACGGCATGCCCCCAATGCACGCGACCCCGGTCTTCCGGCGGATAACCCTGATAAAACAGATGCCAACGCCCCTGCCAGAACGATAAGCCATTCGGGTCATTCAGCGTGCTCTCCGGGCTGACGAAGTGATAGAGCGGACGATGCGGATCGCTCGCCAGCTCCCGGCGCGATTCGGCAAAGCGCGCCATCATGGGATTAGCCGCTAGCTGCGCTTCCTGCTCGGGCAAGGTATCGGCGAACTGATATTTTGTCGCTTTTGAACGAGCTGGGGGTTTATTGTCTTTACTCATGATTCTTTTCTTTCCTGTAGTGTCCTGACGATAAAGATTTGCTCAATCACTGGATCATTGATCTACCACGTCGTGTAGCCGCCATCGACGACGATGCCGGCGCCGGTGATGTAACTCGCCTCATCGGAAGCGAGAAAGGCGGCCAGGCTGGCGATCTCCTCGGGCTGTCCCATTCGCCCCATTGGCACTTGACTGAGGAACTCCGCATGCGCGTCGGGGGGCACAGTCTTCGTAGCCGGCGTCTCAATCGCGCCCGGCAGAATCGCTATCACGCGGACTCTTGGCGCCAGCTCCAGCGACATAGCGCGCGTCAGCGATAATACGCCACCTTTGGCCGCCTGATAAGCCGCGCTGCCCGCCAAGCCCACGATGCTATGCACGGAAGCTGTGTTCAAAATGACGCCGGCCGGGCTCTTCAGCAGATGGGGGATCGCCAACTTCGACCCCCGCCAGACGGCGGTCAACGTAACCGCTAGCGTACGCTGCCAATCTTCTTCCGTGACATCCTGAGCTCTGCCCGGCGCGTTCCAAAAGGCATTGTTATGGAGTATATCCAGGCGCCCATAGGTCTCCACCGCGGCCTCAACCATGTGGCGCAGATCATGAGCCTCGCGGACATCCGTCTCGATGAATGTAGCATTGCCGCCATTTGCCATAATCTCTGCGGCGCAAGCGCGGCCACCGCTTCGATTGATATCGGCAATGACGACGGCCGCGCCTTCCCGAGCGAAGCGCTGCGCGGTCGCCCGGCCAATGCCCGACGCCGCCCCTGTGATTATCGCCACCCGCTCCTGCAGGCGCATGTCAACCTCGCCAGCTGCCGGCAGCTTTCATTGCAGCGGCTCGAATCGCCAGCCAGCGCCATCGGGGCGGACATAACCGACGCCGGGAAAAGGAAAGTGGAAGGCGTGGATCAGCGCGTTCTCTTCGGCCGCGCGCCGCAGCAGCATAGTCCGTGAGCGCAAACCCGCCGCCGGCAGCTCATCCCAATCGGGGTGCCAGGTGGTCTGCTCAACGTGAATCGGCAGGTCCATCGTGTCTGCCACGCATAGCAGACGGCTTTCGCCCGAGCTGACGGCCACCGAAATATGATTTCGCGTATGACCAGGCGTCGCTAGCGCGCGGATGCCGGGCGCGACCTCATCACCGGGCTCGATCAACTGCATTTGACCGCGCATCGCCCGCAAGCAATCCTGCGTGAATTGCACATCCTCGACGAATCGGCCGCCCATGGCCGTGGCCGCCGTTTCCTCCGTCCAGTACTCCCATTCGCCCCGCGCCATCACTTGCCGCGCCTGCGGGAAAACCAGGGCGCCATGCTGATCGACCCCGCCGCAGACGTGATCGAGGTGCCCATGCGTGAGAACGATGACATCGATGTCGCTCGGCTGGTAACCGGCCGCCGCCAAACCCGGGATCACCTTTCCTAGATGTGGATGAAAGACGGAACCACCGCCACTATCGATGAGAACGCGCTCGCCCCCCGTGTCAATCAGTAGCGGGCTGCATTGCAACTCGTGATGATCGGGCGATAATCCGTGTCGCCGCAGCGCATCCGTCAATTCATCCCTCGAAGAGCCGGCAAAAAAAGTCGGGAGCATCTCGGCGTCGATCGGCTGCGTGCCATCGCTGATCGACACGCATTTGAATTCGCCGACGGTAAATGTATGTATTCTGTTTTCCATGGCCTTCTCCAGCTTCACAGGCAATTCAATCGCGCGGCAGCCGCATGACGCCCTTGCCCTGCACGCCAAGCAACATGAGGCCACAAAGCGGAAGCATAGCAGTCGGTATGCCGTCTACGCGAACCAGATCGGACCAGCTCCGGCCTTCATCGTCAGAATGTATGACGCCATCATTTGTCAACACGTACAAGGAATGACCGCCCTTGGCATCATGCGCCACATGCAGCTGATTCACCGCCTCAGATATCACGTCTTCCCCGACTTGCTCCCAGGTTTCCCCATGATCACCAGACGCCAAGAGCCCACTATTTTCCGTGCCGACAAGCAGGCGACTTGAGCCGTCGCGCCCGTCTTCAAAACAAGCTAAGCTGAGCGCCGGCGCAAGCTCAGACGGGAAACCGCTGTGACGCCAGGCGCGCCCGCCGTTTGTGCTGCGATAGAGTCCCGTCTCGGTTCCGGCGTAGGCGGTTTCGTCTTCAGTCCACTTGGGCGACAAAGCGAGACAAAGCGTGTTGAGGTCGAAGAGGCCGAAATTCCAAGGCTGCCAGCGCGCGCCACGATCAGTCGACGAAAACACGCCGTCTTCCAGCGCCCCCGCCAGGAGACAGCCATCGCGCTCAAAGTCCGGCGAGACGATCAAGCTGGAAAACACAGGCGGAGGCGCCGGGAAACCGGCCGTGAACCACCTTTCGCCACCATCGCTCGAGCGCAAAATGCCACCCTTCACCGCCGCGAAAACCGAACGATCTTCAGCATAAGCGGGCGATACCGCCACCGCTGTCGTGACTGCCTCAGCCGACGCCCGCAGCAATTCCCAACTCGCGCCGCCGTTTTGCGATCGGTAGAGTCCCGAGCCGCAAGCCGCGAAGCAGACGCCGTCCCGCGCGAATGCCGGTGATGCCGCCAAGGCATAAGGCGCGTCATCGGCATTTGCCAACTCTAGCGTGTATTTCGCGTCCAATGCAATCGAGCCTTAGCCGGGTGAGCGCGCGATATCCGGCGTCTTGTGATGCACCAGTACATCTATCGTCAGCGCCATGCCTGCGGTCATAACCGCGTTCTTCAGCGCCATCTTCTGAATGGCGGCGCCGTCCAGCAGGCTGTCATTATTGGTGAAGCCTCCATTTAGCACATCGAAGCCATGCCGATTGCCCGCTTGCATGATCCTTGCCAAAATCTCGCCCGGCTCGTAGCCCGCATTCTCGTAGATCGCCCGCGCCGGTTCCGCCAGCGCATCATGAAGGATGCGATAGGCAGCGCGTTCATCTGGGTCGGCGGCGCCATTCAGCTTCGACGCCAGACGCCCGCGACATTTCAGGTACGACAGGCCACCGCCGGGCAGCACGCCGTCTCTCACCGCCGCGCGCAACGCATCCGCCGTCGCTTCCGCAGAGGATTTGCGCGCCTCGATCTCGCTCTCCGACAGGCCCCCTATCCACAGCGTGGCCGACCCGCCCATCAGCTTACCTATCCGCGCTCGAAGCTTGTCGCGCCGGTCTGCGTCATCCTCGCGCAGGTACTGCGCCTGCAAGTTGCTGACATGCCGCCGCAGTTGACGCGGATCACCCTTGCCACCGATGATGCCAAAATTATGTGGGCTCGCCCAAGCCCGCCGGGCGCCCCCGAAGTTCTCCCGCCCAATATCTCTCAGATTCTGCCCCATCACTTTCAGCAAGGGGAGGCCACCGGTCACAATAGCCAGGTCCTCAACCGCCGCCGCCCGGTCATCCGGATTCATGCCCGGTCCACGCACGGCCATCACTTGAAAGTTTTTCAGCTTGCCATTGGCCATCATCAAGCCCGCGATGGCGTCGCCGGAGAGCTCGCCCACAATCAGCAGGAGCCGCTCAACCTTTTGCTCCACGGCCAGTTCGAGCATCGGCATGATGTGCCGCGGATCGTTGACCTGAAAGTCGGCAATAACGATCGCCGGCGCTTCATAGACCGTCTGCAATTCTTTCTGATTCACGATCATGTCGCGAGAGACGAGACCGCTGTTCCAGAACGCGCCTTCGATGTACTCGCGGCGCAGAATACGGCTGTGATCCTTGCGGACGTCAAGCTGCCCAAAGGCGCCGATGATGTCGAAAATCTCGCCCAAGAGCTTTGCCAGTGGCCGATCATGACAGATCGCCTCGGCGACCTGCGCGAGCTTGTCCTTGCCAGAGACGGGCGCCGTCAATTCGTCCAATCCCTCGAGGGCGGAGGCGAGGGCGCGCTCAAGATAATGACGCAAACGCATCGCATTGCCGCCAGCCGCCAGGTAATGGACGCCACTGTTATAGATCGCCTGCAGCAGAACCGCCGCTGTGGCGCTGCCATCGCCCATCCGTTCATGCTGAGTGCATATCAAAGCGCGCGCCAACATCGCGCCAATGTCTTCGTCGCGCTGACTCATTTCAATCACTTTACGCGCGATGATACCACCGCTGTCGAGGACTTCGGGCGTCTTCCCGATGTCGTCAAGACGGCTCACAGCGACTGTCCGCGGCGTGGGACCCAAGGTCGGGCGGATCGCCGCGACAAGCTTGTTGATACCGGCCGCGATATTTTGCTGTACCTGCGGCGGGAAAATCACACCCGGCCGATAAGTCTTTTGTACGGGGAAAGGTTTCTCTTCGCTCATATCGCTACTGAGGCGGGCGGGCGCGCAACGTTACCGTGTCAAAAGCGGCGGCGGCCTCCCAATAGAAAGGGATGACATCACCGAGGAATTCGTCAGCAGGCTTGTAGAATGCACTCATGCGCAGCCGCTATTTTTGAGTGACAAGTTTACGCTAGCCCTTGATCGCGCCGCGCATAATGCCTTCGATCAGGTACCGCTGGCCGAAGAGATAGATGATGATGACGGGCACCAGTGACATCACGACGCCCGCCAGCACAACGGCGATTGCCCCGGTCATCATGTATCCTTGCAATTGGAATATCCCCAAGGTAATGGGGAAATTATCGTTGTCGATAAGGAATATGAGCGGACGGAAGAATTCGTTCCAATGAAAATTGAAGCTGAGTACCGCCAGCACCGCCATCCCCGGCTTTACGAGCGGCAGGTAAATACGATAAAAGAGTTGCCACTGATTAGCGCCGTCGATTAAGCCCGACTCCTCCAACTCAATCGGAACGGTGAGGAAATACTGCCGCAACAAAAAAGTGCCGAAAGCTGTCGGCACAGCTGGCAAAATGAGCGACCAAAGTGTATCCACTAATCCCAGATTCCTGAGGAATATAAAGACAGGGATGACCACCGCTTGAATCGGTATCATCATGGTCGCCAGCACTATCCAGAATAAAGCATCCCGTCCGCGGAACTCCAAACGGGCGAAGGCATATCCCGCCAACGAGGCAGAAAAGAGTTGGCCGATTACCGTACCCCAGGTGATAAGCGTACTGTTAATGATTTGACGGCCGAAAGGAACTTTTCTAAAGACTTCCTCATAATTCTCAACCGCCATATCGGTCGGCAGCCAGCGCGGCGGAACGGTAAAGGACTCGGTACCTTTCCGCAATGATGTGGAGATCGTCCAGACCACGGGCGCGATCACGACCATACTCAGCATGAATAGCAGTACGACCGGCACGATCTTGCCCGCGCGGTGCATCAAGACCTGCCGTTGGTGCTCCAGCGCGGTTACCTCGCCTGGATTTCTAATTGCGTTCGCGGTCATTACAGCTCTCCAGCGTTTGACCAATGCCCGTGTTTACTGATAGAAGACCCAGCGCCGGCTCATCCACATCTGCGTCGCGGTGAAAGCCATGATGACCAGGAACAATACAACGGCAATGGCGGAGCCATAACCGTATTCGATATCTTTGAATGCGTGTTCATACATCACCATTACCGCGGTTCGGCTGGCATTGCCCGGCCCGCCGCGCGTCATGATAAAGGGTTCTTCAAATACCTGAATCGCGCCAATAACACCGGTGACCGTGGCGAAGAGGATTTGCGGGCTGAGCAGCGGGATCGTCACCGACCACAAGCGCCGAAAGCCCTGCGCGCCATCAACATCAGCCGCATCAAGAACTTCCTGCGAGATATTTGACAGCCCGCCTATGAACAAAATGAATGTGAATCCCAAGTTGCGCCACGCTGACGTGATGACAATAGTGACCATTACCCAATCCGCTGATGTCTTCCACGGTATCTGCTGGACACCCATCAACCCCAGGTAATAATTGAGCGGTCCAAATTCTTTGTGAAAGATATATCCCATGACAACAGCAACAGCGGCGCCAGACATCAAAAGCGGCAAGAAAAAAGTCGTGCGGAAATAATAGCGCATTGCCGTATTGGATATACGGTGCACCGCCAACGCCAGAATCAAGCCGATGGACACTTGCGTGGCGACCGCCAAAACCGTGAACTTCAGCGTATTGCCAAAGCTGATGGCGATTCTGACATCACTTATCAGACGCTCGTAGTTGGCCAATTCGATGTAATCAGGCGGCTTAAATATGTTCCAGCGGAACAAGCTAAGACCGAAGGAAACAAATACCGGACCCGCTGTAAATATAAAAATACCGAGCAAGGTCGGCAATAAGAACAAGTAGCCCAGAATAGCGCGGCGCCGGCGCAAGCCATCCATGGTATCCTGCAACAGCCAATGCAAGAACCCGCCGCCGCTATCGGCTGCTCCATTTGCTGTCGTCATTGCCTATCCTCGATCTGCAAATGATGTAGAGCCAATACAGCTCGTATTGACTCTACATGACATTCTGTCTAATTGTCGGCGTAATACTGCGGCTGACGAGCAGTCAGCGCTTCTAACTCGGCCTGCATCTGATCAAGCGCATCCTGCGGGCTCATCGCGCCGGACAGCGCATTGCTCGTCCCTGTGGTGAAGATGGTCGTCATCGGGTTCGCCCAGGGCGGCGCCGGGATCGGTGAAGTCGACGGATGCTTATCCAGTGTATCGTAGAAGACTTCGTAATTAGCCGGTCCGGTTGACTCGTAATTTGCAGCCTGGCTGTACGAGCGGCGCGCCGATGTGGTGATGATCACCGGATAGAAGAATGGGCTGGCTTGAAAGCCTTCATGGCTGACTTCGATCTTCATGAACTCCCAAGCTTCCTCCGGCGCCGTCGCTCCCGCTGCCAGCCAGTGGCCGCCGGTGCCAAACTGATGCTTCTGGTTGCGCCAGGCGGGCCACAGCTGTACATCGAAATCACCCTTTTCCATGCCCTCGTTTTTCAGTCGACCAGCCCAGAATCCGCCAGCAGGCGTCATGCCGAGCTTTCCTGTGGCGTAAAAGCCGGTGAGGGTTGCGCCGCTGCCCATCTCAATATCGGGGGTCACGCCTTCTCGCCACAGGTCGACGACCAACTGCAGCGCCTCAACGACCTCATCCGAATTAGCGATCGGCGTGCGCCAGCGGAAGCCGCCGCCGCGGCCTTCGACTGCCGGATCGCCTTCGTAGTAGCCATCCCAGCACCAATCGCCACCAGGCGCGCGTTCCTCGGTATAGAGGTTGCCGCCGGCGACAAAGATCCAGGGCATCCAACTGCCCCAGAGGCGGTTGATCCAGGCATAACCGAAGACATCGGTGTTGCCGGCATCGTCCTTCTTGGTGATGCCGCGCGCAATCTCGACGAAGTCGTCCTTCGTCCAATTAGGACCTGGAACATCGAAACCGTTCTCAGCCAAAACGTTGGTGTTGAAGTACATGTTGGCGGCGTTGAAGTCGCGCGGCGGCTCGTACAAGCTGCCTTCGTACATCATCGCCTCGACCAACGACGGGTGGACATCGGCGAAGTAATCGGTCCAGAACTCCTGATCTGGATCGCCAGTGATGAGATCATCCAGCGGCTCGGCCAATCCCTGACCGGCGAAAAGCTGCGTCGCTTCGGTGGCGGCATAACCGACATCGATCGATTCACCGGCGGCGACCAACGCCAAAATCTTGGCAGCCACCTCTTCGTGATCGATACCCGTCAGCACGACCCATTCAACACTGACGTGGGGATGCTTCGCGACCATTAGATCAGCGATGGGCAGCAACTGGTTGTCATCGAGGCCGTGCGCCTGCACCTTGATCGTCACCGGATCCTGCGCGATCACCTTGACCGGCAAGCCGCTCATGACCAGACCAGCGCTACCAGCGCCCGCCAGCTTCAGCAGATCACGGCGACTCATCTTCTTTTCTGCGCTCATGTTTCCTCCTTTAACGAGCCTTTTTTCTTGTGAGGTATTTCCAATTGCCCTTCGTCAGCGCCACCTCCTTTATGTCCAAGACAAACGGGGAGTTACGCGACAATATTGCCCGTTTGGGCGAACCGACGTCAACCGCCAACATAACATATATTTGCTGCGGCAACAAATGAAAAGTACGTCCGCAACTGAATCTACAGAATAGTAGCGCAATCGCGTCTACCCTGCAAAATAATCCCGTTCGCGCGCCATCTCGCCATCTTGATTCCAAACGTGCCCAAAGGCGTATCCCGGATAGCGATGGGATTTGGGCAGACGCAGCAGGCCGGCATCGCAGTGAGCGCGCTTGCGTTTACCTGGCTAGGTTGCAGGTCACTGTAATCGTTCGTCCGGCGTCCGCGTCAAGTCCATCGGCGCCACATCACCTTGATAGTTTGGGATGAGTGGCGCGATTTTCTGCAATGCATCTTCAGGCCAAGTCTCATGCTGCCGGTGCATCGCCGAGTGAATCCAGCTCTGCGTGTCTTCCTGCAAGTCGGAGTAAAAGGGGTGGAACCAGATTGTGATGACCGTGCGCTGTTCATCCGACGCATTCTCATGAGTGGCGTGGAACATGCGCGCATCGCCGACGACAAGATCGCCCGCCTTGATCGGCACATCGACTTCATTCGGATAATCGAGAAAGCGCGGATCGTCCGGGTTGTCCATGCGGTTGATGTCTTTGGTATGCGCCTCGCCCATGTCGTGCAAAACATGGCGGCGTTTGTGACTGCCAGCCAGCAGGCGCAAGCAGCCGTTCTCGCGCCTCGTATCCTCGAGATAATACATCAAGAAGATCATCGGCGCCCGATCGCTGTAGGCGCGCGCATCTCCCCACATGATGCAATCTTGATGCCAATACAGCCGCGGACCGCCGGGGGGCTTGCTGATGATGACCGCCTTCCAGAACTTGATATCCTGCAAGCCCATGTCTCCAAGCGCCCGCAGCGCGCGCGGATTGCCAATCAGATCGGCCAACTCGGGGTAGAAGTTGGAGTCGATGAGGCTGCCGGGCGCTTTCGTGTTCTCCCGCCATTCCGCGTCGTATTCAGCCAGCGCCTTCTCAACACAAGCGCGCGTCTTGCTCAGCAGCGCTTCGTCGGCCATATTGGGAATGATGCAAAATCCATCTTCCCGCAACTGCTTAGCGAGGCCCTCCAGCGAAACTGTTCTTTCCACAACAACCTCCTATTAGTATTTAACCGCTACATCTTCATGCCGCCCTGCGTTAAACCTTCGATGAAACGCCGTTGCATGAGCAAAAACAGGATCAGCACGGGCAGCAGCATGATGACCGAAGCGGCGTTGGTCAAGCCCCAATCCCGCGAGAAGCGCTCCTGAAAGGCGCGCAGGCTAGTCGCCACCGGTTTTAGATCCGGATGATGCATGAAGGTGACGGCGATCAAAAACTCATTCCAAACGCCCAAACCGACGATCAGCCCGGTCGTGAGAAAGCCGGGCCAAGACAGCGGCAAGATCACCTGCGTCATGATCTGGAATTTGCTGGCGCCATCGATCTTGGCCGCCTCGATGAATTCTTTCGGCAGCGCCACCATATAAGAACGAATGAGGTAGGTGGCGAAGGGCGACGATGTCGCGCAGTAAATGATGATGAGCCCCAGATGTGTATTGAGCAGGCCGAAGATCTTCCACAGAAAGAATAGCGGCACGATATACAGTTGGATCGGAATCGCCGTGCCAACGAGGAAATAAAAGGCGATGACGTTGGCGCCTCGTATCTCCAGATGCGCCAGCGCGTAACCGCCCATGCCGCCGACGATCAGTACGCCGACGACCGTGCCCGCCGTCAGGATGACGCTGTTCTTGACCGTGTTGGCGTAATTGCCGCGCTCGTAGGCCACGGCGAAGTTGTCAAAGCGCGGTTCGGCCGGTATCGAAAAAGGATTCTGCGCTATCTGCTCACTGGTCTTGACGGAATTCAGAAAGAGAACGAGCACCGGACCAAGGGCGAAGACCGCCAGCAGGAAGAGGATGACGTGGTTGAGCGCCGTCGTTTCCGTGCGGCCAGAGCGCAAGCGCATCATATCTCCCAGCCCCGCCGCCGCAGAATAACGAAGATCGCCACGATGCAGGCCGTGATCAGCGCCATCGTCACGCCGATCGACGCGGCATAACCCACCTCAAAGCGAAAGAAAGACATATTGTACAGATATGTGCCCAAGACTTCGGAAGCGTGGGCTGGTCCACCATCGGTCAGCAGGTAGATATAATCGAAGGCCGGCACCGACCAAATCATGATCATCAGCAAAGTGAAGACCAGCGTCGGTCGTATGCCCGGCACGGTCACATGACAGAAACGCTGAAAGCGGCTGGCGCCTTCCAGGATTGCCACCTCGTATAAATCGGGTTGCACCTGGTACATCGCCGCCAGATAGACGATCACCAAAAAGCCCCAGAAGTGCCAGGAATCGACAAAGGCGACGCCGTACAAGGCGGTATGTTTGCTGCCGAAGACGCGAATGTCGAAACCCTCGATGCCCTGCTTCGCCAGCCAGGCGCCGATGCCATGACGGGGATGCAGCAGCGTCCGCCACAATTCCGTATTGACGACGCTGGCGATGACATAGGGAATGAAGAAAGCGACGCGATAGACCATCTGAAAGCGCCGAATGCCCGAGAGCAAGAAAGCGCCCATCAATCCCATGAAGACCGGAATCGTCAGGAAGAAGATCGTCCATATCACATTATGGCTCAGTGACTTCCAATAGATCGGATCATTGATCAGCCGATTAAAATTCTCCAGGCCAATAAACTCGGGTTCGTTCAAACCCGACCATTTGGTCAGGGATATGTAGACACTGGTGAGCGAGGGAATGACGATGACGATCAGGTTCAGGGCGACGACCGGCGCCAGGAATACATAATTGGATAAGATTTGACGCCAGCGATAGGCCGTCGTCACGCCAACGCGGCTGTCGGTCTTGAATGCCATTTAGCGGGACTATCTTCCAACAAAATCGAATGGGTGTAGGGGCGACTTACCAAGTCGCCCGTTTTCTGGCGGATCATGTTTCGGGCGACCAGGTTGGTCGCCCCTACAAATCCTCGGTGTCGCGGGCTCGTTTTACTCGCGCGGCAATATCGAAAGCACCAGGCCGTCCGCTTCGTCCTGCGCCCATTCGGCCGCGTGGTTCTCGAGGTACTCCTCCACACTCATTTCGCCCGCCCAGACCAGCTCGATGGCTTCCCAGAGCTGCTGATTGGCGCGCGCGGGCCAGAAGGTCCAGGCGGTGTAGCCATAACGCCCCTCGCCGGTGACCGCGGCAAAATCGGCATGGAAGCGCAGCACGCGCTCATCGGTGCCGGGCGGAAAGTCCGAAAGTTCATAGCGCAAAGGCAACACCCATTCGCCGAAGCCGGTGGTCGCGGCTAGCTCGAGGATGCGCTGCTTATCACTCAAGAGGAAGTCCAAAACAACGCCAACTTCTTCCTGGTGTTCGGTCGCGGCGTTCACACCCAGATTGCCGCCCAGCGCCAAGTCATAAGAGTAGGGTCCGACCTGCATATTCGCCTCTTCGCTGAAGGGTGGCAAGGGCGCCCAATCCCATTCCATGCCCGTTTCAGCAAATGTGGGACCCATGCGGCGGAACATCCAGGTGCCGCTCATCATCATGGTCCCCTCGCCTGACGCCAGCATCGCTGCTGGATCATTGCCGCCGAGCGAGTAGTAGTCTTCCAGACTGCCGCCGAACCAGCCCAAGTCGGCGATATGCTCGCGCAGCAAGTCGGTCGCTTCCGCAAATTCGCTGTCCGTCCAGGCTTTCTCGCCGATGAGTGCCGCGTAGACGTTGTCCGGTCCAGCGTAGTTGTTGAGGTAGATGCCCATCAAGTGCTCGTTGGAGGGCTGCCAGGTGGCGTTGCCATACGGGAAGGGCACCAAGCCCATGTCGGCAGTTTGATGCGCCAGGCTCCATAGCTCGTCAGCCGTTGTCGGCACTTCCCAGCCATTCTCCTCAAAGACCGTCTTGTTGTAGAAGAGCACCATGCTCTCATAGGTGACCGGGATCGAATACAGTTCACCGGCGACGATGCCGGCGCCATAAGCCCAGGGCAGCAGCTTGTCTGCCCAACCATAGGCGTCGGCATAACCCGTCAATGGCAGCAGGAAACCGCCGGCCACATATTGCGAAGCGGCGGCATTGCCGGCCAGCCACACGATATCGGGTCCAACGCCCGCTTGCAGGGCGGGCCGCAGCTGGTCGTTGATCGATTCCTGCGGCTGATAGTCGATTTGAATACTGTCGTGCGCGGCGTTAAAGGCATCAATGATCAGTTCTCTCACATGATCGTCGGAGCCGCTCGGCTCCATCCACCAGGTGACGGTAACAACATCCTGCGCGCCGACTGCACCCACGATGATGAGTAGGGTGAACACAGTCAGTAAACTCAAACGTTTCATCTTTCATTCCTCCCAGAAAATATGACAATTTAATCAACCGATGCGTAGATTTTGAAGCCCGGCGTACACCTCCTTTTTCCGACCAAGTTTGCCAGATGGACTGCGCTGTCTGCGTCAGAGTATAACCTATATAATCGCGGCGCAAAACTTGACTCCAACAGGTCGCCGCGCTGCAAGCCCTCGGTCGCGAAGCCGTGACGCCGCCCCGCTTCCGGATTCGATTCGGGCCAGTCGAAAATGGCGTCAGCCGTCGTATAGGCGATGGTCGTCGCCTCGCGCATCTCCTCCGTGCTGTTGCCGCCAGCGCGATGGTAGACCAGTCCCGAGTGGAAGGTGCAATCACCCTGCTTCAGCGGCGCCCACTCCCTAAGGATAATGACGCACGTTGGCGCCGATGGTGATCTCTTCCTGCGCGTTGAAAATATCGACGAACTCGGCATCGGGAGACAGTTTGTGGCTGCCGCTGGCAAAAGCCATGCAGCCCCGCTCTAGCGGCACATCGACCAGCGCCAGCCAAATCGTTGTCGTCTTGACCGCCGGCTGCAGGGACCAGAAGGCGGCATCCACATGATAGTCCGTGATGCGCCCGCCCGGCTCTTTATACAGCGCTTGATCGAATCAGAGTTTGACGCTCTCGACAGACATCCAGCATAAGCCACGCGGCATCGAGTGCAGCCGCTCAGCGGCCGCGAGGTCAGTCAGGCACGCTCTTGCAGTCCCGCGGGCGCCAACTCACCAATCGAAGTCTCGAGCTGGGCCTCCGGCGAATCGTCGCGGGCATGCTTCGCCGTGGCCGGCAGGGGCGTATCATATTGATAATCCGGATCGCTTTCCTGCCGCCGCCAAACTGCGCGCATTTCTTTCCAGGCGCCAATCAAAGTTCGCGGCGCCGGCATATCATGGGCGACTTCCCTGTGCAGCTTGGCCAGGTTGTAGCATGGCACGCCGGCGAACATGTGATGCTCGATATGCCAGCCCATGCGCCAATACAAGAAATCGAATAGCGGGTTGAGCTTCATCGAGCGCGTATTCTTGCGGAAGTCGGTGGTGTGATCGCGCAGACCGCAATGCTGCGGCAAGCCTACGAAATAACTCAGCCAATTGCCGATGAAGACCGAGACCGAGAATATCAGCGGCAAGACCCACAAGCCGGTGATGATGGCGATGACCAGGATCGCCCCATGGAAAAGCAGCAAAATGCGCGACCACAGGATCGAGTTGTGATGCTCCTCCGGCTGGTCGAGATGCAGCGCTTTGACCCACTCGCTGGCCGGCATCTCTTCCGATGAGGGATCGACGCCGACCGCTGCCATTGCCGTCAGGATCAGCGTGGAAATCAATCCGCCTCGGCTGATTGTGCGTCCGGGCCGCGTCAGCAGATTGACGGTAAACAGCTGCAGCATGAATGTCGAAGCCAGCGACGGTTCAATCGGCAGCAGCACCTCTCGATCACCCTCCGGATGCAAGGTGTAGCGATGGTGGTAGGTGTGGCTGCTGGCGTAGTCAAAGTGGTCCCACCAGCCGATCAAGCTGAACAGATACAAGAAGAACTTGTTCAGCCACTTCGTCTTGAATACCGTGCCATGCCCCAATTCATGCGGCGCTACGCCCCGGAAAAATGTGGTCACAGTGCCGTGACAGAACAGCGCGAGGAGAAAGGCCAGCCAGAATTCCTGCGACCAAAAGTAGAAGGCAAGCGAACCGGTGATGATGAATAGCGCGAGGTGCCCGCCGGCCTGGAACCACCCCTGGGCATCACTGCGCCGCGAGAGCTCGCGCAGCAAGCCGGGGCGCGTCGGACAGCGGTACCAATCGACGCGCAGCGTCTTCCGAACTTCCGACAATTCTTTATATGCCATGAAATGCCCTCCAATTCCTTCTTGATGCTGTAGAGGGCACTTCCGCTAGACTTCGACGCCCAGCTCGTCCAGGACCGCCCACACTTCCGGCGTTACCGTGTCGGGACTGTTCTTAGCGCCGCGCGTCAGTGCATAGATGGCATGCTCGTTGCCTTCGCGCGCCAATTCAATCACTTCTACTCTAGCTTTGTCGCCAAAGCTCAAGTCGCGCTCGACAACCGGATTTTCGTATTCCTTCCAGTAATACTTCAGGTCATCACGCTGCCAATGCGGGTAGATGTCGTCCCAGGTGAGCAGGCTCGGATCGTGCGGCCTCAGCATGTGCTCAGCCACTTTGTCGCCAACGACCATATAGCGATTGTCCAGCGAAAGCCGCAGCTTGTCTTCGGTATAGTTCGGCAGCGCCTGGTGAATCGTCAGCGCCGGGAAGAAAAGCGCGTCGCCCGCCTCATAATTCGTGGTATGCCAAACCGGGTTGATCTCTTCATGCGCGGTTTCGTCCACGATCAGCCCGCCGGCGCCCAGCGAAAAATGATGATC
>JAAXID010000198.1 GCA_012270545.1 Anaerolineae bacterium | reverse complement strand
GTCGCGAGATCGGGCGTGGCGCTGCCCAGGATGAGCGCCCCCCCGTTGATCTCGGTCAGATACTCGGCGGCGGCGCGCGCGTGATAATGCGGCTCGATCATCCAGGGCGACTGCTTGTAACTGGCGTCGTGCTCCTCGTCCAGCACGATCAAGCCCAGATTCGGCAGCGGTGTGAAAAGCGCCGAGCGCGTCCCGACAATCACGGAGACGTCGCCGGCGCGCGCCCGCTTCCAGGTGTCGTAGCGTTCGCCCACGGGCAGGCTGCCATGCACGAGCGCCACCTGGCCGGGAAAGCGCTCCGAAACGCGGCGGACAGTCTGCGGCGTCAAGGCGATCTCGGGTACAAGCAGGATGGCGCTATTCCCCTGTCGCAGCGTCTCGGCGATGGCGCGCAGATAGATCTCGGTCTTGCCGCTGCCGGTGACGCCATGCAGCAGAAAGCGGGCGGGTTCTTCCTGACCTAATGCAGGCAATATCCGCTCCCATACCGTCTGTTGATCCGGCGTCAGCCTTGGCGCGCTGTCCGGCAGGAAATCGAAGTCGCGCAGCGAATCGCGCCAGATCTGTTCTTCACGCAACTCGAGAGCGCCGACTTTGATCAGCTTGTCCATCGCCGAGCGGGTCAGGCCTGTTGCTCGCAGCGCTTCCGGCATTGAAGGCGGCTGCGGCAATTCGAGAAGTTCGCGCAGAACCTGCGCCGCATAGATCGTGCCGCGCCAGGTGTACAGCATGCGCTCGACTCGTTCCGGCGCCGCTTCAAGAATGATCAGATCCTGTTCGCCATGTTCGGTTTCTTCGATGAAAACGAGCCCTTCGTCGATCAGCTTGTTGAGCGGTCTGCGGTTTTTGGCGCCGACGGCTTGAAGCGCGTCAGCCACACCGATGGCGTCTTCGTCGCGTTCGGCGATCAGCGCCAGCAGGTCGGCATGCTTGACGGGCTTGCCAAGTTTTGCCGCCAAGGTTGCGATGTCTTCGCTAGTGTAGTTGGGGTAGAGGCGCTTCACGGTCTTGGCTCGCGCGGAGGGCGGCGCCAGAACCGACTCCGACGCGATCATACCAGCCTCTTCCAGCTGCTCCAGAACCCGCTCAACCGGCTGCTTGGGGAAGGCGCTCTTTAACTGACGGGCGCGCTTTGGACCGCGCTCTCGAAGGTAATCCAAAAGGCGTCGCGGCAGCGGCAGTTCAGCTTTGGGCTCGGCGCCGGCCAGGGTCAACTGCTGCGGCTGATCGGCTTCCAGCTCGTCGCGCAGGAAGCGATAGAGCCGATCGGATTTGCCGGTGAAGCCCGGCGGCAGCATCAGCCAGACACAGGCGCCGATCGGGGCGAGGCAGGTCTCGCTGAGCCACTTCGCCAAATCGAGATACGGCGGCGAGAGCGCCGGCTCTGGATCGAGAAGTTCGATGATTGGCTTGGTTTCGGGGATGTCGGTTTCGGCGCGCAGAGCGAGGACGAGGGCGGGCTGCATCGCCACGCCGAATTCCACCCGCACCAGTGAGCCCGACCGCAATTTTCCGGTCAGTTCCTCCGGGATATGGTAGGAGAAGCACTTGCGCGCCGGCACATTGAGCGCGACCTCGGCGTAGCGCATGGGAGAGTGACCTGCTATACATTTGCTCGCGGCAGCCTGATTTTACGGCATCAGCGCAGAGTCGCCAACAATCGGTCGGCCTCCCTGGCCCCATCTGTCGCAACGCTGTCGACGCGGTTATGATGTGCCATATTAATGTATAGAGCTGCGACAGATGACGGAAACAGAGCCGATTCCAATTTCCTTATGCCGGCGGATTCTGCAACACTTCGGCATGACTGCGCAGCCGCCGCGGACGCTTGAGACGCTGCAACACCTAGTCGCGAGTTACACGCGCGCGCTGCCATGGGAGAGTGCCTCGCGGATCCTGCGCCGCGCCCGCCGTGAGAAGGCGTCAGCGTGTGCGATTCTGGGCGCTGACTTCTGGGAGAGTCATTTCGCTCACGGCACGGGCGGCACCTGCTATGAGAGCAATTACGCATTTTTCGGGCTGCTGCGCCGGCTCGGGTATGAGGGCTATCTGACAATCAATGATATGGGCGCGGCGATCGGCTGCCACAGCGCGATTGTCGTTCTGTTTGATGGGCGCAAATACTTGGTAGATGTCGGCTTTCCCCTCTATACCATCATAGCGATCAACGCGAATAAGGAAACGAAGGCCGAATGCCCCATTATGAATTACAAACTCAGCCCACAGGGCGGCAACCGCTACCAACTGCGGCGCGAAAGTCACCCCAGAGTCCATAGCTTCCTGCTGCGCGACGAGCCGGTCGCTGACGCCGACTACCGCGCCATCAGCATCCACGACTATCGACATGATGGCGGGCAATTCCTAAACGAAGTCGTCATACATAAAGTGGTTGACGACCAGTTGTGGCGCTTCCACAGCGATGTGCGGCCCTTCTGCACCCAGCAATTCGTCGACGGCGAGCGGCGGGATCAGGCCTTGGGAGATGATCCGGCGGCGGAACTGGCGGAGAAATTCGGGATCGCGCGCGCTGTGGTGGCGGAGGCGATGGGTGTGCTGGGGCTGTTACATGGAGGGCGGGCGACCTTGTAAATCGCCCCTACATCAAGATCTCTCCTGCGGCCTCTCAAGCTATCGTGACATCCACGTTCAAATAAACATCCTGAATCGCGTTGAGCAGGCGCGCGCCCTCGGCCATGGGACGCTGGAAGGCTTTGCGCCCGCTGATCAGCCCCATGCCGCCGGCGCGTTTGTTGATCACAGCCGTCTTGACCGCCTCGGCGAAGTCGTCCGCGCCACTTGCGCCGCCGGAGCTGATCAAGCCAACCTTGCCCATATAACCGTTGGCGACCTGGTAGCGCGTCAGGTCAATGGGATGGTCGCTGCTAAGCTGGCTGTAAATCCGCTCATCGAGCTTGCCGTAGGACGAATCGCCGCTGTTGAGCGCCTGGTAGCCGCAATTCTGCGTCGGCAGCTTCTGCTTGACGATATCGGCGCCCAGCGTCACGCCAAGGTGATTGGCTTGACCCGTGAGATCAGCGCTGGATTCGTGATTGACGCCGTTTAGCGTGAAGGCGGGATTGCGCATATAACACCAAAGGATGGTCGCCATGCCCAGTTCATGGGCGAAGGCGAAGGCTTCCGCCACTTCGACCATCTGGCGATTGGAATCTTCCGAGCCGAAGTAGACGGTGGCGCCGACGGCGACCGCGCCCATATCCCAGGCCTGCTGGATGGTGCCGAACATGATCTGCTCGTGCGTATTGGGATGGGTGACCAATTCGTTGTGGTTGACCTTGACGATGTAAGGAATGCGATGGGCGTAACGGCGGGCGGTCATGCCAAGTACGCCGAAGGTCGAGGCCACCGCGTTGCAGCCGCCCTCCAGCGCCAGCTCGATGATTTTGGCGGGGTCGAAATAGGCCGGGTTGGGAGCGAAAGAAGCGCCGGCTGAATGCTCAATGCCCTGATCGACGGGCAGGATCGAGACGTAACCACTGCCGCCCAGTCGGCCATTGTCATAGATCTGCTGCAAGCTGCGGATAACTTGCGGATTGCGGTCGCTGTCCAGCCAGACGCGCTCGGCGAAATCGGGACCGGGCAGCGCCAGGTCCTCGCGCGGGATGGTTTCGCAGCGGTGGCTGAGCAGGTAATCGGATTGAGCGCCGAGGTATTCCGCGATTCGGTCGACGCGAATATCGGGAGATGCTATCGCCATTATCGAATCCTTCAGATTATTGCGCATGTTTGCAGGCATTATACCAGCATTCACGTCGATTCTAGCCGACGGCGCCGAATTGCCAACCGACTCGCCGCTCGCCTGGCAGGTCCAACTATGCGTTTTGCCGCCGACAAACAGCGTGTTATGGTTGAGCCAAGGCGAATAAGCTGTGCGGAATACATCCATGAGGGAGCAATCGACCATCGATAAGCTGCGCCAAGCGGCCGAAGCGCGCGACCCCGAGCGCTGCCAGTTTCTGCTGAAGACGCTCTTCATGGACATGGAGTTTTATCCCGCGCTGGCGGTCGCGATTGAGCGGGCGCAAAGCTTTCTGGAGACCTTTGAGCATTACTATCCCGACGGGACGTTCGCGCGGCAGATACTGATGCAGATGGTCAATACCGGCGCGGCGCCAGCGCGTCTGCCGCCGGAGGCGCAACAAGACTTTGCGTATCCAGGCGCGGCCAATTATATGAAGGCGCTGTCGGATCTGGCGCATGCGCTGCAGCCGGGTCCACTGCCAGCGCGCATCGGCTACCTGGTGGGCGCGACAGCGAACGCGATCATGGCGGAATTGGTTGAGCACTACTACGGGCGGCGCATGGATGCTTGGCAAGTCGTCCGGCAAAACCCGGAGACGGCGGAAGCGCGCGATATAGCCTACGCCTTTTGGAGCGACGAGGAGGTCGCCCTGCTCGATACCGATCACTGGCTGGGCGTGGCCGACGCCGTTGAGGCGCAACTTCGGCGCCAGTTGCGCTGATCCTGCGCGGGTGTTACATTCTGTGGCGAGCGTCGCCGGGTGGTGGCGCCAGGCGCAGACCCGAAGGAGAAGTCGTGATCTTCGTCCTCTTCATTGTCGTGAACCTGCTGCTGATGGCGACGCTATTCGCTTTCGGCATGTATCAGTTCATGCAGGTTGAGGAGAAGCGCAAGCGCAGCAAACTGCTGCTGGACGCCGGCTTGGACCTGACGGAACTGCAGGCGCTAATGGGCGACGACAGGCACGACGAAGCCGTCAAGCGGCTGATGAGCGCGGCCGATGTCGACCGCTACACGGCGGAAGCAACCTTGGATCAACTCAAGAATCAGCTGAAAAGACTTGCCGACTGATACAAATTGCGCGCGGTGGCGAAGCTGGTCCTTAACTTGCCAGCCCGCCACCGAATTGTCATTTGTGCTGCTGTGTTTGGTGCTTATTGTTCGGGCCAGATGTCGTTGCCCTTACCCTTCTTCTTAGCCCGATTGTACGCAAATGTCACATTGTTTAGGCTTAGATTATTCTTGCCATCGTGAAAGATTCCGCCACCTTTGAAAGCACTGTTATGATGAATTGTGACATTGTTAAGGGTTAGCTTCGTACC
>JAAXID010000073.1 GCA_012270545.1 Anaerolineae bacterium | reverse complement strand
CCTACGCCGTCGTCGTCCACATTGCGATCTGGCTGCCGATCACGATAGCGGGTTTTGCGCTGCTGCTGAAACAAGGCTTGGGTTGGGCGGATATCGGCCGGGCAACGGACATCGAAAGCGCGGAATCGTTAAAAGCCGAAGCCAGTTAGACGTCAACCGACGTATCAAAGTGTTTCAGCAGCGGCGTCAGTTCCTGCCAAAGTTCAGCCGGGATATCGACCTGCGCCGCCGCCAAGCTTGATTCCGCCTCTTCGGGAAGGCGGGCGCCCGGAATGACGGAGGCCACCTGCGGATAGCGCGTACACCACTGCAAAGCGACAGCGATCATTGGCACATCGTAGCGCCCGCAGAGCTGCTGAATCTTGCTGACGTGATCGAGGCAATCCTGACCAAAGACTCGATTCAAGTACTTCGTGTTCTCTTGCGGTCCCGTCACCAGCAAACCGCGTTCCAGTGGCGTCGCTCCGACCAAACCGACATCATGCTTGGCCGCCTCAGCGAAGATCTCTCGCTCGGCTATCTGATTAATCAAGCTCCAGGAGTCAGCGATGACGGCAGCATCGAACTCACCCGTCTTGATGTATTCGAGATTGGTCGGCGGATTATTTGCGGCCGTGCCGATGTAGTTGATTATTCCCTGATCCTGCAAGTGGCGTAAGGCACCGAGAGCGCCGCGATCCGAAAGCACCTCAGCCATCGGCTGCCCCATCGCATCATGTATATAGACAATCTCGAGGCGGCTCAAGCCCATGCGCTCCAAGCTCTCGTCAACGCTGCGCAATATGGCGTCGTAGCTGAAATCATAGCGGTCATACCAGCGACCCGCTTTCGTTGTGACTGTGATCTTCTCTTTAGCGGATGGGCGCTGTCGCAGCGCTTCGCCTATCATCGCCTCGCTCAAGCCGCGATTGTAAAGCACGGCTGTATCGAAGAATGTGCAGCCGGCGTCGATCGCAGCCACGAGGGTTCGGACGCCGAGTTCCTCATCGAGTCGGCGGCGACCGTCGTCCGTATCAAAGACCGTGTCATTCTGCGTCGGCACGCCGATCCAGGCAGTGCCGACGCCCACAACTGGCAGCTGTAATTCCGTACGTCCCAATCGTTTGGCGCGCATCAAACGGTTCGCTCCTTGAAGTAAGACTGCTGAATGTATTCGGCGTCGATCTGATCATCGGTTTTGCCAAATCGCCGCCTTCGATTGCCATATTCGATCAGCGCGTCATAAAATGCGCTTCGTCCGAAATCGGGCCAATAGGTTTCGGTGGTATAGATTTCGCTGTAGGCTCCCTGCCAGATCAAAAAATTGCTCAGGCGGAACTCTCCGCTTGTGCGAATGATCAGATCGGGGTCGGGCAGATCGCTGGTATACATGTAGTTGTTGATCGTGGCTTCGGTGATCTCTTCCGCCGCGATGCCGTCGCGCACGATGTTTTGCACCGCGTGAACGATTTCATCTCGTCCGCCATAGTTAAAGGCGACATTGAGGATCAGGCGCTTGTTGTAGCGCGTATACTCGCAGGCCTCCACCACTTTTCGCGCCAGCCGCTCCTCGATGCCATCCAGCTCCCCGATGTGGCGAATCTGCACGCCTTCCGCATCAAGTTCCTGCAATTCACGGTCGATGACCATTTCCAGTATGCGCATCAACAGCATGACCTCGCGCCGGGGCCGCGACCAGTTTTCTGTCGAGAATGCGTAGATGGTCATGATGCGTACGCCGAACTCGGCAGACGCGCGGATGATGTGGCGCAAATTCTCCGTGCCCTGACGGTGACCGGCCGAACGCGGCAGACCGCGCTGCCTCGCCCAGCGACCATTGCCATCCATGATGATGGCGACATGTTCCGGCACTTTATCCAAAGGCGGCAAAGCGACTTGCTCCCGCCGGGATTCTTTCGTGATAAACGTCATAAACTGTTCCCGTGTTGGCTAGGCCGATACCCAAGCAAGCTTTCATCTAGCGTGTACACCGGTGACCATTTCACTCCTCAATGCTTCCGAAAAGCTGCGGGCACGGCCAGGAGTGCCAAGACACCGGCTAGACCGCCATAATGTCGTTTTCTTTGTCGGCGCCGAGCTCGCCTATCTGAGCGATGAACTTGTCAGTAAGCTTTTGCACCTCGTCCTCGCCCCGTTTGCGCTCATCTTCCGAGATTAGTTTTTCCTTCTCAAAATCTTGCAGATCGCTGTTTGCCGAGCGGCGTATATTGCGAATGGCGACGCGCGTATCTTCCATGCGTCGATTGAGAAACTTCACCAGTTCCAGACGGCGTTCACGCGTCAGGGCTGGCATGTTCAAGCGGATGTTCTCACCATCGACATTGGGATTTACGCCGATATCCGACATTTGAATCGCCTTTTCAATGTTTTGCACGGCCGCCTTGTCATAAGGACGTATCAGGATCAGCATCGCTTCGGGTGTAGAGATATTCGCAATCTGCCGCAATTCCGTGTCCTGCCCATAGTAGTCAACCATCAGGCGATCGACCAAAGCCGTGCTCGCCCGCCCGCTGCGCATCCTGCTGAGCTCATCGCGGAAGACCGCAAGGGTCGATTCCATTTTGCTGATTGCTTCATCAAGTATGTCTTCAATCATCATGGCCCTCCTTTGTCCAACAGCCGTTCGCCTCGCCTCGCGGTTCCGTGGGCGCAAGAACCGGCGTTTCTCAACTGATTGCGATTTCGTCCTAGCAGCAGATCGGGGCGTTTTCTTTAATCGTCCGAGACCCGTCGGATGGATGTTGCCCATGCCGCCGAATATCCCTATTATATCGCCATTTGTCAAAGGGCGTATATCGTCGGGAGTGTCTAATTTCGAGGAGGTGAAGTAATGATGGCGCTAGCGCAAACCCGCTA
>JAAXID010000142.1:12874-17849 GCA_012270545.1 Anaerolineae bacterium | reverse complement strand
CCTTCAAAGACCGCTTTCTTGAAGCCTTTTTCCTTGACGTCATCGAGGAAGGACGGGAAGGGGAGGATGGTCATGGAAACTCCTCGTCGTTAAGCCAGCGGCGCTAAGGGTGCAGCTCGCCGATGATGCGCGCGCCCGTATCGATCTGAATGCTCGTAATCTCGCGGTCGGGGTCCAGCGGAATCGGCCCGCCATTGGTCGGCGTCTCCGCCGTGCTGCCATCGGCATAGGTCACCGTCGTGATGAAGCGATCCAGATTGCGCGGCGCCGGACCCTCAATCCAGTTCCCGCTCAGTTGGAACTTCGAGCCATGGCAGGGGCATTCAAAACGGTTATTGGTCGGCACCCACTTGGGCAGGCAGCCCAGATGCGTGCAGACGCCATACAGCGCCCTTAAGCCCTCGGTCGTCCGCGTCACATGGAAGCGCCCGGCCGGCACTGATGTCGGCGCCGTACCCACCCCCGGCAGCTCCTCCGGATTGAAAGCGAAGGTGCCGCCGAACTCGCCTTCCTTGAAGCGCGGAAAAGCGAACCAGATCAGCCCCGCGGAAGTCTCGCCCAGCAGCAGCGCTATCGACGCGCCCCAGATATAGTAGAGGAACTCGCGCCGGCTGGGCGCCGCCACCTGCACGCTGGGTCGGGCGGCCGCCCGCGCGACCGGCGCGCTCATCGCCGTTGGATTAGTAGTCGATTCTGCTGTTGCCATAAGCCTTCCATTCCAACAGGACTGCCGCGTGACAAGACCAGGTTTTTGAACTGTGTTATAAGCAAGATTTTCCGATAGTTAAATATATCACAATCGAAAGGGGGAGTACAAGTATTATCCTTCGAGAGTTGTAGTGGAGCTTTGACCCGCAATACATCCTCAAGCTCATCGAGCGCGTCATCACCGCCAGCCTGCGCACGGTCGACATCGTCGAAGAATTAGCTCAACTCCCCTTCCGCCCCAAATCCACTGACGATTGAGTTCCCTCCGTGCCCTCGTTTCTCTCGGTGTACTCGGCGCTGAAATTCCATGCCATAATACGCCCATGACCACCCGCGCCCTCATCTACCCCGCCGCCGATGTCGAAGCGCCGCGCAACCGCTCCCCCAGTTCATTCGCGCGGAGATTGGCGCTGTTCTGCGCGCTTTTCCTAGGCGCCGTGCTGACACAAGCGCAAGAGCGGGGCGTGACGGACAATGACGTGATTCGGGTGGCGGAGCGGATGTACTGCCCGGTATGCGAGAATATCCCGCTGGACGATTGCGAGACGCTCGCCTGCGTCGAATGGAAGGCGGAGATACGGGCGCAGTTGGCGGCGGGCCGCAGCGATCAAGAGGTGATCGATAGTTTTGTGGCGCGCTTCGGGGATAATGTCGTCGGCATACCGCAGGATCCGCTGCTGCGCCTGTTGACCGTCATCATGCCGCTGCTGGCGACGGCGCTGGCGATCGGTGCGGGGGTATTCACATTTCGGCGATTTGGCGCGCAGCCTAGACTGAGCCCCGAGAGTGAGCGCGCCCCCGCCGGCGAGCTGAGCGATAAGGCCTATCGTCAGCGGCTCGAAGACGATGTGCGGGGACGGCGCTGAGGGTGCGACTATGCTGAATCAGAGCGACCCTTTGGAGTTCATGAGTCGCCCTAAGCCGCCGGTTCGCCATCGATTCAGCGTGGGCTCACTGGCGCTGTTGGCGGCTGTGCTGGCGCTGGCGATCGCCTTGGGCTTACAGCTTTCGCGGCAAAACGCGACGCGTCCGACGAACGGTCCGGCGCCCGATTTCTCGCTCACGCTTTTTGACGGACGCGCCTTTCACTTGAGCGATTATCGCGGTCAAGTGATTCTGGTCAATTTCTGGGCGAGCTGGTGCCCGCCCTGCCGCGATGAAGCGCCCGATTTGCAGGCGCTCCACGACGACTATGGACCGGCCGGCTTCACGGTTCTCGGGGTCAACATGCTGGAAAGTTCGCGCCGGAAAGCGCTCGACTTCATCGAGGAATTCGGCATTACCTATCCCAATGGCGAGGACATCGGCGAGCAGCTGACCAACTTGTACCGCGTTGAAGCGCCGCCGGAGAGTTTTCTAATTGACCGGCGCGGGGCGGTGCGCCGCTTCTTCATCGGCAACATCCGTTACGACGATGTGAGCGGGGGGATTGAAGCGCTGCTGGCGGAATAACGATGAGCGTTCCCGGTTTACTGATTGCGCTGGCATTGAGCCTGATCGCCTTAGCGATTGTGGCGCGCCCGCTGCTGATTCCCGCGCGCCGTGAGCGGGTGGCGGAAAGCAGCCGGCGCCATCAACGCGACCGCGTCGAGGCCTATTACGAACGTGTACTGACGAATATCCGCGACCTGGATGAGGACTTCGCCACCGGCAAAATCAGCGAAGCTGACTACCGGGCGGAGCGCGAAGTCTGGGCGCTGCGGGGCATTCGACTGCTGCGCGTAAGGGATCAACTGGCGCGCGGCGAGAACCCCGACGGCGACGACGCGGCGCGGATTGATCGGGCGATTGAAGAAGCGGTCGCCGCCTACCGCGAGGGGTTGAGGTCCCCGCCGGGCGAGCCAGCTGAGGGGGACGCGCCTTGATCAAGCGTCCATTCGCCTCCGCGCTCTTATTGATCATCTGGCTGCTGTCAGGCTGCGGCGGCTTGGGTGGGGAGCCGGCGATCGTCGCCACAGTACCGCCACGCGCGACAACCGCAAGCCCGAGACCTGTCGCACGCAGCTGGCAGCCCGATATCGCCAATGGCGCGCGAATCTTCGCCGAGCGCTGCGTCGAATGTCATGGCTCCAGCGGCGACGGACGCGGTGATCTGGTGCTTGCCGGCAGCGTCGAGCGGCCGCTTGATATGACTGACAGCGCAAAGGTGGCGGCAAAGTCGCCACTGGAATGGTTCGAGATCATCACGAAGGGTCGGATAGAAAACTTGATGCCGCCCTGGGAGAATGCGCTCGGCGAGGCGGAACGCTGGGATCTGGCGCTTTACAGCTATACGCTCGCATACGACGGCGACCTGTTGGCGAGAGGAGAACGGGTTTGGCGGGAACGCTGCGCTGAATGCGAGCTGCCGTCAGTGATTCCGCCCGTTTACAGCGATGTGGAATACGCGGCGAAACTGAATCGTGAACTGTTCGGATCGGCGCTTTCCCATACCGAAGCGGCGGCGGCGGCCGCCTATGCGCGGATGGCCTCGCTGTCTACAACGACCGATAGGGCAGACAATGGCGCGCTCAAGGGTCGCGTGCTACATGGCACGGCGGGTGGCCTTGTGCCGGCTGATACAATCGTGCAGCTGCGTTACGGGAACGGCGATATTGGCTTCCGCGTCGTCGAGACGAAGGCGAATGCGCAGGGCAGTTTCCAATTCGATGATATTCCATTGTCGGACGACTTTGACTATGCGCTGGGTGCGCTATACCAGGGGCGGCTATTCAGCCGGCCTGTGTCCCCGGGGGGAGACGATGGCCAGACCATCACGATTTACGCTGCGACGAACGATCCCCTGGTGGTCAGCGTCGCGCGGATTGATCTCTTCATCGAGCCAGTGACGCTGGAGGAACTGGGCGCCGGTCTCTACATCTCGCAGATTCTGAATTATCGCAACAGCGCGGATCGCATCTATACCAGCGGGCGCGGCTTTGACGATGGCCGGGAAGCGGCGCTGCTGATTCAATTTCCCGAGGGCGCGAAGCTATTGAGCGGCGACGCGCAGGGGCGCTATGTCGTGATCGAAGATTTGGAAGGGCTGCCCGACTCGGCCATCGACACGCTGCCAGTGATGCCCGGTGAGGTTCATGATGTGATTCTGGAATACTGGCTGCCCTACGCTGGCGCCCTTCAATTCAAGCAAGCCTTTAACAATCTGATCGATGCGGCGGTGACGGTGACGCTTTCGCATGACCTGCGGGTTGCGAGCGATTGGCTGCAAGAGAATGTCGCAACGGGCGCTGGCACTGGAATACGCAAATATAGCGCGGACTTGCAAATGGAGCGGGATCCGCGGATCAGCTTCGGCATCAGTGGCGATCCCACGAGCGGCGCTGACGGTATGGTCGTCACGAGCGAATCGTTGCCGGCGTTATTGCTCGGCGTTAGCGCCTTGGCGGCGGCGCTTCTTGGCGCCATCGGCCTGATGAAGCGGCAAAAAGACGAAACCGGCGGCGAGATCGAGGGGCTGGTGGCTGAGTTGGCGCGTTTGGAGGAGGATCACGACCAGGGGCGGGTTAACCATGATCTCTATCATCACCGGCGGCGCGCGCTCAAGGCGAAACTGGCGCAGTTGATGGGGGCGCCCAATGAGTGACGATAGCGCCATCATCGAAGCTGAGAACCTGAGCAAGGCTTTTGGCAGCCTTCCCGTGCTGCAAAGCCTAAACTTTACGCTGCGGCAAGGCGAATTCGTAGCGCTGCTGGGCGCCAACGGCAGCGGCAAATCGACGCTGCTGCGGCTGCTGAGCGGCTTGAGCAAACCGACGTCCGGAGCGATTCGCATCGGCGGTTGGGAGATGCCGCGCGAGGCGCTGGCGGTTCGGGCGCAGATCGGCCTGGTGGCGCATCGTCCGCTGCTTTATGAGAATCTGACCGCGCGGGAGAACCTCGACTTTTATGGCAAACTTTATGGGATCGACCGGGCTGAACGCGAGCGGCGCATCCAAGCATTGCTGCGGTCGGCTGGATTGCGCAAACGAGGCGACAGCCTGGTGCGGACCTTCTCGCGCGGGATGAAGCAGCGCTTGAGCATCGCCCGCGCTACCTTGCATCAGCCGGATATTCTGCTGCTCGATGAACCGTATAGCGGGCTGGATCAAGCAGCGATCGAGCGATTGGATGAGACATTGCACGCCGCCGCTAAGGAGGGACGCACGATCATCATGAGCACGCATCAACTGGAACGCATTCCGCCGGCCGCTGGACGCGCCTTGGTCTTGGCGCGTGGTAAAATCGCTTACGACGATGCAATCGGCAGCCGCGATATGAGCGAGATTTA
>JAAXID010000142.1:0-12867 GCA_012270545.1 Anaerolineae bacterium | reverse complement strand
GTGCTGTGGGTGACGCTGATTTTCGCCAGCCTGCTGGGCTTCAATCGCAGCATGGCGCAAGAGCGCGATCAAGGCAATTTGGACGCGATGCTGCTGGCGCCGGTCGCGCGCGCGGCGATTTTCGTCGGCAAGCTGCTGGGCAATTTCATTTTCACGTTGATTGTCGGGCTGGCGCTACTGCCGCTGATGACGATGCTGTACGGGCTTAATCTGCTGAATGGCTGGGTCATCGTCACGACGGTGATCGGCATATTTGGCTTCGCCACGATCGGAACGCTGCTGGCGACGATGACGGTTCAGACGCGAGCGCGTGAAGCGCTGCTGCCAATCGCGCTGCTGCCGATCGTCTTGCCCTTTCTGTTGACGGCGGTGCGCGCGACTACGGGCATTTTGGACGAGGCGCCGGCAAGCGAATGGCAAAGCCCGCTGGGCATGCTGGCTGCTATCAGCGTGATTTATCTGGTTCTGTGCCTGCTGCTCTACGAATACATAGTGGAAGAGTGACAAAATGACGCAGGAATGCAGCGGAATCTTCCTGCACAAACCTATAAATTTCGGCGCTTAATTGCTAAGATTTTGCAGATTTGACGATACTACGGAGGCGAAAGTGGGGGAAAAGACGAAATCACTGCCGCTGGATCTGTGGGTTGAAGCGAGCCCGCCGCCGCGATTGCTGCAACTATTGACGATCATCACTATCTTGGGATTCGCGGGAACGCTGGTCTTGGGACTATTTGTCGCCGGCAGCGATATTCAACAGGGCGAGATTCAACGTATCTTCTATATCCACATGCCAGCGTTTTTCGGCGCCTTCACTGCCTTTGGTCTGACGGTGGTCGGCGGCGCGCTTTATCTGGCGCGCAAGAGCGAGAAATGGGACCGGATTGCTCTGGCGGGCGTCGAGGTCGGTTTGGCCTTTTCCTTGATCAATCTGCTGACGGGCTCGATTTGGGCGCGGCCGATCTGGAATACCTGGTGGACCTGGGATCCACGGCTGACATCGGCGGCCATCATGTGCCTGACTTACGCCGCTTATCTGATGCTGCGCGCCGGCATTGACGATCCGGCCAAGCGCCGCGCCTTCATGTCAGTCTATGGCATACTCGCATTCGTGACGGTCTTAATCACGCTCTTCATCATCCGCATCGTGCCGGAGACTATCCATCCGGTGATCGTTGGCGCCAGCCCGCAGAATGCCCAAGGCAGTTTCGAAGCGACCAGCGGCGTGGTGATTGCACTGCTGCCGAGCCTGCTGCTTTGGCTGACGCTGATGCCGATCACGATCATGTGGCACCGCGTTCGGCTGGAAGAGCGGCTTGATGCGCTGAATCACCTGAAGATACGAGTGCTCAGCGAGTAGATGATGATGAAAACAGCAGCCACGATTGCGACATTGTTGTTTGCGCTGCTCATTGTCGGCGCCGCTAGCGCGGAAGACGGCGAGGAGACATCGACGCCTTATTTTCAGACGCGGGCTTTTAACGTGCCGATCCTCAACGGGTGGGAAGATCAGAGCACGGGCGACATCGCGCAGTTCCAGCTGGCGAAGGCGACGATCCGCACGGCGACTGTTTCGACTGGTGATGCCATCGCGGCCGCCGAGGCCGACCTGGCGGCGCTGACGAGCTTGCAAGTGCCGCAGCCGACCTATCGCAACAAGGTCAATCTGGCGGATGGCACCTGGTATGTGCTGGTCTACGACCTCGATACGGAGACGACGGCTTCCGTGATGGCGCGGCCGGCCGGCGCGCGCGCCGTGGTCATCAGCTTTGTCGAACGGGACCCGGCGGCCCGGACCGCCCTGTTGACGCTGGCGCAGGTGGAGGATTCGCTTGAGGACGCATCGCCGGAAATCGCGGTTGCGGTCGAGGCACTGTCGGAAATCGCGCTGAGTGATCTGGCTCAGGCGGAGCGCGCCATTTTACCGAGCGGCGAATGGCTTGTTTACACCGGCGAAGGCGCCAGGGCGATGGGCATGGTCTTCGGCAATGACAGCTATGTGGCGCTGCAGGAAGGCGCGCCGGGCGATTTGGCGGCGCTGGCGGACGCTTACAACCGGACGCTGCTCGGCTTCTTCATCACGCCGGACAATTCGCAGTATTTGGCGCTGGCGCTGGCGGCTGTGTTCGTCATATTGGGGACGCTTTTGGGCAGCCTGTATTGGCGCGAGCGCAATCTGCGGAAGGATCTGGCTATGTTGGCGGAGTTGGCGCGGGAGGAAGAGTGAAGCGGGCTGATGATGCGGCGGGCGACTCACAGAGTGCCCCTACAATTTCCCTTACGGAAGGTGTGAAACCATTACGCCAGTCGGGCGTATAGTGAAATGATGACGCTAATTCATTGAGGAGCGATGCGATGAGCGAAGACATGAATCCGGCGCCGGAGGAACCGGCCGGCGAAGCGGGGCAGACGCCGCTCGAACAGTTCATATTTCATCAGCGCCGCGGCCTGGAAGAATTCGGCAAGGCGATGGAATCGCTGCTGCCGCCTCGCTTCAAAGCGCATACGCAAGCGGCGGGTAATGAATTCGCCACCGGATTTCGCGTACTAATCGACGCCGCCATCGACGAAATCAAGAAAGCCAGCGAGATGGAAGATCACGATGCGCATGGCGAGGCGGAGCATGAGGCGCAAGCGCGCGCCAATCTGTCGGCGGACGAAGAAGAAGACGAAGGCAGTGGCGCCGGCAGCAAGAGCGGCAGAATCAGAGTCGAGCTGGACGACTAATCCCGCAATTATCAGGGTGGGCGCTACCGCCCTGCCCTACTCCCTCGTTTCATTCGGCAACTGCACAGACGAACAATCAGCCTAAGACGCCCCTTCCTCAAAGCGGATGTTGAGGAATTTCTCTTCGAATTTGGCGCTGGTGATTTCCAGGCGCTGCAACTCATCGGGCAGGACGATGTTGCGGCGGTAGGGACCGACACTCAGCGTGATTTCTTCGCGCGATCGATAGAGATCGAGCTGCTCCTTTTGGGCGAAGCCGATGGGTACGCGCAGCATCCAACTGGAATCGCCATCGAGCTGTTCGAGCTTGTGCACGACGCCATCAAACATGCGCTCGGCCGGGTTGCGATCACCGTACAACTCATCGGCCAGCCGGCGCAGCATTTCGAGGCCGCCTATTTCTTCGCCAAATAGTGGCGCTTTCAGCAGTGGCAAGCTGCCGAAGGCTTCGCGCACGAACTCGATATTATCCGCCTGGCGCTCTTTCCAGCGCTTAAAGAAAGGATCAGTCACTTCATCGGGGAAGATGCGGTTGACCAGGATGGCGTCGGTGGCGTAGTCGTAGAGATTGAGATAGGTGTAGGTGCGCTGGGTCTCGCGGATGACCATGCGCTCGGGATTGACGACGAGACGGATGCTGGCGTGTTCGGGATCAGTCAGCAGCTCGCGCACGCCATCCAGCGTGTCGAAGAGCAGCTGCACCTGATCCCAGGCGTTTTCGGCGATGTCGATCCCGATGTCGTTTTTCTTGCCGCGGGTGAAGAGTTTCTGCACCGGGCGGATAACGCTGTCAAGACCGCGGGCGATGCGCATCAGACGTTCGACCCACCAGCGCGTCACATCGGGCAAGCTAAGCAGGCGAATCGTCTCGGCGGTCGGCGCGGCGTCAACGATGAGCACATCATATTCGTCGGCTTGAAAGTATTCGCTGATCCAGAGCAGCTGGGCGCCCTCTTCCAGACCGGGGATGATGGTGACTTCGGAGGCGTTGACTTTGGCGATGCCTTCGCGGTTGAAAAAGGCGCCGAGGTATTCCTGAATTTTGCCCCAGTATTTCTGCATGGAGTAGCGGGTATCGAGCTCTTGCGCCCAGAGATTCTCGGCGATTTGCCTGGCTTCGGGACCAACCTCGACATCAAGGGCGTCGCCGAGGCTGTGCGCCGTATCGGTGCTGACGACGATTGTCTTCAAGCCGAGCTCGGCACAGCGCAGCGCGGTCGCCGCCGAGATACTCGTTTTGCCAACTCCACCCTTGCCCGTATGCACAATGACGCGCATTTATCCACCTCGAATTGCTGTATCGGATTATGCTTCAGATGATATCGAATCCTATACCAGTATACGCAAGATAGGGGCGAAAGGTGCGTTGGATTTGCCCGGAAGCGAGCGGCGAACATCTAAAGCAGGGGCTTGACAAGGCTAGAACAAACAATCTAAACTCTTCGAGAAGACCAAAACCACAATAGGAAGGAGAACATATCATGCGTCCAATAGTTCATATCGAGATTTCGTCGGCGGACAATGATGCGCAGAAGGCGTTTTATAACGCGCTGCTGGGATGGCAGCCAACGGACGTACCAATGGGTCCCGACTTCATTTATACCTTGTTCAACCTCGGCAACAACATGAACGTGGCGCTTTCGGAGTTGGGCGACGGGATGAAACCCGGCGATGTGATCTTGTATTTCCACAGCGATGACCTGGATGCCGATATGGCGCGAGTGCCGGAGCTGGGCGGAACGATAATTCTGCCGCGGGAAGAGGTGCCGGGCTATGGCGCGCTAGGGATGTTTCTTGATCCGACGGGGAATCGGGTGGCCTTTTGGCAGAGCGCGAATCCGGGGTCGGGTTAAGCGGAATCGTGGAGAAATGGCGGGCGACTTGATAGGGCGCGTAGACACCCACAAGACCGCCGGTCGTCCCTACATTTTCGCTAATTGAGTAAGCTGACATGGCAGAGTTTCCGCTGCTGAAGAACTTCATAAACGAGGAACTGGTAGCGCAGATTGCTGAGCGCATCTGCCGTGTTCATCCCGAGTTTGACTCGGTCGCATTTGTCTCCGCAGTAACAGCAGAGCTCGATTCGCTTGAGCTAAAGGCGCGGACGCTGCTCATCGCCAAAACGCTGCGGGAATATCTGCCGGACGATTATCCGACTGCGCTGGGAATTCTGCTGCAGATCCTGGACGACGAAGGTGGATTCGAACCAATAGAGAACGCGGGATTGCGTCTGATGGCGATACCCTGCTTCATTGAGCGTTATGGCTTGGGACATCCGAAGGAATCGCTGGACGCAATGCCGATCGTCACACGCTATTCTTCCTGCGAATTTGCCCTCCGCCCCTTGATCGCGCATGAGCCGAAGCTAACGATGGCCCGTCTGCATCAATGGGTGAAGGACAACGATGAACATGTGCGGCGCCTGGCCAGCGAAGGCAGCCGGCCGCGCTTGCCTTGGGGCGCTCAACTGCGAGACATAATCGCCGATCCATCGCCTACATTGGCGCTGCTGGAACACTTGAAGGATGACCCCTCGCTATATGTGCGGCGCTCTGCCGCGAATCACCTCAACGACATCGGCAAAGACCATCCGGAGCTGCTTTTGGCGCGGATGGCATCGTGGATGAGCGGCGCCAGCGACGAGCGGATTTGGCTGATTAGTCACGCGCTGCGGACGCTGGTGAAGCGAGGCGATCAACGGGCGCTGGCGATCCTGGGATATGGGCCGGCGTCGGTCGAGCTGAGCAACCTGAGGCTCGCGCCGGCGATACTGAAGTTTGGCAACGAGCTTGAATTTGGCTTCTCACTGCGCAACATCGGTGCTGAGGCGCAGAACCTGATGATCGACTTCGTGGCGCATTTTCTTAAAGCGAACGGCTCGACCGCGCCGAAAGTGTTCAAGCTGAAGAAGATGCGATTGCCCGCTGGCGAAACCACCTCAATCAGCAAGCGAGTCGCCATCAGACCGATATCCACACGGAAGTATTATCCGGGACGGCAGCGGCTGGAAATACAGGTGAACGGGCGCGTGCTGGGCGGCGCGGACTTTGAGCTGGTGATGGATTGAGTTAATCGACCTCCAAGCTGCGCGTATTGTCCGTCGCATTTGTGGAATCCTTCCCCGCGTTCACGCTAGAATAACGCCATGTGACTTCTAAAAGGGAGCTCGAAGCCATGGTCGCCCCACCTTCGGATTTGTTTACCCCTATTTCCCTTGATAAGGCTTTTAACTGTGACCGCGCGACGCTGGATGAGCGGCTGAAGCTGCGCCAAGACGAAGCCTTTGGCGATCAAAGCTACCGCGGCATTCCCTTCAACTTTGGCAAGGCGGGACAAGCGAATGCGATTCTGCTGGATGGTGGCGAAGTCAGCATCGCGACTGGCGATCTTCGAGCCAGTTACCTTGTAATCGCCCATATCGTTGAGGATAAGACACCTGAATTACCGGCCGACCTCGATGATTATGAGGGCGGGAGAGTCGGGGACGGCGTTACGCTCGGCAATGAATTGGGCGATTTGGTGGCGGAATACGCGCTTCATTATGCCGACGGGACGTCGACGACAGCGCCGATTCGGCGGCGTTTCGCCATTCAGCAGCCACGGATCGTCTGGGGCGCCAGCGCCTTCGAGGCGGTACCACATACGCAGGACACGGTGGTCCGCAGCGCATCGGAAAACATCGATTTGGGGCGAATACCCGCAAGCGCTTACGGGCGTGGTGAGACGCGCCATGGCAGCGGACGTGATGCCGCGCCGGAGCATATCTGGCTATACGCCCTGCCCAACCCCGAGCCCGACAAGACGATCAGCGAAATTCGGCTGGTGGGCAAAGGTGAGCGCATCCTGATCTATGGCATCAGCGCGACGCAAGTTGAAGCTCATCCGCTGAGAGCGTACACGCGGCGCAAGCTGGTGCTAGCGCTGCCGGCTGGGGTTGCGTTTAATGCAATTGGCGAACTGGACGGCGTCGACATCGATCTCGGCAGTGTGATTTCGGCACGGGCGCAGCTTGAATACGAGCGCGAAACCTGGTTCAGCGAGGCGACGAATGCGCAGCCGCAGCGCTCGGAAACTGCGGCGATCATCGAGTACGCAGCGCATCCGCAGGCGAAGCTGTACTTGGAGACCGTGGATGGCGAACTGGTGGCCTGTGATTTGAGCCAATCCGATGGCTGGTCGGTATGGACATATGAAGCGCGACAGTTGGCGCGCGTCAAAGTGACCGATGAAAACGGACGTGAGCTGGCGGTTCGGATTCATTTTCATGGCGCAAATGGCGAATATCTGCCGCCGCGCGGGAATCATCGGCGCGTCAACCCCTACTGGTTTGAAGACAACTACGGCGAGTTCGTCAACGGGCTGAATCAATACGCTTACATCCCCGGTCATTGCGAAGTGGAGCTGCCGCTGGGTGAGGTCTTCGTCGAGATCAGTCGCGGCTACGAGATGAAGCCGATTCGCACTAGCTTCGAGGTGACGGCGGAGACGGACGAGATCAACTTCACGCTGGAGAAGCTGCTCGATTGGGGCGAGCGCGGCTGGGTCTCGGCTGACACGCACGTGCATTTTCTCAGTCCACAGACGGCGCTGCTCGAGGGCTCGGCCGAAGGCGTCAATGTCGTCAATTTACTGGCGAGCCAATGGGGCGAGATGTTCAGCAACGTGAGCGATTTTGACGGGCGGACGACCCTGGGCGCGAAGGATTTCGGCGGCGATGGCGAGTTTCTGGTGCGCGTGGGCACGGAGAATCGCATGCAAGTGCTGGGGCATATCTCGCTGCTCGGTTATTCGGGCGCGCTGATTCAGCCCTTGTGCAGCGGCGGACCATCGGAATCGGCGATTGGCGATGCGCTGGATCTGAGCATGGCCGAATGGGCGGAGCGCTGCATCGAACAAGACGGCCTGGTGGTGCTGCCGCATGCGCCCAATCCGCAGGCGGAGCGCGCCGCCGATATCGTGCTCGGTTTGGTTCACGCGATTGAGATGATGACCTTCAATCCCTTTGATACGCAGATCACGCCTTTCGGACTGCTGGATTGGTATCGCTATCTCAATCTGGGTTATCAGATTCCGCTGGTCGGCGGGTCGGACAAGATGAGCGCGGCGTCGCTGCTGGGCGGCATCCGCACCTACGCCCATTTGAATGAGCGAGATTTCACCTACGAGAATTGGATGGCGGCCGTTAAGTTGGGCAATACCTTTGTGACGGTAGGTCCGCTGCTGGAGCTGGAGGTTGAGGGCTTGTCGCCGGGCAGTCGGCTGGATTTGCCGGCCGGCGGTGGGACAGTAGATGTGTCGTGGCGGGTGGCTTCCACCGCTATGCCCATCGAAAAGATCGAAGTAGTGGTCGGCGGGTTCGCTGTTGAGTCTCAGGCGGTCGATGGCGCGCTGTCCGCTTCAGACAACTGCCGCGTCAATATCAGCGAGTCGACCTGGATCGCCTTGCGCGTGCGGGGCAGCCACGGTGGACGTCAGGGCGAGATTGCGGCGCACAGCAGCTGTGTGCAAGTGCGGGTTGCTGGCGCGCGTCCCTTCAAGCGGGAAGACGCGATTGCGGTGCTGGAGCAGATCGAAGGGGCGATCGCGTACGTCGATACGCTGGCGCCACGGCCGGCGGCGCAGCAATACAAGAAGATACGGGCGGCGATTGAGGCGGCGCACAATCGGCTGCATCAGCTGATGCACCGGCAGGGGATCTATCACGAGCATAATCCGCTGCATCAGCATGGGGAGCACTGATCACTTTTACCACAGCGGCACAGAGATTTGTGGGCTGGCGGGCGACCTGATAGGCCACCCCTACAGATTTGGATTCCGATGCGGCAGTGATTAAGAGAATTGCCCAGCAATCTAGCTGAGGTTGTCCGCGGTGGGTTCGACGATGACGTTGACGAATTCGAATTTCTGTTTATTGCGTGGCAAATTGTTCTCGGCGTGGTTAACTTCGACAAGCGTAACCTGCGTACCCAGGCTTTCCAGGATGTATTTGGTGTGCCACTCGCCGGCTTGCTGCACGTTGCGCAAGTAGAGCAGTCGCCCCTTGGGATCCAGCAAACGGAGCTTGAATTTGGCGCGCCAGAGTCGCATGCCGCTGAGATCGTCGAGCAGAGAGCGGCGCTCCGCTTCGTTGAGATATGCCATGGCTGCACCTCACGATAATTGCGAAATCTGGGATAATTGTAACGGTCGAAGCGCGGCATCACAACGGGATATGCCATGCAAACTTTTTCCGTATCCGAGATCACAGGCTACATCCATGAGCTCTTCGATTCGGACAACGTCTTGGCCGATGTTTGGGTGCAGGGCGAAATCTCGAATCTGACAAAGGCGCGTTCGGGCCACTGGTATTTCACCATCAAGGACGCCGACGCGCAACTGCGCTGTGTGATGTTTCGCGGCGCGGCGCGGACCGTTCGGATCGAAGTGTCGGCGGGCGACGAAATCCGGGTACATGGGCGGGTGAGCGTTTACGAGGCGCGCGGCGAGTATCAGCTCTATGCCGATGCGATTGAGGCGGCCGGCGGCATCGGCGACTTGCATCGGCAATTCGAAGCGCTGAAGGCGAAGCTGGATGCGGAAGGCTTGTTTGATCCAGCGCGGAAACAGCCGATCCCCGCCTTCCCCGCTCGCATCGGCGTTGTCAGCTCGCCGACGGCGGCCGCCTGGCACGATATGCAAAATGTGCTGCGCCGGCGCTTTCCGCTTGCCGAAGTCGTTTTGAGTCCGACGCTGGTGCAAGGGACTGAAGCGCCACCACAGATCATACAGGCGCTAGAATGGCTCAATCGGCGCGCCGATATCGACACGATCATCATCGCGCGCGGCGGCGGTTCGCTGGAAGATCTGTGGCCCTTCAATGACGAGGGCGTGGCGCGGGCTGTCGCCGCCAGTCGCATACCGGTGATCAGTGGCCTGGGGCACGAGATTGACTTTACAATAGTGGATTTCGTCGCCGATCTGCGGGCGCCGACGCCGTCAGCCGCGGCCGAATTGGCGACGCCGAACCGCGATGATCTGCTGCTGGATTTGGATCGGCTGCGGGCGGGACTGACGGGCCTGCTGAGCAGTTTGCTCGCCGAGAATGCGCGCGATCTTGGGCGACTGCAGAGCGGGCTGCGATTCGTCACGCCAAGCAAGCTGATAGCGGCAGCGCAACGTGATGTGGCTGGGGGACGGCAGCGTCTATCGCGAGCGGCGGTGTTGAAACTGGAGCGGCTGCGCGATCGACTGGCCAGCAGCGAAAAAGCGCTCGCGGCAGCCAGCCCCGATCATATTCTGGCGCGGGGTTATGCATTGGTCACCGATGAAGGCGGCGCGCTCATCCGCGAGGCGGCGCAGGTCAGCAGGGATCAGCGATTAAACGTACAATTAGCAAGAGACCGGATCAGAGTCAGGGTCGAGGACTGATGGATGACATTGCCAATCTGAGCTACGAAGAAGCTTACGAAGAGTTGGAAGCGCTGGTGGCGCGGATGGAGAGCGGCGAATTGCCGCTGGAGAAATCGGTGGCGCTATACGAGCGAGGGCAGAAGCTCTCCGCCCATTGCCAAGCGCTGCTGGAAGAGGCCGAGCTCAGGATCAAGCTAGTGGAAGAATCGGGTCCAGCGGATTAGCCGGCGCCTAGCGGGAAAGCGCGAATCATGATTGATTACAGCAGGCTGCCGACGGCGGCCGAGAGGAATATCTCGGTGCGGGTCAAGGGCGCGGCCGAACGAGCGCTGCGGCAGGGACACCCATGGGTCTTTGAAGACGCGATCCTGCGACAGAGCCATCTGGGCAACGCCGGCGACCTGGCGGTCATCTACGATCGGGAGAAGAACAACTTTCTGGCGGTGGGCTTGTATGATCCGCTCTCGCCGATCCGTATCAAAGTCTTGCAGGCGCTGCAGCCGGCGCGGATTCACCAAGCATTCTTCGCCGAGAAACTGAAGGCGGCGCAGGCGAAACGGCAGCCACTGGTCAAAGAAGGCAGTACCGGTTACCGGCTCGTCTATGGCGAGAGCGACGGCTTCCCGGCGCTCATCATCGACCGCTACGGCGATACGCTGGTGATGAAATTGTATACGACCGCCTGGCTGCCGCACCTGGAAGCGCTGATCGGGGCGCTGGAGGACGCCGTCGTCTTCGACAATCTGGTCTTGCGATTGAGCCGCGCGCTGCAGTCGGACCGGCTTAATGTCGCCAAGCTTTATGGCTTAGAGGATGGGCAGCAGCTGATTGGCGATATTGGCGCTGCGCCGGCCCAATTTGTGGAAAATGGCTTGCTGTTTCAGGCGGATGTACGGAAAGGGCATAAGACCGGTTTCTTTTTCGATCAGCGGGATAATCGGCAGAAGGTGCGCGAACTGGCAAAGGGGCAGCGTGTGCTTGATGTGTTCTCGTATACCGGCGGCTTTTCGGTGTATGCGCTGGACGGCGGCGCGCGGACGATTACGGCGCTGGATCTGAGCGAGCCGGCGCTGGAGACGCTGAAGATCAATGTGGAGAACAACGGTTTCGACGCCAAGTTAATTGATGTCATGGCCGGCGATGCCTTCGCCGGCTTGATGCAGCTGATCCAGGCGCGGCGCAAGTTCAATATGGTGATCGTCGATCCGCCCGCTTTCGCCAATAGCCGCGCCAGCATGCGCAAGGCCGTGATGGCTTATCGGCGCCTGGTGGAGATGGCGCTGCGACTGCTGGCGAACGATGGCCTGCTGGTGATGGCCTCCTGCTCAAGCCGAATCAATGCCGAGATGTTCTTTCAACTGGTGGAGCGGTCGGCGCTGGTATCCGGGTACAAGCTGGAGATCATCGAGAAGACCGGTCACGGACTGGATCATCCGATCGCCTTCCCCGAGGCGGCTTATTTGAAGGCGCTGTTCGCGCGGGTGAAGAAATAGCGTCACTGCGAATCGCGGTACGCTAACGGATTTTAATCACCGAGTACACCGAGATCGATGAGGGCATGGAGTCTTTCTTCGCATGAAATGGCGCCGACACAATTGGTGTAGGGGCGATTCTGTGAGTCGCCCGTATTCATAACAATACGCGTTCGGGCGACCCAATGGCTCGCCCCTACATTCGTACCTATTCAGGGGTACTACCAATCCTACTGCGAATCGCGACGCATGAGGCTGAAGCTTTGGCCGGTGGGACCAGTCAGGGGCTGAGTCGCCAGGAAGAGCGCCAGCGGCACGACATCGGCTGGCGTCTTGAACCATTCGACGCCGAAGGGCGCATCGTCTGAACGATTGATGTCCGCGGTAATCGCCGTCTGAACCAGACCTGGAATCAACTCATTGACGCAGATATTGTAGGGGCGCAGCTCGGCCGCCAGGGCGCGGACGAGCATCCAGGCGCCCGCCTTGGAGGCGCCATAGGCGGAGTGCGCCGTATCGACGACGCGGTGGCCGACTCCAGAGCCAACCACGATGATATGCCCGCCCTTCCTTTTCAGATCCGCGATGGCGTATTTGCAGGTGTAGTAGACACCGATGAGATTAACGCGGACGGTCAGCTCCCAGTCGGCGATGTCGCTTTCTTCGACCGACTGGCGCGAAAAGTTGCCGCCGGCGTTGGCGACCACGATATCGGCGCGACCGTAGTAGGAGCGGGCTTCGGCATAGAGGCGCTCGACAGCGGCCGCGTCGGTGACATCGCAGCGGAGGGCGATGGCCTTGCCGCCGGCGGCGTGAATCGCGCTGACGGTTTCGTCAATTTGTGGCTGCGTGCGGGCGGCGCAGACGACTCTGGCGCCCTCAGCGGCGAACCCGATCGCGAGGCCGCGTCCGATGCCGCGCCCGGCGCCGGTGATGACGGCGACTTTGCCTTCCAATTGTTTGTTCATGTTTGAGACTCCTTTGTGTCACATCCCACTGTAGGTCAATGTCGGCGGTCAGTGTCTACGCGACCTACATGACCCCGCAAGAAGCTGAGGAGCGGAATGGCCCAAGCGGTTTAGGGAGTGTCTAATTTCGAGGAGGTGAAGTAAAGATGGCACTAGCGCAAACCCGCTAGAGAACTCCCTTCTCCAATGCTTGGGATGCTCGCCATAGAGATGGCGAGAAGGGCCGGGGATGGGGTTGGAAAAGCAGAGTCCAGCCATTAGACACTCCCCGCTCCCAGGTATTTTGCCCTGCGGGGGCTCTCCCGTTATAC